>JAWOFK010000060.1:0-65010 GCA_046497565.1 Dehalococcoidia bacterium
GGGCCTGTCCAACAAACCATGGCAATACCCTTTCAGCAAAATCTTTACTTCTTCGGCGGTGGCCCTCTTGTGGATCTGGTCCATACATCCCTCCTCTTTTTGTGAAAGGATGTAATATCCCAGTCCAGTTTTGAATCGTTAACTGTCCAGCTTTCAAGGATTAAGTGTCCAGTTTTCAAAAATTACTAAGAATTCAAATCTGAAAGTTGTCAGCATAAGCAGCAAGGAGTTATACTTAGAGGTTATGGCGATAAAACAAGATTATTATGAATTACTGGGAGTGCCTCGAAACGCCAGTGACGAAGAGATTAAGAGGGCGTTTCGCAAATTAGCTTTTCAGTACCATCCCGACCGCAATAGGGAGCCAAGGGCGGAGGAAAAATTTAAGGAAATAAACGAGGCCTACCAGATTCTTTCTGACCCTGAGAAAAGGCGTCGGTATGACCGCTATGGCCGAGTAGATGTCGAGGGAGGGTTTGCCGATTTTGGCTTTGGTGGGCTGGGAGACATTTTTGAATCCTTCTTCGGTGCTTTCGGCACCCCGTTTGGCAGGACTGCTCAGCGTGTTCCTCGAAAAGGAGATAGCCTGCGCACTCACCTCAGCCTTTCCTTTCAGGAGGCGGTATTCGGCTGTACTAGAGAAGTCGAAATACAACGCATTGAGTATTGTCCTTCATGTCATGGAATTGGCAGCGAACGGGGAACCAATCCCGAGACCTGTCCTGATTGTCGGGGCACGGGCCAAGTTAGAAGAGTCCAACAAAGCATCTTTGGGCGCTACACTAGTATCACCGCTTGCGCTCGCTGTGAAGGCAGTGGCGCTGTAATAAGTAATCCCTGTTCTCAATGCCACGGCAGGGGTAGAACAAAAATGAAGCGGGGGATAAAGGTTGATATTCCCGCTGGCGTGGATAACGGGCAACAACTATGCCTGGAGGGAGAAGGCAGTGCTGGCTCATATGGAGGCCCTGCGGGCGACCTTTATATCACCCTTTCAGTACAGCCACACAAGTTATTCCAGAGACATGGCAGTGACATTCTTTATGAGCTATCAATCAATTTCGCCCAGGCCGCTCTGGGCGATGAGGTGAGAGTGCCCTCTTTGGATGGAAAGGTAGAGTTGAAGATACCGCCAGGAACTCAGAGCGGGGAAACCTTTCGCTTGAAAGGCAAGGGAATCCCTTATATTGATGCCAAGAAAAGAGGAGACTTGCTCGTGAAAGTGGACGTGATAACCCCACAACGTCTGGACAAGAACCAGCGCCGCCTTCTTGAAGAACTGGCGAAAGTGCTGCCTCGCACTGAACCACCTATAGACGTCTAGCTCAAGGTCAACAATGGCTTGCCGCTAGTTCTCTGAACTCGATCAATGCTCGGCTTGGGGATAAGCCTTCAAAAAGAATTCCATGAATAAGGTTGATAACGGGTAATTCAAGGCCTTGGCTTTCTGCTAACTGGTGGGCTGCCATGGTGGTGGCGACTCCCTCGGCAACGTTCGGCATAGAAGCAGATATCTCAGGCAAAGAACGACCTTTGGCCAGTTCGTGGCCAACATAATGGTTACGGCTTAGAGTGCTGGAACAGGTAGCTATCAGGTCACCCAAACCAGCCAGGCCGTAAAAAGTGCCGGCACTGGCTCCCAAAGTCATCCCCAAAGAAACCACCTCGGTCCATCCCCAGGCAATGAAGGCTCCCTTCGCATTGTCACCCAGGCCCAACCCATCTATCATGCCCGCTCCCAGGGCTATAATGTTTTTCAGGGCTCCGCCCAATTCAACTCCGATGACATCATCGCTAGTGGATAACAAGAATTGGGGTGACTCCATTAGTTTCCGTCCTCTTTCCGCCAAGGCTATATCATGAGCGGCAATGATTGAAGCTGCAGGCAGGCCGCTGGAAATTTCCCTGGCTAGATTGGGACCAGAGACAACACAAATTTGCTGCCTCAAGGGAGGAGCAATTTCATCCGCCAGCACTTGTGACATCCTCTTACCACTATCTACTTCCAATCCCTTGACAGCACTCATCAATAGCATCGAATCGGTGAGATAATTCTTGACTTGATTGACGTTTTGTCTCAACCTCTGAGAGGGAACCGCCCAGATTGCCAGGTCAGCCCCATCCAGGGCTTCCTCAATATAGCTGGTAGAGGAATAGCGATGCCCTCGCTGGTTTAGTTCTTCAGCCTCACCATCGCTTCGCGTCCATAGTCTTACCGTTGCGCCTTTGTCACTCAGCAACGTGCCTAAGGTGTTGCCCCAAGAGGTATTGCCTATGATAGTCACGTTAGGCATGGTCTATCTTGCTCTTTCACCATAACCGGCGTTCCGTGCCTTGTCTTAAGCGTTTTATGTTGTCCAAATGTTGGTAGATAACCAGGGCAACAACCACCGACCCGTAAGCTACATAGATAGGAGGGAAATTGTAAACTATGGTTAAGGGTATCATTAAACACAAAGCAGCTAAAGCGCCGAGCAGGGAACCAAGGGACATATGCCGGCTGCGTAGTGCTGCTATAGCCACAACCTGGGCACCAAATATACCGGCCGGAGGATAAATCGCGAACAACGTACCAAAATAGGCAGTGACCCCCCTGCCCCCTTTGAACTTGGCGAATACAGGCCAGTTATGCCCTGCTACCGTAGCCAGGCCCGCCGCAACCTGGGCCAAATGCTGCCAGTGCACAGACACACCGCCAACAGTTAAGATGCCATTTTCGCTACCTATAATTACAGTGGCCACTACGACTGCCCCGGCAGCTTTGGCCACATCGAGAACCAGGGTTAAGGCGGCCAGCTTCGTTCCTGCGGTTCTCATCACATTGGTAGCGCCAGTCTTACCACTTCCATATTCCCTGATATCCACTCCGCTCTTTAGCTTGCTTATTATCAAGCCGAAGGGAATGGAACCAAGGAGATAAGCAATGGCTACTACGGCGATGAACTCAGCTATCATTATGCTCTCATCTCCGCCTTGGTATCTATTTTACGGGCAGCCTTGGCAAAAATCAACTTCAGAGGAACGCCGCGGAAACCGAGACCCTGGCGCAACTTATTTTCCAGGTAGCGTTGATAGGAGAAATGAACCAACTGCGGGTCATTAACCTCTAGAACGAAAGTTGCCGGTTCAGATTCATCTTGATAGGTTCGAGCAATGCGTAACCGCCTGGAACCTCTGCGGGGTGGGGGATGACTGCTTACCGCCTGTTTGACTAACTCATTGACTTCCGATCGGGGTACTCGCTTCTGTCTCTCCTGCCAGATTTCCCAGGCCTGGGGTAGAACCCTGTTTACTCCCTGTCCCAGTCGGGCGGAGATGTAGACAATAGGAGTGTAGGAGGCAAATCTAAATCTCCGCTCCGCAGCTTGTTTGAACTCCTGTCTCTGCACCTGAGGAACGAGGTCCCACTTGTTGACTACCAGCATCATGCCCTTTCCAGCCTCAATGATATAGCCCGCGATATGCATATCCTGGGCGGTGACAAATTCGCCGGCATCGACCAGTAACAGGGCTACATCACAGCGGTTAATGGCCTGGAGGGCGCGAATCAGACTATAGTAGTCCACGCCAACATCGACCCTCCCTCGACGCTTAATCCCGGCGGTGTCGACCAGCAGGATTTCCTTATCGTGCCAACGAATCACAGCGTCAAGGGAGTCGCGCGTGGTCCCCGGAGATTCGTCGACAATCGCTCTTTCATCTCCCAGCAACGTATTCAAGAGAGTTGACTTGCCTACGTTGGGTCGCCCCACGATGGCTAATCTGGCCTGTCTCGAATCGGCGACAGCCACAGGTTGCGCTGGCAGGGAAGTCAGTACGGCATCCATTAACTCATCCATCCCCCGATTATGGTGGGCACTGATGGCTATAGGGTCACCGATGCCCAGGTGGTAAAAATCGGCCGCCTGATTTGCTTGTTTCGGCGAATCCACCTTGTTAACCGCGAGTACAACGGGCTTGTCAGCCTGACGCAACGAATCAGCTATTTCCTCGTCGGCAGAAATAGGTCCGTCTCTGCCATCCACCAGGAAGATAACGGCATCCGCCCCGACAATGGCTGCTTCCACCTGGTGCCTGACCTTCTGTTCCAGGCCCGATTGCGGCTTTGTCTGCCAGCCACCTGTGTCAACAACGGTCAGCTCCTGGCCCTGCCAGGAAGCAAGAGCAAAAACGCGGTCCCTGGTAGTTCCTGGCAGATCAGCAACTACAGCCACCCGCCTGCCTGCTAAGCGGTTAAGCAGGGTAGACTTGCCGACGTTAGGCCGCCCGACAATGGCTACAATAGGCCTGGTCATGTGCCCATTCCCTTTGAACTTGGGAGAATTCCGGCCAACAGTGCCTTTTGTAGATGGAGCCTGTTCTCCGCCTGGTCGAATACTATTGACCGGGGGTCGTCCAGCAGCCCACGGGAGATTTCCTCGCCATGGTGGGCCGGCAAGGGATGCATAAACAGAACATCTCCTTTGGCCAAGCTTAATAATCTGTCATCTACCTGATAGCCGGAAAAGGCAAGACGGCGGTTCTCTGCTTCAGTCTCCTGGCCCATGCTGGTCCACACATCAGTATATACTATGTCGGCGTCTTTGGCTGCCTCATAGACATTGCTCGTTAGCTGAATCTGGCTGCCACTAACAGCAGCGAATTCCTTTCCTTGGTTCAACACCGCCTCCTTGACACCATAGCCTGACGGCGCGGCAAGGTGGAAATTCATGCCCAGCACACAGGCAGAGAGGAGTAAGCTGTTTGCCACATTGTTGCTATCACCAATGAATGCCAAGGTCAAGCCAGGGAGCCTGCCTTTCTTCTCACAAATGGTGAGAACGTCGGCGAGAGCCTGACAGGGATGTTCCAGGTCCGAAAGGGCATTAATTACCGGCACAGAAGAATGGTCAGCCAGAGTACGCAAAGTGTCGTGGGAAAAAGTGCGAGCGGCGATGCCATCGACATATCGGCTGAGCACCCGTGCCACATCAGCCACTGACTCTCGCTTGCCCAAGCCTACCTCTTCTGGAGACAGGTAGATGCTGTGTCCACCCAGTTGATGCATAGCTATCTCAAAGCTGACCCTGGTTCGCAAGGAGGGCTTCTCAAAAAGGAGAGCCAGCGTCCTTCCTGAGAGCAGCGGTTGTGCCCCTGCTTGCTTCATACGCAAGGCCTGCTCTATCAGCTGTTCAATCGCCTTACGGTTGAGGTCGGATACTGAGAGCAAATCCTTTCTTTTCATCCTTCTCCTGCCTTGATACTACTTCAGCATATCACATTTGTCAATCGATAGACGCACGAAGATGTTGCTCGACTTTCTATACCACCGCATGATCCTGCACCAAGCTTCAAACTTGTTACTGAGAACGGCGAACTGCATAAACTATGTTACAATGAGGCCGACAACCAATGGTATGCTGTCGAATTGAAGCTTGCGGTATGCCAGGAGAGCATATGGACATAAGTGTGAAATGCTACTCAGGCTATGTCTACGCCGAAGAACCGCGGTCTTTTGTCTGGCGAGAAAAGGAACTGGGCATAAAGTCAATAGAAAAAACATGGCGGGAACCGGGCAGAAGGCTATTCAAGGTTGTTACCGAAAATGGTAAACTATTTGAACTGTGTTACAATGAAGCAGCGGACCGATGGTCCGCTCTCGAATTGATGCTTTGAGGAGAACTCGTGAAAGAGATTTTTGAAATTCTGGAACAGGATGCCCGGACAACTCCTGAGCAGATTGCCACCATGGTGGATAAACCTGTCAGTGAGGTAGAGAAAACAATCAGGCAAGGCGAAAAAGACGGTACTATTCTGAAGTATAAGACCATAGTGAATTGGCCCAGATTAGGCGAGGAGGCTACATGGGCCTTAATTGAAGTCAGAGTAACACCACAACGTGGAGTTGGCTTCGATGCCATTGCTGAGCGCATTTATAAATTCCCTGAAGTCTATTCTGCTTACCTGGTTTCTGGCACCTATGACCTCGCCATAATGGTGAAGGGCAAGAATATGCAGGAAATTTCCAGTTTTGTCACGGAGAAGCTAGCCACCTTAGACAGGGTACAGAGCACCGTCACGCATTTCCTCCTTAAACGATACAAAGAGAGTGGAGAGACTTTCTACCTTCCCAAGGAAATAAATAAACGTTTGCCAATAACGCCGTAGCATGTCGAACACGAAGTCCGTTCCAACTGAAGCCCGGGATAACCTGATTTCACAACAAGTGGATGGCCTTCCGCCATCGGGCATCAGGAAGTTCTTCGACCTGCTTTCCTCCCTGGAAGACGTTATCTCACTTGGTATAGGTGAGCCTGATTTCGTTACCCCCTGGCATATCAGAGAGGCGGGCACGTATTCTCTGGAAAAGGGATACACCATGTACACCTCAAACTCGGGCATGCTGGAATTACGCCAGGAATTAGGCAGCTACCTGGAGCGTCGCTACGGGGTGAGCTATCATCCTGAGGATGAAATCCTTATTACCACGGGAAGCAGTGAAGGATTAGACCTTGCTATGAGGGCAATTATCAACCCCGGTGACGAGGTTATAATTCCCAGCCCCTGCTATGTCGCTTATCCCGCCAATGTCATCCTGGCCGGCGGCGTGCCCGTCCTGGTTCCCACAAACGAAGAAACCGATTTTGTCGTCAGGGCAACTGACATTGAAGCCTGTATCACAAAAAGGACGAAGGCCATTCTGTTAGGCTACCCGGCAAATCCCACTGGTGCAGTTATGCCTGAATCGCAGGCCAGTCTTGTTGTCGATCTGGCCAGGAAGCATAACTTGCTGGTGATATCCGATGAGATATATGCCCGTTTAGTATACGGAGTGGAGCATATTTGCTTTCCCAGCCTTCCCAATATGAAGGAGCGTACCATACTGGTTAGCGGATTTTCCAAATCCCATGCCATGACTGGTTGGCGCATTGGCTATGTGGCAGCCGAGCGCCGTTTCATCCAGGCCCTGACAAAAATACATCAATACACCATGCTCTGTGCCCCGACGATGGCCCAGATGGCAGCCATAGAGGCCCTGAGAAACGGGGAAGCGGAAGTCGAAAGGATGGTTCAAGAATACAACAGACGCCGTCGCTTAATGGTCAAGAGATTGAATGACATTGGTCTACCTTGTTTCGAGCCCAAGGGCGCTTTCTATGCCTTTCCCTCTATAAGAGCTAGCGGAATGAATTCAGAAGAGTTTGCTGGAAAGCTACTGAAAGAGGAAAGGGTTGCCGTCGTGCCCGGCACTGCTTTTGGACCATGCGGAGAAGGTTTTGTCCGCTGCTGCTATGCTACTTCGTTACCCAACATCGAGGAAGCACTCAAAAGAATGGACAGGTTCCTGAGAAAAAGCAGGCGGAGCACAGCATAGTGAAGAGCCATATCCCCGGCTGTCCCTGGCTCCAGCCACATCCAAATCAGGGGGAACTCTCAATTGTGGTACATCTCTCCCCAGCCATCAAAGCCGCCCCCAGGGCAGCTACAACCTGCGGCTCCTCAGGAACCAGAAGGCTGCAGCCTAAGCTTTCCTCTATGCTCTTGACCAGTCCGATATCCTTAGCCCCACCACCCACCAGTGCACAATCAGGCTCAATCCCCAGCCTCTCCACCATGGTCTGAACCTTGGCCGCCAAAGTCCGGTGAAGACCGGCCAGAATGTCCTCCTTGGCAGCGCCTTCAGCAATGCGGGATACCGCCTCCGATTCAGCGAATACAGCACAGCCGGTGTTGAAGTCGACCCTGTTGCGCGATTTCAGCGATAGCTCACCAATGTCCTTGAGCTCGATCTGCAGCACCCTGGCAATGACCTGAAGGAAACGACCGCTTCCGGCAGCGCATTTTTCACTGAATAGAAAGGCGGTGGCCCTTCCCCGGTTATCCACCCTGAACACCCTGGTGAACTGGCCACCAATATCAATTGCAGTTCGGGCGGTGCTAAACAGATAATACACGCCCCTGGCCAGACACGATATGTCAGAAGCCGCACCATTGGCAAAGGAGACATTAGCAGCACCGTACCCGGTGGCTACAGTATAATCTATGTCCTCCAAAGACAGCTTTGCCTTAGTCAGAGCCTCCCCTATCACATCTTCAGCAACGCGCTTATAATTACCCCCCGAGGGCACGACGTGATACGACATGATTTCATTCTTGGCCATTATCACTGCTTTGGAAAACGCAGAGCCAATATCAACACCGCCAACATAGACCATTATTGTTTTAGAACCCAACCCCTTCAGTTTTCGTGGGCCTCACCCCCTCTGCCTCTTCCCCCACGTCGCACGATTATGTAAACAGGGTCGCCTCCTCTAATTTACGTTCACGCCTGGGCAACGGCGTGCCACTCTCGGCAGCCTGTTTAACAATATCACTCCCCAGCAGAGCAGCGCCTATAGCTCCAGTAAGCAAAGGCTCAGGAGGCAGCACCACCGGAAAGCCCAATTTGGCTTCCAACGCCTTGACCAGGCCTATATTCTTGGCCCCACCGCCGGTCAGGGCCACCTCCCTCTCTATCTTCAAACGCCTTACCATGCCGTATATCCTGGAGGCAATCGCTTCGTACAGACCCGCAACAATATCAGGCAGCGGCAGACCTTCCGACAGCTTAGCCGTTACCTCCTGGGCAGCAAAAACGGTACAGATGTTACTTATCTCAACCTTACTTGTGGCCTCCAGGTATAATCTCCCCATATCCTCCAGGCTGACACCCAGTCCCTCTGCCATCACCTCCAGAAACCTGCCCGTCCCGGCAGCACATTTATCATTCATGACGAAGTCCACCACTCGACCATTGCTTAGCTTAATTCCCTTACTGTCCTGGCCACCGATGTCAATCACCAACCTTGCCGCGGGCAGCAGGTAACTAACCCCTCGGGCATGACACGATATCTCGGTTATTTGCTTATCGGCAAAGGGGACATTGATTCGGCCATAACCGGTAGCCACCACGTAGGTTATAGCATCAAAGGACAGGTTGGCCTGGGCCAGGGCTTCCTCCATCACCCGATTAGCTAACTTCCTGTGCTCGGGACCCGTGGGACCGATGACCGAGGCAAGCATTGCCTGGTCCATGATCACTACCTTGGTCATGGTGGAACCGATGTCAACCCCGGCAAAATAATGGGTCAACGTAGCTCCCACTTGCACTGAATTGCACCCGTAGTCGTTTTCAGGAATTCACTTTCCCCGACTCTTAACCGCTTCTAACGTGTCGATAAAGGCGTCTATCCTGGCCTTGGTGTCAGCCTCATTGTAGGAACTGATGTCGACGATATCGCTCTCCAGGATTAGCGACGGAAGGTCTCTGTATATCTTCTTCAGTTGATTGAGTTGCCAGATTAAGCCTACATGCCAGGTACGACAGGAAAAGGCCTCGTGCATTACTATGCCATCTATCTTGTAATCTTCAATATACTGAATCAGCCTCTCGACATCAGGGTGAGAGCCGGGACGTTTCCTGGCCTTATCATACCAATAAGTCCAATACTTTAACCATCTCCAGGCAATATGCTCCAGGGGGTCCCTGACCTTGGACAAATCGATATCAAAATTATAGACCGCCTCCACCATCCGGTAAGTGGTCTCCACCGGAAAAACGGCTCCCTTGCTGTTGAAGTAGTTGAAATCGGTCAGGGCAAACCACGATGGCAACCCCCCACCCCAAATCAGCCGGTATTTCTCATCGGGAACCTCACCCTGCTTGTTGGCTGTCTTACTCTTCAACTCATCATTCAGTTCCTTGAAAAAATCATAGGCTTCCTGAGTTGCCATCATAAATACTATGGGCACCATGGTATTCATAGCATCTCCGGTACCCATGGGGGAAGGGACAGCTCTACGCAACTCATATGTCTCCCAGATCAAGTTCCAGGTCCTGTCAGTCAGGTCAACAAGCTCACTGAGCCTGTCCCAGTCCATTTTCTTACCGGTATGCCTCTCTAGAAACGCTACCAGCCCTCTTAGCTCCTCAACTATGTACTTCACATAGTAGTCCTGTACCTCCCGGTAGTCATAATCAGACTCATACGGTGGCCAGGGAAGGCCTACATCATAGACAGGAACGTCAGGCATATAATGCTGCGCTGCCTGATACCACTTGTTTCTCGGGTCACAAAGTATCTGGCCACTACCGAGCATTACGTCAGGTCTCACCTGTCCTCCCCAGGGGGCGTTGGGAGGCATTTCCCCCAGTTCCTCGCGCCAGGCATCAAAACCTATACCACAGAGGGCATACGTACACAGGGAACGGGATAGGTTTTCCGATTCCGCCCTCTCCAGAAATCTCTGAGCATCACGCTTGGCCCCACATATGCCGGCATAGTTCTCAGTCCATGCTGGCACTATGTCCATAGCCCTTATAATTTCGTCGTAGCAACAGCAAATGAAGGTATAAGCTATCGGTTTGCCCTCGGCTTTCGCCTGCGACACACCGGTAATCATAGCCTTGACCATCGGCCCTATTTTGGCTGCCGATTCAGTAGCTGTTCCTCTCTTTGCCCTTTGCTCGGCTTTCTTCTCTTCAGTCATAACCTTTTTCCTTCGTATGTCACTATTTTAAGCCAAGTAGTTCCAGAAATGCCTGAATTCTGGTCCGCAACCGGCCAATGGTTGACATGGAATACTCGTCCTCAAGATAGAGAACAGGGGTGCCCGCAGATTCGATATAGCTCTTCATCGCTGGCACATCAAAGCCATAGGGGTCGCAATACTTGTAGATATAAAGCACCACGCCATCAACCTTGTAATCCTTAACAAAACGACCAATGTGCCCGAACCTCTGTTCCAGATATTCATCGTAGCTTCCCGTCCTCTCCCTGAAGGTCCGACTACAATATATTCCCCTCAAATACCGCTCAGCTATACCATCCATAGGGTCCGGGGTGACAGTTATATCGGAAAAGAACTCCCTGGCTCCAGGGCACAAATCGTCAGCCACCACCCAGGCCTCACTGTTCTCTATCAAGTCGATAAAAGCTATACTATCCACCTGAGCACCGACCACCATCAGCCTGGCTGATTTGGCTGCTGGAATACTGCCCCTCCGTTTGACTTCCTCAGTAACGCCATCAATAAGCTCTGTAGCCTCAGACACCGGGACACTCACCGCCACCACCAGCAATTTGGCTAACTCGGTGCCCGAGATTAGAGGTGGAGTCGTCTTTCTCAACTCATATAAATCTCGAACCCTGGCCCTGTTTTGATTATAGAGTCCTATCGCCTCCCCCAGGTGCTGGTCGGAAATCTCCCTCCCGGCAAATCGGCTTAAACTTCGTCTAAATGTATTCAGTTCCGCCTTGTAGAAGTCCAAAGACGGCCCATCGGCGCCATGGGGCATATTGATAAAATGAGAGTAGGGAAGGTTAAGCGTGTATTTCCAGATGTCATAAGTTCTACATATACTATCACAGGCGTGAGGGATGACTATGCCATCAAGAAACTCATATTTGCCCCTGAGCGCCATATCAAAGCAGCTGCGAACCAGGGGACAGACAATGGTTTCCATCTCGGCGTCGGCCTTGGTGATTGGCTCGTTAACGTCTCCCTTTATCCGGAACGGCACAAAGCCGGCCGCACTTATAATCTCAACGGGAGTAAAGGCGCACAAATAGCCGATAATCTTCCTGCCCTGTTTCTTCAATTCTCGGGCTCTTGAGCCGTAGTCCTGATAGTAGCTATCTACCGTCGCCATCATTCACCAACCTCTTGTGACATTATGTCAACTCCTTTCTCCATCCATCAGTCTCCGGTTCTCATGGCAGGCTTGCTGTGTAAAACGGGGCCAAGGCTCCGGCATTATCATGCCTTGCTTGTATAGAATTGAATCTTGGGCAGCATGTCAAAGAAGTGACATTTCTCCGGGACCTTCTCTGCCTGGCAGTCACCTTCAGGTTTCATAATAGCCTGTCCTTGGCAGTTTGTCAATGTCGGCATAGCTGTTTTCGAACGATTGCCACATTGTACCAAAGCCCGCCTGGCATCTTATCCGCCTCATTCTAAGGTAGCCGCACACGCTCTCCGGCTGTTCCAGTTTCCCGCCCGAGAAACTGGAGGGCCCCGGTGGGGCAGGCCACAGCACAACTCGGGTCTCCGCCGCAAACATCGCACATCAGCACCTTCTTCTGGGGTCCGAGCAGAATGCCTCCGTAAGGGCAGGCAGGGATGCAGAGCTGGCAGTGGGTACACCTTTCATAGTCTATCGTAACCCACCCTGTATCTGGATCCCTGCTGATGGCTTTCCGATGACAGGCCGCAACGCAGGGCGGATCTTCACAGTTCAAACATATGCGCGGCAGCATTAATCCATCCATGATTATGCGGTTCACAAAGACCCTGCTGAGTTCAGGATTTACGACACCTTCCTTAACCATCGAGCAGGCAAGTTGGCACAGACGGCATCCAGAACACAACTCGGATTGAACGAAGAAGGTTTTCAACAACATCGACTTTCCCTCATATAAGATGGGATGGCTCCTCGTCCAGTTTCAGCCGGGCCAGGGTTTCCGGTTTCGGCGTCCCGTCCTTATTCCAGCCCCTGAGTTCGTAGTACTCATCCAGACGAACCTCATACTCTTCGCGGTCCAGTTTTTCGCCCTTGAGGGGTTCCAGTTTGTTAGGCTCAAAGTAGACACGGGGAGGAATATCGCCCTCCCTGCCCATGCCCGTCTCACGCAGAACAATCATCCGCTCCAGGTTCCATATCCTTTCACCGATGACCATCAATTCCTGAGGGGTAACATCCCATCCGGTGACCGCGTTGATGGTCTCGACAAAATCCTTATAAGCCAGGTTACCTGTAGATCCCGGCCAGACGGTGGCAAACTTGCAGTAACCCAGCGAATCGATAACCGTTGTGAAGTGCTGCTGCCACATCGCCATATAAGGTTTCCCTTCCCATGATCGAAAGTCCGAGGCGATGGGCCGACCGAATATCTTGGCCAGGGCCTCTGTGGGAATGCCGAAGAATTCCAGTGCCACCCGACCGCGGAGGTGGTCATTGCCCCGGTTGGTGGTGGCTTCCCCCAGGGCAGTCGCCCGCGAGGCCCGGTTGCCCACGGAGCACTCGTGCATCAGGCCTCTTTGCTGGTACAGATAACGCTCGGCCCCTTTGCCTATCTCTTCTGCCGCGTGGCTGGCACTCTGTCCCACCATGCCTCCCAGACCTTCGTTGCGCGCCATCTGGTTTATGAGACCCATGATGGCATCCGCATTGCCCCACTCCAGCTTCAACCCTCCGGTGTCGCGCTCAGTGAGAATGCCCCTTTGCCAGAGCTCCATAAGCCAGCCGATGTATCCCCCCACCGAGCCGATGTCCAATCCGTAGCGGTTGATAAGGTCGTTGGCAGCCAGAACGATGTCCCACCGGTTGTTCCCCACCATCGGGCCAAACCCCGCCATCACGTAGTATTCAGGACCTTCACCCCAGACTCCCTGATAAGGGCCATATTTTATCCGGTAGCGGTGACTACAGCGCAGGGGGCAGGAAAAGCACGCCAGTGTCTTGGTCTTGTATTGCTCTTCAAAGATTTCGTCCTCGAGGTTCTCCTCGGCGTCCGCGAAGTAGTTATACTGGTGATTCATGACCGGTATCTGCCCACCCTCGTTCTGTATGGCAAAGATGGTGAGGGTGCCGTAGCGGGAAATGACCGGATAGAGTTTGGTCGAGGTCACCTGTTTGAGATGCTTATCAAAAACGTCCTTCATACGTTCGGGTGCATAGGCCTTCACCGGCTGGCTTCCTTTCACGACCACGGCCTTCAGCAACTTCGAACCCATGACGCAGCCCATGCCAGTCCTGCCGGCAGCCCGCTTTAAGCCGTGCATGACACAGGCAAACCGCACCAGGTTTTCACCACCACAGCCAATAGTGGCGACCTGGATATCCGGGTTGGACATCCTGGCCATGAGAAGCTGGTTGGTCTCATAGACGTCCTTGCCCCAGGCGAAAGAGGCGTCCCTGAACTCTATCTCACCATCATGTACCCAGAGATAGGTAGGTCTGCTCGCCCTGCCGGTAATTACCAGATGCTGAAAACCGGCGAATTTCAACTCCGGACCGAAAAAGCCACCGGCGTTGCTCGTGCCAAAGCCACCTGTTTCGGGAGACTTGGCGGTGACCTGGAAACGCGACAGACACACATCGTAGTGTCCACTGAGCATCCCCGCACCGAAGATGAGCACGTTATCCGGGGAGAGTGCATCGGTGCCCGGGGGGAGATGGTTATATAACAGGTAGGCGTTGAGTCCGTCTCCTCCCAGGTAGCGGCGAAGAACTTCCTCGGGTATGTCTTTTATCGTAACCTGTTCAGTGCTGAGGTCTATGAAAGCTACACGGTTCATGGCGTTTCCTTACTGAGAAGTCTGCCGCGAATCTTGGCCACCACGGGCGTTACCCACGTGATGCGCCACGCCTCTCCACAGTAGGGACAGACCGCCTGGGTTTGGCCCCAGGGGACAGCCAACCTCCCCCGGACGCAGCGAAGGCAGCGCAGTTCGTATGCCTCTTTCCCCATCTGCTTGCTCACAACCCTTGTATCCCTATTATAGCTTAAATACAGCGCGAACGGAATCGTACGGCGAATCGAGTTCCTTATGGAGAACTTCATCAACTCGGCAAAAAGCCAGTAGATTTGTGATATATGAGTGACTCCCATTCTTTTTTGTGCTAGCATGACCTGATGGAAGAGACCGTAACTACCTGTAACAGCCACTGTGGCGGCATCTGTAGAATGAAAGTGCACGTAAGCGCGGGGCGGATCGTGCGGATTGAAACAGGTGGTGAAGGAGAGACCTCGCACCGGATGTGTGCGCGAGGCCGTGCCTATCGTCAGCGTCTTTACGCCCCCGACCGTCTTCTCTATCCGCTCAAAAGGACCAGAGCCAGAGGTGCCGCCCAATTCGCCAGGGTGTCCTGGGATGAAGCACTGGACGATGTAGCGCGCGAGATGAAACGGGTCAGGGACGCCTACGGCAATGCCGCAATCCTTCACTTCTGCTCCATGGCTGACGCCCATCCCGTGCACCATGTGCAGACCTTCCACAGATTGCTGTGCCAGTTCGGCGGCTACACTGCACCCTGGGGCTTCATCTCAAACGAAGGGCAAGCCTTTTCCGCCGGCACAACTTATGGGACCAGGCCCACAGAGCCCGATCCCGACAAATATCTCGACTCGCTCCTTATCATCATGTGGAGCTGGAACCCGGTTGTCACTCACCAGGGCACCACAATCCCTCCTTCACTGGCCCGGGCCAAGGAAGGAGGCACCAGGTTCATCGCGGTCGATCCCAGATACACCGACTCGGCTGCCGCTTTTGCCGACCAGTGGGTTCCGATACGACCGGGCACCGACGTTGCTGCTCTTGTTGCCATGGCCTACGTGATAATTAAGGAAAAGTTGCACGACCAGCATTTCATTGACACTTACACGGTTGGCTTCGACCGGTTCAGCGATTACGTGCTGGGATCGGAAGACGGGGTTGAGAAGACGCCTCAATGGGCTGAAGCTATCACAGGCATCCCTGCCGCGACGCTCACCGACCTGGCCCGTCAATATGCCGGTGCCAGACATGCTATCCTGGAGGCCGGCTATGCCGCCGGGCGCACCGCCTTCGGTGAGCAATTCCACCGGGCGATAGCTGTTTTGGAGGCAATTACCGGTAACACAATGCTTCGCAGTGGCGGACAGCCTGTATTGGAAGCCGTGAGCCGTATAGCCCGGATACCCAGCCCCCCGAACCAGGTAGAGATGGGCGCATCGCCACGCTGGAACGCCCTCCCTTACCGCAGCGCAACTGTGAACTCCAGCGCCCGGGTCAATGTGAACCTGTTTGTCGATGCCATCCTAGAGGGCAAAGCCGGCGGCTATCCCGCCGACTATAAATTCCTCTGGCTGTCCAATAACAATTATCTGAACCAGCTTGCCGAGGTCAACAAAGCGGTCGAAGCCTTCCAGAAACTGGAGTTCATCCTCGTCACGGAGCAGTTCATGTCGTCCTCCGCCAGGTTTGCCGACATAGTACTCCCTGTGTGCACGTTCCTGGAGCGGCATGACCTCAATGCGCCCAAGGCCATCGAGCCGCTGGGCGAATCCAGGTCGCAGCTACAAATCTGTGAGGCCCTGGCAGCGAAACTCGGTATTCCTGATTACAACGATAAATCAGACGAAGAGTGGGTAAGGTTCATGGCCGCAAAGCTAACTGAGAAACGCAATGAAGCGGGAGCAGCCCCCAGGAAAGAACCAGAGGATTCGGAGCATAAGCTGTTTCCCACCCCATCGGGAAAGATTGAAATCTACTCCCGCACAATAGCCGAGATGAGCCACCCTCTGATACCACCGATTCCCAGGTATATAGAGACCTGGGAGAGCTTGAATGACCCGTTGGCCAGGAAGTATCCACTACAGCTGATTACGCCGCATTTCAAGCTGCGGGCGCACAGCCAGTTCCATAACCTGCCCTGGCTCCGTGATCTGGAGACCCAGGCGATAACCATCAGCAGGCTCGACGCCGAGTCGAGAGGCATTGGCGAAGGAGATATCGTGAGGGTCTTCAACGACCGCGGTGAATTGATAATTGCCGCCCGGGTAACCGAGAGGATTATGCCGGGGGTGGTCTCTCTTCCGGAAGGAGCGTGGTACAGCCCTGACGAGAAGGGAATCGACCACGGCGGCTGTGCCAATGTGCTCACCAAGAACGTTACTTCTCCGGCCGGAGCATTCCCCAGCAATACTGCTCTGATCCAGGTAGAGAATGTTAAGAGATAAGCCATGCAATACGGGTTTTATGTCGACCAAACTCGCTGTACCGGCTGCTTCACGTGTGTGGTAGCCTGCCGGGACTGGCATGATGTCCCGGCCGGACCGGCCAGCTGGCTCAGGGTGAAGACTGTAGAAAAGGGGAAATACCCGGATTTATTCGTTGCTTTCCTGCCTGTGACCTGTTACCAGTGCCATCAACCTGCCTGTATTCCTGCTTGCCCGGCAGGTGCCATCACCAAACGGGACGAGGACGGCATCGTGACAGTAGACGCAGACATATGCCTGGGCGCAGGCTGCCAGCTGTGTCTGGAGGCATGTCCCTACGATGCCCCGCAGTTTGGGTCTGAAGAAGACGCCAGGATGCAGAAATGCGACTTATGTGTCGACAGATGGGCGGAGGGCAGGAAGCCGGTATGTGTTGACGGTTGTCCCATGCGGGCCCTGGATGCCGGCCCCATAGATGAGTTGAGGACGAAGTACGGCGACGTCAGCTATGCCGAGGGGTTCCTGTACTCCGAAGACCTGGGGCCTTCAGTTGTTTTCAAACCCAGGCAAGATGCCAGAGGTCTCCTCACCCGGAAGATTCTGGTAACGCCCCCGGCACCATAACGCCGCCCGATGCTCCAGCAGGTGGACCATGACCGGACTAACTCACGTGCCATCTAAAGACACCCGCCTGGGCTTCATATCCTTTATCTCCCGGTAGACTTCATCAAAATCGAGGCTGTAATCGAAATGCTCCTTGGCCTGGTGTCTCATATGTC
Source organism: Dehalococcoidia bacterium (assembly GCA_046497565.1). Taxonomy (GTDB): domain Bacteria; phylum Chloroflexota; class Dehalococcoidia; order GIF9; family AB-539-J10; genus RBG-13-51-36. The sequence goes on from JAWOFK010000060.1 coordinate 17,501, forward strand.
CCCGTATCTCAAGGTTCCGGATGACGACCAGCTCTTCCTCTTCGTCAGAGGCGTGTACCAGCGGAATTCCCGAGGGACTCCATACGCCGCTTTCGCCGCAGAAGCGCCCTGCGGTCTTTTCAAAAGCACCCACGCAGTTAGCCCCTATACTCCACACCTGGTTATGTGCAGCCAGAGCTGAGTTCATCAGCCTCCAGATGAACTGGTAATAGTTGTCTATTCTGAGGTCGAGTAAGGTGTACTCACGCACAGCCTCCGTCCGCCAGGCCGCCGTCGTAATCATAACGTCTACCTCGTCGTAAAAAGCATACATTTTGCCCATCTCCACAAAGCACAGGTCATAGCACATCATCACTCCCATTCTCCCGCATCGAGCATCCAGTACCAGCCTCTGATCGCTTCCCCTGCGAAAAAAGAGCTTTTCCAGCGGAGTCAGGAATATCTTGTCGTAGAAAATATCATTATAATCGGCACCCGGCGCCATCACGAAGGTGCTATCATGGGCATGTGTCCCGCCGTGGCTTCTATCCGTTCTCACATTGCCGAAGAAGACCGTGTTCAGCCCATGGTTACCACCAGCCAGCCCTGCTTCTATGCCATCGAGCACCCGCTTCACCTCCGGCCGGCGGTTATCACTGGCCTTCAGTTGGTCCTGTACCTCCGGCTTGTGGACAGCGTCCCAAACATAGCCGGAAATACACAACTCCGGGAAGACCAGAATATCGGCGTTCACCTCGTGGGCTGCCTGTACAATATCCTCCATGCGCGAAAGGTTGTAGCCGACATCAAACCTGGGGTTGATATTGGCTAACATGAATGTGGGGCAGGTTTCGTCTTCGGAAAACGTCACGTCCGTCACCCTATATCCCCTGAGCCTGGTGCCGCCAGCACCGTCGCCCGGATTTGCCCTTGCCCGCACATATGGCACAGCTTTTCTTTGTTTCCCACTCATTCGCACATTCTACACCAACCGTCATCCCGGGCCAAAGAGGGCCTTCTGTTCAGGCACAATCCAGCCCTCTGGCACAATATCCGCTTGCTTGATGAGAACTTTGCCCGCGGGCAAAGGAACGGATGGGCCTGCCGGAAACTCCTGGTAAATGCGCACCTTTCTTCACAACTACGGCGGTTGATTTCAGGTGCGGTCAATCGCTATACTAGGACAAACACGAATGAGTTATACCCTTCACGTGGAGAGCCTTGATGGTGCTGCTTCCATCTGGTACGAGTTTCGTCACTGCCTAAAGTGGAGCTCCATTTTCGTTTTACCTGCCTGGCTGAAGGCCTGGTGGGAGGTATTTGGTGGGGGCAGGGAATTGTATTTACGGACGCTGCGGCAGGGGGAGAAAATCATTGGCTTTGCTCCACTCCTGGTGAACCAGGGAACAGCTTCCTTCGTCGGTAGCGCTGACATCTGCGACTACTTAGACTTTGTGGTTACGCCGGGCAGTGAGAGGGATTTCTTCCTGGTGCTGCTTGATGATTTAGAAGAGAATGCGATAAGTAAGCTCGATTTGAGGCCTTTACGGCCCGATTCTACTGTGCTCACTCACCTGGTACCCATCGCGCAGGACCGCGGATATGAGGTTCTGTGCCACCCTGAGGATATTTCGCTGGAACTAGATTTGCCTGCTACCTGGAGTGAATATCTGTCAACATTGAAGACCAAGCAGCGACACGAAGTCAGGCGGAAGCTAAGGAGGTTATGGGAGGAGGGCAACACCGAACATCGCTGTCTGGAGGTCGGTCATGATTTTGAAGATTATCTGGATAGTTTCTTGAAGCTCTTTTCACTGAGCCGTGACGACAAAGCCGGCTTCATGACTCCCAAGATGGAATCCTTCTTCAGGTCACTGGCTAAGGCTATGGCTGACACCGGGTTGTTGAGAATGGGCGTCCTGCAGGTGGATAAGGTGCTGGCGGCCATGACTATGGGCTTTGACTACAACGGCTCACACTATCTCTATAATAGTGCCTATGACCCGCGATTCAACTACCTGAGCGTGGGACTGCTCTGCAAAGTGCTTTGCCTGAGGGAGAGCATCGAGAGGGGCATGAAGAAATGGGACTTTTTGAAAGGTGGAGAACCGTACAAATACCAGCTCGGTGGCCGGGAAATACCCCTGTACAGCTGCCGGATAACTGTCGCCTGACGACAATCAACGGAAGCACGACCTGATGGCATTGAGTCGACTGAGAGTAGCCATGATCAGCGCCCACAGCTGCCCGGTAGGGAAGCTGGGGACGAAAGACACCGGCGGTATGAGCGTGTACATCCGGGAGCTTGCTCGCGGATTGGCCGCACATGGACATTTGGTGGATGTCTATACTCGTGTTCATGACCCCGAAGACCGCCAAATCTATGCACTCAGTCCGAATGCACGGCTCATACACCTCAGGGCAGGAGAAGACGAGGAGATACACAAGCTGGCGGTCTATTCTCATCTTCCTGATTTTGCCTGCAACCTGGAGAGCTTCAGGAAGCATAACAACCTTCAGTATGATTTGATATTCAGCCATTACTGGCTTTCGGCGCTGGCAGGAACATATTTGCAGCAATGGTGGCATGTTCCTCATATGACCATGTTCCATACATTGGGCGCGGTTAAGAATGCAGCCAAGGAACAGGCCCATCTGGCACCGGGCGAGGATGAGCCCGCACTTCGTATTGAGACAGAAAGAGGCCTAGCTCAACAGTGCCACCACATCATCGCTTCAACAAACAGGGAAAAGGAAGAGCTTATTCGGTACTATAGCGCATCGTCGGGAAAAATCACCGTCGTGCCCTGTGGAGTGAACCTGGAGCAGTTTCAGGCGTTGGATAAAACACAGGCCAGGCAGTATCTGGGCTTCGGACACGATAAGATTATTCTGTTCGTGGGTAGAATTGACCCCTTAAAGGGTATCGATAAGCTGATAAAGGCCTTGCCCTATCTGCGGAACATTGCCGGATTAAGGCTGGTGATAATAGGCGGTGGTGAAGACAGCCAGCGCGAAATAGAACAACTAAAGAAACTGGCCCATGACCTCAAAACACAGGATGCAGTTACTTTTGCGGGTTTGGTGAAGCACCATCGACTCCCCTATTTCTACAGCGCGGCCGATGTTTGTGTGGTCCCTTCTTACTACGAAAGTTTCGGGCTGGTAGCCCTAGAATCACTGGCTTGCGGTACACCTGTAGTGGCCACCGATGTAGGTAACCACAAGAGCGTCATTCGACAGGGAGAGACAGGATACCTGGTAGCAGACAATGCTCCTCAGCTTCTTGCCGAAAAAATAGCCCTGCTTCTTTCCCGGCCCACAGCAGATACGAAATCTGCCCTGCTAATTCGGGCATCGGTGAGCAAATTCAGCTGGTCAAATATCGCTGAAGCCATTACCAAGACCTGTCATATGGCATTGGCTAACTACCTTGCCACCGCGTGCTAATCGATCACCCTTTCATACCAAACAGTGTTGGTCTGAACCTCAAAACCAAGGGTCCGGTAAAGAGCACAGGCCGCTTTGTTCTCGCTATCTACGGTTACCTGAGCAATTTGTAAGCTCCTGCTCTTGAGACGGGCCAACCCGGCCAGCATTAGTTTCTTACCTATTCCCTTACCTCTGTGATCCGGGGCCACTCCGAGCATAAGGATCCGTCCCTTTCTTGCACTGGGAACTCCCCCCTCACAACTAATCTCTGTCCAGCAATAGCCAATTGCCTTATCTTTCTCGTAGACTAGCAGTATATCATCCGGAGAACGGGTACTTAAGTGAGTACGAAATGCTATTTCTTCTACACTATTGGGGCTGTATCCCCAGGTGCCGGCAAAGGCACGATTCTGAAGCTGGGTCAGCTTGTCTTCTTCACCTTCTTGAAGATGGCGACAGCCTGCAATCTCCTGGTCTGTTGTAACGCCGACCTGTGAAGGAAAGGATTTCCCAACAGTCCCGTCAACATCAGCAATGTCTAACCTCAATTCAAGAAACCGCCGGACAGGGCCAAAGCCCAGCCTGGATAGCACCTCTTTCGCAACCACGTTATCCTCCGGTATGTTTACGTGAGCCACTCTGGCTCCTGATTCTCTGGCACGGTCTCTAGCATAACCGAGGAGTCTTGTCGCCAGCCCCCTTCTACGATGCTCAGGCCGCACCCAGCAGTCGAGAATAACCCGCCCGATGGCAAGCTCTGGCTTGACGTCCATGTATCCGACGATATCCTCACTCCATAAGACAAACAGGTCTTGCTCAGGATAGTAGTTTGGTCGCCCTAATTGCTCGGCAACGAACTGCGCTGAAACGCAGCGCCCGCTCGGCTCCACTTTTTCGGCTTCAGCATACAACAGGACGTACTTATGGAAATCTGCGGGCCGGTAGTTTCTGATAGTGTAGAGGGAATTGCTCATCGCCCTTGCTGGCATGCGCAATCCGAATTGTATCAGCCTCAGGAATCTTATACAATTTCTGCCGTGTATCGCGATTCCCGAGGATTCAAGTATGATGACTAAATCAGCTCACGTGATGGTGGTTACGCCGCATCCAGACGATGCCGAGTTTGGCGTTGCCGGGACGGTCGCTCGTTGGACGCGTGAAGGCAGGGATGTCATCTACGTGGTATGCACCAATGGCGATAAGGGCACCGGTGACCCCAATATGAAGCAGGCTGACCTGGTCAGAATCAGAGAGCAAGAACAGCTGGCTGCAGCCAGACTACTGGGGGTGAGGGAGGTCATATTCCTGCGCCATCCAGACCAGGCCCTGGAAGACACATCTGAGTTCAGGAAGGAGATTGTGCGCCTGATAAGGACATACAGACCGGAGACAGTGGTAACTGCTGACCTGTACAGGCGTCGTATTTGGCATCGCGACCACCGAATCGCCAGCCAGGTTACGCTTGATGCTGTCTTCCCCTACGCCAGGGATTTTCTGTCATATCCTGATTTACTGGAGGAAGGGCTTTCGCCTCACAAAGTCAGAGAGGTGTTACTCTGGGGTGCCGAGCAGCCAAATTACCACACTGATATTACCGATACATTCGACACCAAAATTGCCGCTCTGCGTTGCCACAAGAGCCAGATCGACGCCATACCGTTCGCGGGATGGGAACAGCGCCTCAGAGAGCGACACATAACGCTTGCCCAGGCACAAGATTACGAACTGGCTGAAGCTTTCTACCGGGTGGAGATAGAGTGGTAATCAAGCTCTTGGTCTTTACAGGGTGGATCCTTCAGCCTCATCCTGCGGCTCCTCAGGCCCACAGCGGCACCGGTTGTTCTCCCCAGCTACCTTGAAAGCCAGAGTACATCGCCGCACAGGTTGGGATCATGAGGTCGAGAGGCAAAGATGGCAAATTCGTCTTTTTCCTTCTTTAGCACGGTAGAATCCCCATGACCGGGGTACACCAGCGTATCGTCCGGTAATACAAAGACCTTCCCAGTTATAGACTTCATTATCTGTTCAAAATCAGCCGGACAGCTTGTCTTACCCGGCCCCCCGGGGAAAATGGTATCCCCCGATATCAGATAGCGACCGGCCCTGAAGCACACACTACCAGGGGTGTGCCCCGGTGTATGAAGCACTGCAAGTTGAGTGCTTCCCAATGAGACTATATCGCCGTCGTTCAGCAACATCTCCGGTGGCGGTACAAGGTTCCCTGTGTCTGAAGCATGGGCGGCCAGGGGAACGTTCAGTTCACCCCGCAGTTGGGCAAGGGCGCCGATGTGGTCCATGTGATTGTGAGTCAACAATATGTATTTGGGCCTGGTATTCTTCAATCTATCTATGATTACATTTGCCCTCGCCGGAGCATCTATTAGCACACTATCTCGTGTTTTTCGACAGGTTACGATGTAGGCATTAGTCCCGAAGGGGCCAAGCTCAAGCCTCTCAATCTGGACGACATTGTCTTCAGCTACGATTGCCATCTCTCACCTTTCCCTGATTTCCCCGTACCTCTTCAATTGTATCATGGGAAAAAAAGGATTGAACGTCAGCAGGCGGCAACGTCCTATTGACGCAGAGGAGAAGGCAAAGTAGAATTCTAAATCAATGTACACCAAGGCTGTGCTCGATAACGGCTTAAGAGTTATCACCAGTACTATGCCTCACAGCCGCTCGGTAAGCCTTGTCATCCTCGTAGGCGCCGGCTCCTGCTACGAAAGTAAAGAGGAAGCGGGCATCTCGCACTTCGCCGAGCATTTGTTCTTCAAAGGCACACACCGGCGTCCGACCTCCCAGGAGATAAGCCAGGATATCGAAGGCATCGGTGGCATAATCAATGGCGGCACAGACAAAGAGCTAACCATCTTCTGGTGCAAGGTCGCGAGCCCTCATTTCTCCATTGCTCTGGACGTGCTATCCGACCTGCTGTTAAATTCCCGCTTTGATGACAAAGAGATAGAGCGAGAGCGCGGGGTTATCAGCGAGGAAATCAAGATGAACCTAGACCTTCCCCAGCAGCGGGTCAATGCCATCATAGATGAGCTGTTATGGCCGGAGCAGCCTCTGGGACGCGAAGTCATCGGATACGGGGAAACCGTGTCTTCCATAACCAGAAAGCAACTGTTAGACCACGTCGCCCGCAGATATATGCCCAACAACACCGTGCTCAGCATTGCCGGCGGCATACAACATGAACAGGCAATGGTTCAAATTCAACCCTTGTTCGACCAATGGGCCGCCGGGGAGCTACCCGCCGGCTATGTAACCAACGACAAACAAGCGGAAGCCAGGCTGCGTATTGAGCCCAGAGACATCGAGCAAGCCCATCTTTGCCTCGCCGTTCACGGCGTTTCCCACACCCACCCGCAGCGCTTTGCCCTTGATTTGCTTAGCACAGCGCTTGGCGGTGGCATGAGCAGTCGCCTGTTCATGGAGATACGAGAACGCAGGGGACTGGCCTATGACATACACAGTTATACCGAGCACTTTCTTGAGGGCGGGGCATTTTCCATTTATGCCGGCGTCGATCCCAAAAAGACGGAAATTGCCGTGGCAGCCATCCTGGAAGAGCTGCTCCAGCTTAAACAGGGAATTACCACGGCTGAGCTCACCCGGGCCAGGGAATTGTCAAAGGGAAGATTACACTTGCGGCTTGAGGACAGCCGCAATGTAGCGCTATGGTATGGTGGCCAAGAAATCTTGACTCAGCAAATCCTGAACATAGACGAGGTCATTTCCATTGTGGATGCCATTACCCTGGACAGACTGAGAGAGGTGGCCGACCAGGTTATAACCGAAAGCGGGCTTAATTTAGCTGTAACAGGACCTGTCAACGAAGGAAAGCCTCTCCGGCAAATGCTTAAGGCCTGATGCCGTAAAGGAAGAACCGCCCACGGGGCGGTTCTTCCAGTTCCTGATGAATTTAGCTGGATTCCAGCCACAGAGGCTACATCATGCCCTCGTATCCCCCTCCTGGCGGCATCGCTGGCATCTTTTCCTTCTCAGGAATGTCGGTGACCAGGGCCTCGGTACTCAAGATCATGGTAGCAATGCTCGCCCCATTCTGTAGAGCGCTCCTGGTAACTTTCAGAGGGTCTATAATGCCCCTCTCTATCATGTTCACATTCAGCTCATCTTTAAGGGCGTCGTAGCCGATGCCCGCTTTGGCACTCTTCACCTCATTTATCACCACCGAACCCTCCCGTCCACTATTCTGAGCGATGCACCTCAGCGGCTCCTCCAGGGCCCGTCTTAATATGGCCACACCGGTAGCCTCATCGCCCTTGAATTTCAGCTTCTTCAAAGCTGGCAAGGCATTTAGAAAAGCAATGCCGCCACCGGGCAGGATGCCTTCCTCCACGGCGGCCCGAGTGGCCGAGAGAGCATCCTCTACGCGGTGCTTTCTCTCCTTCAGCTCCGTCTCCGTAGCCGCACCTACTTTAATCACCGCCACACCGCCCGCTAATTTAGCCAGCCTTTCCTGTAGTTTCTCTTTGTCATAGTCTGAAGTGCTGATATCGATTTCGGACCTGATTTGTTTGATTCGAGCCTCAATATCTTTAACATTGCCCTTGCCTTCAACGATGGTGGTATTATCCTTATCGGCAATCACCCTTCTGGCCCGGCCCAAATCTTGCACGGTCACTGAATCAAGCTTTCTACCGACCTCCTCAGAGATGACGGTGCCTCCCGTCAGAGCGGCTATATCCTGAAGCATAGCCTTTCTCCTGTCGCCAAAGCCGGGTGCTTTGACCGCCAGGGGAGATAGAGTGCCCCTCAACTTGTTGACCACCAGCGTAGCCAGCGATTCGCCTTCCACGTCCTCGGCAATAATGACCAGATTCTTGGACATCTGGACGATCTTCTCCAGGGCGGGCAATATTTCATTTATGGCCGAGATCTTCTTATCGGTTATCAGGATGTGGGGGTCTTCCAGCTCGGCCCTCATTTGTTCTGCGTTGGTGATGAAATAAGGGCTGATATAGCCGCGGTCGAACTTCATCCCCTCCACGAATTCAGTCTCGAATTGCAGCCCCTTGCCCTCTTCCACGGTGATGACGCCATCCTTGCCCACCTTTTCCATAACATCGGCAATCAAATCGCCGATTTCCTGGTCGATTGCCGATATAGCGGCTACCTGGGCAACTTGCTCTTTGCCGGCCACAGGTGTGGACATTTTCTTCAGCTCATCAACTAAGGCTTCCACCCCTTTGTCGATCCCGCGCTTCAGGGCCATAGCATCAGCCCCGGCAGCGATATTCTTGAAGCCTTCACTGATGATGGCCTCGGCCACAATAATCGACGTGCTGGTGCCGTCCCCGCACTGGTCGTTGGTCTTGGTAGCTGCCTGCTTGACCAGCTGCACCCCCATGTTCTCAAAGGGGTCGGGTAACTCTACCTCTTTAGCTATGGAAACTCCGTCGTCAAGAACCGAAGGAGCGCCCCATTTCTTGTCCAATGCCACGGGCCGTCCCCGTGGTCCTAGGGTCACCCTTATGGCATCGGTTAAGACATCTACGCCGCTCTTTAATGATTTCCTTGCTTCTTCGCCGAAAATAATTTGTTTTGCCATTCGGTTACCTCCTTTTATTTACTTCTCTTGGCCAGGATATCAGCCTCCCGCATGATAACCAGTTCTTCATCATCCAGTTTGAACTCGGTGCCGGCATACTTGGAGTAAATAACCCTGTCGCCATTCTTGACATCCATGGCGATGCGCTGGCCGTCTTCAGTCAACCTGCCCGGACCGACAGCAATGACTTTGCCCTCTTGAGGCTTCTCCTGGGCTGTATCCGGCAAAACTATTCCTCCTTTGCTCACTTCTTCTTTGGGTGTTGGTTTTATCACCACTCTGTCTCCCAAAGGTTGAATTTTAGCCATGCTCCCTCCTTTCTTGAATGTATTTTAGCACTCTATCGCCAAGATTGCTAACTTTTATTATAGCAAGAAAAATTCAAAATGCAACAGGTTTTTACCGAAACCAGGCAATTTTTCTTGAATTCTTACACTACAACGTGTATACTTGTGTGTGATGGAGCAACAGAAAAGAAGAAAGAAACAGTGGACCAAAGAGGAGATAAAGTCGCTGAGGCAACATCTGAACCTGACCCAGGTGAAGCTGGCCGAGGAACTGGGCACGCGACAGCAAACGATCAGTGAATGGGAACAGGGCATGTACCGGCCGCGCGGCGCATCGGCTACCCTGCTCACCATAATTGCCGAGCGCAGCGGCTTTGAGTACAGCGCACGAGAGGGGCGCGATGAATCGGATTAAGGCCGCCGTGGCACTGCTCAACCATGGCCTGTTAAGCCATAGACGCACAGCGGCAACTATTTTTTTGTACCATGATTACACGTAATCGGATAGGACTCCCGGAAAAGCAGGTAGCTCTGATATGGCAGCAGGTAATAGGAAAGGTGCTGACCGCTACGGAAGGCGAGCAAATCAGGGTCATCTATCCCGGGAGGGCCAACGGCGATAGCGGCCCGGACTTTCGGGACGCAGTTATTGTCAATGAATCCCACCTTATGCAAGGGGATGTCGAGGTCCACGCCAGGTCCGGCGATTGGTACCGGCACGGGCATCATCATGATGCTGAATACAACAGCATCATCCTTCATGTTGCGATGTGGCCCGATTGTCGCTCCACTACCTTGCTGCAAAGCGGCAAACCTGTTCCCCTGCTATGTCTGGCGCAGGCACTGCGACACCAGGGTTATTTGCTGCCATACCGGCTCCACTGCTTCCAGGTACTGAACCGTATGGACGGGCAGACTCTGGCCGGGCTCTTGGATGCCGCCGGCGAAGAAAGGTTCAAACAGAAAGCGATGCATTTCCAGACCGAGATTCTTCGTCCCGATTCCATCGGGCCTCAGAAGAAGGCGGCAGGACAGGTGCTTTTCCGGGCCATGATGAGGGCTCTGGGTTACGCCAAGAACACCAAGCCCTTTGAGGAACTCGCCCGCAGAGTACCCCTCAATTCCATCCAGGCCAGAGAGGGCCTGATGCGGAAGCAGGCCCTGTTGCTGGGAACAGCCGGGCTACTGCCTTCTCAAAGATGCCGGGAGAACCCTGGGGCGGAGCCAGAAGTCCGGGAACTGGAGCGAATATGGCGATGGGAGGGCAAGAGAATCAAACCCATGAGCGCAACTGATTGGAGCCTGTCACACATATATCCCAACAACTCTCCTGTGCGACGCATCGTCGCCCAGAGCTATCTTCTCGAGCGCTACTGCGAAGAGGACCTATTAACAGGGATATGGCAGCTCGTGAAGGAAGCGCCTTTGCCCGGGGGACACCGCACACTGGAGAACGGTCTGTCTGTGGCCGGCGATGGCTACTGGCGGGACCATTTCGATTTCGATGTCGGGAGCACAACAAAGACACCCCGTATCAAATACGGGGCCCTTCTGGGAAGCAGCAAAGCAGGTGAAATTGTCGTGAACGTAATATTGCCTTTTGCCTTCGCCAGGGGAGAACAGGCCGGCGAGCTGGAACTAATGAAGAAGGCCATGGAACTCTATCTTAGTTATCCCAAGCTGGCAGAGAATGCCATAACACGCCACATGACAAACCAGCTTTGCCCCGGAGACCTTTCCGGATTCACTGCCTGTCATCAGCAGGGGCTGATTCACATCTTTCGGAACTACTGCCGGCAGGGCAGATGCTCACAGTGTCCCCTGGCCGGTTGACATTCCCGCGACAACCTCCATACAAGTGAAAACCGGCTCCCTTCTCAATTCCGGTAACTCCCATGCCGGCCTATTATCGCTGTACATACCATGAGCGTTAGCCGGGCATCTCAGCCTCCGCAGGCACATCCGAAGTTAGCTGTTATGGAGTAGTCTCCGTTCATGATGATGGTTGTTACGAAGGCATTGACAGTGTTGACCGTCTCCACATCGCCGGTCCATTCGACAAACTGGTAGCCGAGAGGCGCCCTGGCCACCAGTCTCACCACCTTTCCCTCGTTGTAGGTAAAAGTCCCCTCTCCAGGTCTGGTTACGCAGCCTCCAGAGGTACTGGAGATAGTTAGCTCGTATTGTTGGACAGGCTTGCACGCCCCCGTCCCCGCCATCAAGGCTACCATAATCAGAAGAACAACAGCTCTCCTCATGCAGGTCAACCTCCAGGCGCTATTCTATCATGAATACGGGAGTCGTCAAGAATCTGCTGGCCAGAATAAGCGATCCCTGTCTGCTGGTGTTCAACGACCTTGTTCTCAAAACGCCGGAGCCCTGCAGGTGGGAGTCAGCTCTCCCATTCGCTTCTTCTGACGCAGACAAATACCAGCGGCAGGATTGCCCAGACCATCAGGAGGCTGGAAGCCAGGCAGAAGCCCCACAGTTTCCGCTTGAGAGCCAGAATTCCCCCGGCGAGCACAAGTACACCGGGAATAGCAAGAAAGAAAAGCAGGAACGGCTCTATAACGAGTCTCCACCAGTAGTAGGTGAAATATTCCGTGAGGTAGCATCCTGCCAGGGTCAGGATACCAACCCCGCCAAGCACCATCAAGATACCTGCCGCTATTCTCATCCTGTCACCCCCTTGAGCTCCGGGCCATCTCTCCCGGCTTTGCTTTCAGCGGTCCTTAATGATATCCATAGTAGACCAGATAGCCGGTATAGTCAATAGCCCTCCTACGAGCACCTCTAATTGCAAGGAGATCAGGATTGTTCGCCGTAGCCTACGCGCAGCTAAGTGGTATTCTCGGGATATAATGCCTGATTTGTAGTGGGCCTGATTGGCATGGTGTCCCTGTAGTTCCCATATACTACATGGGGACGAATCCAGTTAAGAAAGTAAAAAAGGGGCGTCAGAATTCAACGCTTACTTCACGACTGCTGAACCAACAAAACGTCAGATTATTACCTTGTTCCAGCATTTCTTGAATAGGGGCGGTGCTTATGGTATACTTAAACCAAGTTTCAGTTTAGGTTATAACAATCTTCCCGGGAGGTACTTACGCACAGTCTTCTCAAGTTTGGATGACCCGAGCTCTGACTAAAGTTTGAAATAGAGGAGGTCATCCAATGAGTTTTCAGGACAAGTCGATCCAGTGTTCCGATTGTGGAACTACCTTCACCTTTACTGCCGGGGAAAGAAGATTCTTTGCGTCCAAAGGTCTGACCAACGACCCTGGGCGTTGTCCTCAGTGCCGAAAAGCCAAAAAGCAACAGCGTCGTGGCTCGTCTGGTAGCTGGGCTAGCTACGCCAGTAGAGCAATGATGAGTAGAGAATACCAGCAAACACGTAGATAGTGGTCAATTCATAATCCATATCCTTGAGATCCGTAACAAAAAGCCATTTAGTTACTATGAGGATGGAGTATCACACTACAGAAGACAACCTGGCATACAGGAGGGTTTGCACTCATTCTGCAAAGTAGTTCTCCTTAGTGTATAATAGCAATAGTTCAGTTCAGGTTATTACAAGCTTCCTAGAATCTCAGCAGGTTCATTCAAGTATTGGGTAGCCAGACTCTGACCGAAACCTGAAAGAGAGGAGGTTATCCAATGAGTTTTCAAAATAAGTCACTTCAATGCTCCGATTGTGGGCAAGAGTTCACCTTCACGGCTGGAGAACAAGAGTTCTATTCATCCCGTGGCCTGCAGAATGAACCCAAGCGTTGTCCCCAATGCCGCCGAGCAAGAAAAACACAGCGTAGTGGAACTGTTGGCGGCAACTATACATCACGCTATTAAAACTTGCGGGCATGTATACCAAGTGCAGTATGCAAAACGAAGGCTGTTTCAAGTCTGGCAAAAAGAGAGCGGCGTATTGCAGTGACCGCTACAACAATGCTGGCCTGGGAGACACCGCCACCATTGGAGAGCGCTGAAACAAACCTTTTGGGAAGGGTTCCGTGCGTAGAGTTCCCGCTATCTCAGCGCTGTCGACATTGAAGCAGAATATGCCACTTCAACATACCTTCCCTGTAAAGAGTATGAGTTGGCGTTTGCCCCTTCGGGACATCATAGTAATGTCAATTGTAGTAATTAAGGCGTAGGGTTTCGCGAGCATATATGAATTATCGCAGCGACATAAGAAACGTGGCTATTATTGCTCATGTTGACCATGGTAAGACTACCCTGGTAGATGCCATGCTCAAGCAAAGCAAGGTTTTCCGGAATAACCAGATGGTTGGTGAATTGATAATGGACCAGAATGCTCTTGAGCGAGAAAAGGGGATCACCATCATGGCCAAGAATACAGCCGTAGTTTACCGGGATGTCAAAATCAATATTATTGACACACCGGGGCATGCTGATTTCAGTGGGGAAGTGGAGCGTGTCTTGAGTATGGCAGATGGGTGTCTGCTCCTGGTGGACTCTATAGAAGGTCCCATGCCCCAGACTAAATTTGTCCTTCGACTGGCATTGAACATGGGTCTAAAACCCATTGTGGTTATCAACAAAGTAGACAGGCGAAATTCGCGCATAGCAGAGGTGCTAAGACTTACCGAGGACCTTTTCCTAGAATCAGCTATCAGTGCTGACCAGCTTGACTTCCCTGTACTATACTCCAGTGCACGGGAAGGTACTGTCGTAACTGAATTGGGCATGAAAGGCAGAGATATCACTCCTCTTCTCGAATGCATATTGGAAAAAGTAACACCACCAAAAATCGAAAGCGGACCATTTCAAATGCTGGTTTCTAGTCTGGCCTATGACAGCCACAAAGGCAAGATAGCTATCGGTAGAATCTGGAAAGGAAGGGTTGCCCCACACCAACCGGTAGTCAGTGTGCATGTCGATGGAAGCGTAACTCATCATGAGATTAGTGAAGTGTTTACCTATCTCGGCCTCGAACACTTAAAGGTGGAGGAAGCCGAGGCTGGCGATATAGTAGCTGTGACCGGTGTCGACAAGGTCAATATCGGAGATACCATTTCTAGCTTGGAGCAGACTGAAGCTCTACCGCGTATACAGATTGGCGAACCGACGGTAGAGATGACGTTCGGAGTAAACACCTCCCCTTTTGCTGGCCGTGAGGGTCACTTTTGCACCACACGCCAGTTGTGGGCACGACTCTGCAGAGAACTGGAAACTAATCTCAGTCTCAGGGTACAGCGTACCGATAGCCCAGATACCTTTCTGGTAAAAGGGAGGGGAGAACTGCATTTGGCTATATTGATTGAGACCATGCGCCGGGAGGGCTATGAATTTGAGGTCTCGAAACCAGAAGCTATCACCAAAATAATTGATGGTAACCTTGTAGAACCTGTGGAGATTCTTACCATTGATACCAAAGATGAATATATTGGAATCCTGAGCGAGATGCTGAGCAAGCGGCAAGCTCAGCTTATGGATATGCGCAATGATGGCCATGATGATGTGCGTTTGGTATTCCGTGTGCCCACAAAAGGACTCATTGGCTTCCGCAATGCTTTCTCCACCGCCACGCGTGGTGACAGCATCATGAATACCACTTTTCTTGGCTATGAACCTTATCATGGAGATATAATTTCGACGCGCAATGGGGCACTGGTGGCATCGGGACAGGGCATAGCTGTTACCCATGGTTTGCATAATGCCCAGGGGCGAGGCTGCACCTTTATTGAACCAAGCAAGCTAGTCTATGAGGGAATGGTAATAGGGCTGAATTCACGGCCTAAGGACATAGCCATCAACGTGTGCAAGGAAAAGAAGAAGACCAATGTACGTTCGTCTACATCCGATATTGCCATAAAACTGACTCCTCCCGTGAAGTTGAGCCTGGAACAGGCAATTGATTTTATCAATGATGACGAGCTAATTGAGGTAACTCCTGAGAATATCAGGCTGAGGAAAAGGTTACTCACTCAAGCACAACGTTCGAAGGACAGTTCTTCTTCCAGGCGAAGCGCAAAGCAATAGACCAGTGCTTATCGTCAGAATGGCTGAAATACCGAAGTGATATCCTAATTCACCACGACCCAAATCATCGTATTGCAAGTCAAGAAGTGCAATGCACATCATCATTAGCCAGAGAGCAGGCCGATGAGGACAGATGCCCCGAGTGTCCTCTTAGCCAAGGCCCAGGCTGGGCACTACATCCAGGTCATAACCGCTTACCTGGCCGGCCTGGAACTGATAATAGCCGCAAGCAGCCACCATAGCAGCATTGTCGGTACATAGGCTGGGAGGGGGAATAATAACCGGGACCGGCGAGCTGGCCAGGAAATGCTCGGTCAACGTCTTATTGGCTGCAACTCCGCCGCTGAGCAGAATGTGCTCCACCTTCAATTGCTTCGCTGCTTCAATTGTCTTGGCGACCAGAACATCGGCAACAGCCAGCTGGAAACTTGCCGCGACATCTGCCGCCGACACCCCCCCTTTGTGAACAAGATGCCACAAGGCTGTCTTCAGGCCACTGAAACTGAAATCATGACTTTCCTTAAGCCAGGCCCGGGGCAGGGGTAGACAAGGCAGCCCGGAGCGCGAGGCCTGCTCGATGGCTGGCCCGCCGGGGTAGCCCAGCCCCAGAATCCTGGCGGCTTTGTCAAAGGCTTCCCCCGCAGCATCATCACGGGTCCGCCCCAATTTCTCAAACTGCCCGTGTCCTTTCATCAACACCAAGTCACTGTGTCCGCCCGAGACAACCAGACAAAGGCAGGGGAATTTCACCTCGCAATGCACCCTCTTGGTTCCCGCTCCCTGAACGGGAGATGATTCAGGTGAGGGTGCCAGCCAGTTGGCATAGACATGTGCCTCAAGGTGATTAACCCCGACAAGAGGCAGTTCCCTGGCCAAGGCCATGGCCTTGGCCACGTTAACGCCTACCAGGAGTGACCCGGCCAGCCCCGGGCCAAAAGTGACGGCGATGCCGTCTATATCCTGCCAGGTGAGTCCGGCCATTGCCTGGCTGATAACCGGGATGATGGTCAGGAGATGCTGCCGGGAGGCGACTTCGGGGACTACGCCGCCATAACGGGCATGAATGTCTATCTGAGAAGCCACGACATTGGAGATAATCCTGCCGCCGTCCTCCACTATGGCAGCAGCAGTTTCATCACAGGAGGTCTCGATACCCAGAACTTTCATCTTCGTCAACTCCATAGCACTTCACTGGATAATGCCAACACTTTGTACCCGTCTGCAAAAATTAAAGGTCAGAAACGAAAATGACAAATCAAGACCCGAAAATGTAGCGCGAGTCCCGTATCTAATACGGGGCAGCCTCGTGCCGGGCATATTTAGCGGTACCCACACTGACGAAAACACTATGTGCCTGCTTCTCCGGCCTTCTTGACAGCATATTGCAGTGCCAGCGGCGCACAGAGTTCATGGACCACTGTTGTGGTCGCTATCAGTGTGATTATTGTGCCTCCGATCTCATACTCTGCTAATGCTTGAGCTGCCAGGAAAGCAAGACCCATGGCAACACCTGCTTGATTTAGCAATGCCAGGCCGAGATACTTCTTAACTTTTGGCTCAGATCCTGCAAAAACGGCTCCAAGGCTACACCCTGCTATTCTGCCGATAGTTCTGCCAGCGCAATACACAATCACAAGCGGCCATATGAGGTGAAAAAGCGTGAAGTCCATCTCCATGCCAATAGCGGCAAAAAACAAGATAAATATCGGCGTCATGACGTTATCTAGCAATTCGTTTGAGCGATTGCCGATGTGGACATTGAGGTTAATTACTGCAACTCCCAAAGCCATACAAGTGAGAATTGCTGAAACCCCAATCATTTCCGCAAGGCCCCAGCAGAGAATAGCAACCCCAATAAAAACAACAAAGACGTGCTCGGAAGAGAGATGTATTTTCTTCGTGAGGTAAGAAATAGCGACGCCGGTTGCCCCTCCCAGTCCCAGCCCGCCAAGAATCTCCCATAATGGGTGAGCAAGAGAAGATGAAAGGCTGGCTTCTCCACCCAACAGCGTCTCCGCCCACATAAGCCCCACCGCAAAAATGATTACTACAACTGCGTCAGTCAATCCCACGAGAGCAATAGTCATATCCGTAAGTGTTCCTCTTGCCCTCAAATCTCTCAGAACTGCTATCGCTGCCGCGGGAGAGGCCGCAGGGGCAAGCGAAGCCAGAATTATGGCAAGCGGGAGATTCTTTGTTAATAAGTACACAGAAGCCCATACTGCAATAAAGGTCGTGAGCACCTGCACAATCAATATGATGACTATCTGCTTACTCATTCTTCTTAGAAAGGCGACGGATAGGCTCAATCCCACTACGTACGCAACAAGAGCAAGCGTTATTCCGGTGATAGTGACACCGAATTCTTCAGGCGCGCTGAAATCAAAAACCTGGCCTATGATGACACCTGACAGGATATACGCCAGAACTTCTGTTAAACCTAACTTGCGTAACATCCTCCCGACCACAAAGCCAAGTATAAGAATCGAGCCAACAAGCACGTAGATGTTCATGCCGTGTTAATGAACTTCTTTCTGAGATGCTTTACCAGGAGCTGTATTGTTATTTCTCCCAGGAGTCTTTTATTCTCATCAACAACTGCTAGCCTGCGGATACCGAAGGAGGAGACTTTCTTCAAGACGTCAGCCACGTTTTCCTCCGGCGAGCATACGACAGGATCATATGTCATGATATCCCGGACAACACTTTCTCTGTGCAATACTTCAGTCCTGGGAATTCCGAACATTGTTTCCTTCTTTTCCCAGTGAGGCACAATATAACGCAGCATATCGTGTTCAGTGACTACACCGACCACTTTCATGTCCTCAGTATTGTTAACCACCCAGGCATGCGCTCTGACGGAAAGCTCGGTAAGAAACTCGACCCAGATGGCATTCTCCGCCATAAACGGAGTATCGTCCCCGGGTATCATTATCTCTTTGACTTTGGTCTTGTAGAATTCTTCCATCATGGTCTGTTGATGTAAATCGCACCCCTGAAGTTTCATTTTAGCCGGCCAGGCTGATAATAACTCCGGCGACGACTGTATGTACGCATTGCCGCCGCAGCTCTATCAGGTGCTTATGTTAGTATTCTAATAAAGAAGGAGGGCTTAGGCAAGTAACAATGGGTTGCCTAGCCTTGTCCGGTATGTTAGCATAGCTTCGGATTTTTGGTCCCTTGAGCATAACTTCTATTATTCTTGCCGGCGGCAGAAGTCTGAGGCTTGGCCAGAACAAGGCCCTTCAGGCTATCGATGGCAAGAGTCTTATCCAGTGGGTGGTTGATCGCCTTTCTATTCTCAGCACAGAAATCATCATAGCCACCGCTCATGGCGAAGAAATTCCCTGCTCATCGACTGTAAAGATAACAACGGCAGCCGACATTTATGTGGGAAAGGGTCCGCTGGGTGGCATTCACTCAGGCCTAACAGCCTCATCCAGTCCGCGGTCTATCGTTGTTAGCTGCGATACGCCGTTTGTGAGCGTCGGCTTGCTGGAATATATGACTCAAATCTGCCCAGCATTCGATATCGTGGTTCCCCGGATACAGGACAAAATCGAGCCCCTTTGCGCACTGTATTCCAGGAAGTGTCTGGCCCCCATCCAGGAGTTACTGGAGCAAGACGAACGACAGATTAGAAAGCTTTTCAGTATGGTCAAGGTGAAATACGTTGAAGAAGACGAGGTAAACAGCTTTGACCCGGAGCACCTGAGCTTTTTCAACATAAATAGCCAGGCCGACCTGGACAGGGCAAGGGAAATAGCACCGACTGTAAGCCAGCTGCCCGGACGGAGACAGGTGCTCTAGCCTGTCGAACCGTTCGTTACCCGTCTGGCCCTCTTACCATTTCTCTTGAGACAGTCGCAACACGAGCCACGTTCTGAGGCGCTCATCCAGCTCGCCCACCCATGATTCTATCTTGCGTATGTCTCCGCTCATGAGTGCGGCTTTTTCCTCCGCACTCAGTTCATACTCTTTCAGGGCCTCGGCAGGATTTTCTGCCAGTCGTGCCAGGAAAGCGTTATCCTGGGCGGCCCTATCGAGCACTGCCAGCACGGCATTTACCGCCGAGACCTTGTACTCGGGAATCTTGGCCAAGGGGTCAAGGGCATCATTGGTGAGGATATTTGCCGCCGCCTCACGCCAGTGGAAGGGCATGAAGACCAGTCCGAGGGGCGATTTTTCCGTAATATGAACCGGAGCCTCCACCCGACCTCTTCTGGAGGTAACTACTACCAAATCGCCCTCAATAAGCCCCAGCTTCACCGCATCACCGGGATGCATTTCCACCATACCGTTGGGACAAAGCTCGCTCAGCACCTGGGCGCGGCGGCTCATCGTGCCGGTATGCCAGTGCTCCAGCACCCGCCCCGTGGTGAGAACCAGCGGGTAGCCTTGAGATACCGATTCCGCCGGCGGCATATAGGTTACAGCGTGGAACTTGCCTCTGCCCCGGGCAAAGCCATCTTGATATAGAAAGGGGGTTCCGGGATGCAAGGCATCCGGACACGGCCATTGCAGACCATCGTGGTCAAGGCGGTCAAAGTGAACACCGCCATATATGGGAGCCAGCGATGCGATCTCTTCCATTATGTGGCCGGCACTTCGATAGTCTAACGGCTGTCCCATTTCCCTGGCCACAGCGCAAATAATCTCCCAGTCGGGCTTTGCCTTCCCGGGTGGCAGGACTGCCTGCCGCACTCTTTGAATTCGCCTCTCGGTATTGGTGAAAGTACCATCTTTTTCTGCGAACGCAGCAGCGGGGAGAACAACATCAGCGGTCCAGGCGGTCTCGGAGAGAAAGATGTCCTGAACCACCAGGAAGTCAAGCTTCTCCATCGCCTGTCTGGTATGCTCGAGGTGGGGTTCACTCAACAGGGGATTCTCACCCATAACATAGAGTCCTTTGATGTGTCCCCCCAGTATAGCATTGGCTACCTCGGTAACCGTCACTCCAGGACGGCTGCTTAATTTGCATCCCCAGGCAGTTTCGAACTTCATCTTCACGGCAGGGTCATCGACCTTTTGATAGCCGGGATAGACGTTAGGGAGCGCCCCCATATCACAGGCGCCCTGGACATTGTTCTGACCCCGAAGGGGACTGAATCCGGTGCCTTCCCGGCCGATATTGCCGGTAAGCAGTAGCAGGTTGGCCACGCTTTTGACGTTGTCCGTGCCGGTGGTGTGCTGGGTTATGCCCATGCCATAGAGGATACAGGCACTTTTCGCTTCTCCGAAGAGATGGGCAGCCGCCTCTATATCGGCTTGGGGTACCCCCGTTATAGCCTCCACTGCCTCAGGAGTATATTCCTGCACAAGTAACCGCAGTTCCTCAAAGCCCTCAGTGCGCTCCTGGATAAACTCCTTGTCCTCGAGGCCGTCCCTGATAATCACGTGCATCAGCCCGTTGATGAGGGCGACATCTGTCCCCGGCCTGTGAAAGAGCCCGACGGTGGCATATTCGCTGAGTTCAATAGAGCGGGGGTCCGCCACGATGAGCTTAGCCCCACCAAAACTGACCCTTCTCTTTATTATCGCGCCGATAATGGGATGACATTCGGTGGGATTAGAGCCGATGACAAAGAAGAGTTCCGTCTTCTCAAAATCGGAATAGGAATTGCTCATCGCCCCCTGGCCGAAGGCGGCAATTCCTCCGACCACCGTGGAGGCGTGGCACAGCCGGGCGCAATGATCGATGTTGTTCGTCCCTATCACAGCGCGTACGAATTTCTGCATAACATAGTTATCTTCGTTGGTGCACTTAGCCGAGCTCAAGGCAGCAATAGTATCTGCTCCGCCGACTTGCTTGAGTTCAAGGAGCTTACCGGCCATCAACTCCAGGGCCTCTTCCCAGGTAGCTTCACGGAAGATTTCCTGCACCCGCCCGTTGTGACCTGCCTGCCGGCCGACGCCCGGTAGCCGGATAAGGGGCGTTGTCAGCCTTTCAGGATGGTTGACAAAATCATATCCCCAGCGCCCCTTAACGCACAGGCTGCCCTTGTTGGCCGGCCCATCGGAGTCGCCGCGCACGGAAACAATCTTGTTATTCCGAACACCCAGGTAGATGGAGCAGCCAACCCCGCAATAGGGACAGATGGTCTTGACTTCTGCGGCAGGCAGCTTTTCCCATTTAGGCACCAGCGCTCCGGTAGGACATCGGGCGACGCATTCACCACAGGACTTGCAGATAGACTCGACAATCGGTTTATCACCAAAGGTGGCTACCTTCGCCGAGTTTCCCCGGAAAGCCAGGTCAATAGCGCCGACAACAGCTATTTCGTGACACGCCCGCACACATTTTGCGCAGAGGATACATTTATTGGGGTCACGGATAAACGCCGGATGGCTCTTATCCAGAGGCAGCAATTGAGCGCTCTTTCGCAACCGGTCAATGTGTTCCTGCTCGACGTCCAAATACCGGGCAATTTTGAGCAGCTCGCAGTCCTGGTTTTTAGCACAGGTCATACAATCGCCATGATGGTTGGCGCTGATAAGTTCCATGGTGATTCGGCGCGCTTGATTTAGCCTCGGCGTGTCGGTGTGCACCACCATACCATCGGTTGCCGGTGTCGTACACGAGCTGACCAGGCCACGCATCCCTTCAATCTCCACCACGCAGAGGCGACAACCTCCGTAAGGCTTGAGGTCGGGGTCATGACATAGCGTGGGAATGTAGATGCCGGCCTCAATGGCTGCTTCCAGCACAGTGACTCCATTTCTCGCTTCGACCTCCTGCCCATGTATGGTCAACCGGATGGTGGCTATTTCTTCTCGTTCAACCCTGGGTGTTGCGATGACACTCATTGTGGCACCCTCCTTTCATACATTCTTTTGTAACACTCAAGCATCGGCGGCTACAGGGATAGGCCTGTCAGGGATATCCAGGACCTTCCCGGTAGCCTTGACCACAGCGCTGAACTTGGACGGGCAGACGTCCAGGCAGGTTCCGCACTTGATGCACTTGTCCTGGTCAATGACATGAACCATGCGCTTGCCGCCCTCTATCGCCTGCACCGGGCAGTTCCTGGCACAAATCATGCATCCCTCACATTTGTCGGGAAGGATGTAGTAAGAAACAAGAGCCGGGCAATACAGCGCCGCGCAGCGTTTGTCAACTATGTGCTCTTCGTACTCGTCCCTGAAGTAGCGAATGCTGGTAAGTACCGGATTGGGAGCTGTCTGCCCCAGTCCGCACAGTGAATCATCCTTGACCGATTCAGCCAGCTCCTGAAGCAATTCAACGTCCCCGGGCCTGCCCCTGCCATTAGTTATGTCATCCAGTATGTCGAGCATCTGTTTGGTACCCCAGCGGCATGGTATGCACTTGCCGCAGGATTCGGCCTGGGTAAAGGTGAGGAAAAATCTTGTAATATCAACCATACAGGTATCCTCGTCCGTCACCACCATCCCTCCCGAACCCATAATGGCCCCCGCCTGAGCCAGAGATTCGTAATCAACCGGCAGGTCTATCAGACTCTCTGGAATGAAACCACCTGATGGGCCGCCCGTCTGCACCGCCTTGAGGCGTTTGCCTTCGGGAATGCCTCCACCTATATCATATACGATCTCACGCAGGGTAATTCCCATGGGGACCTCTATAAGCCCGGTGCGGACAATCTTGCCTGCCAGAGAAAAGTTCTTGGTGCCCTTGCTCTTCTCCGTACCATAGCCGGCATACCATTCGGCACCTTTCATGAGAATCGCCGAGACATTGCTCCAGGTCTCCACATTATTGATATTGGTCGGCTTTCCCCACAAGCCGGACTGCGCGGGAAACGGCGGTCGGGAGCGAGGCATCCCCCGGCTGCCTTCGATGGAGGCCATTAGCGCAGTCTCCTCGCCGCAGACAAAAGCACCTGCCCCTTCCTTTATCTTAATATGAAAATCGAAACCGGAGCCCATTATGTTTTCACCTAACAGTCCACGTTCCCTCATCTGCTTAAGGGCAATCTTCAATCTCTCGATGGCCAGCGGGTATTCCGCCCGGATGTAGATATAACCCTCCGACGCGCCGATAGCATAGGCGCCGATAAGCATCCCTTCCATTACCGCGTGGGGGTCGCCTTCAAGGAGTGCCCTGTCCATAAATGCCCCCGGGTCTCCTTCGTCGGCATTACATATTATGTATTTGATATCGCCCGGAGCATCGCGACAGAACTGCCACTTGACTCCGGTGGGAAACCCGGCACCTCCACGACCTCTCAGCCCCGATTTCCTGACCTCATCGAGCACTTCTTGAGAACTCATTTTCAGCGCCTTGGCCAAGCCCCCATAACCACCATTAGCAACATAATGGTCGATATTCTCCGGATCGATATTTCCGCAATTGCGCAAGGAGATACGCACCTGCGGCTTGAGCACCGGCAGGTCAAAGAGCCCGGGAATGCCCGCCAGAGTCCCTTCACCACGAGTGCCGAGAGCTAAGTCAGGGCGAGGATTGCCGTTAACTAAGTAATCCTTAATAAGCTCATGCACAAGCTCAGGGGTGAGATTGCCATAGAAGACACCAGGCATGCCTGGCTTCACAACCTCGATCAAGGGCTCAGCGTAGCAGAGTCCGATACAACCGACCTGAAGAATTTCAGCTTCCACATGCTGCTCTGCTAAGCCCCGGTTCAGAGCATCGAGCACATCCTCGGCGCCTGCCGCCCGCCCACAGGTGCCCATGCCGATCAAAATACGGACCTTCTCGCTTTGCTGCATTGCTTTCCACTGAAGTACGGCCTGGCTCTTGATTTCTTCAAAACTCATCACTGCGCCTCCTTGTTCAGTATCTCCCCCATCCTGGAGCCTGTCACCCTCCCATACACCTTATCGTTGCTAACCACAACCGGCGCCAGTGCGCACGAACCAAAGCAGGCGATCGTTTCCAGCGAATATTCCAGGTCCGCTGTGGTTTCACCTGCTCTAATACCTAATTGTTTTTCTATATCGGCAAGGATTTGCGCACTACCACGCACATGACAGGCAGTGCCCCGGCACACCTTAACGATATTTCTCCCTGTCGGAAGAAGCTTGAACTGGACATAGAATGTGCCAACCCCGAACACGGTGCTTTCCGGCAGCTTGAGGAATTTGGCTATCTTTTTCATGGCCGGCTCCGGCAGGTAGCCAAAAACCTGCTGCACTTGCTGTAAGATAGGAATAAGGTCCTCCTTCTTGCCCTGATAGGAGGATAGAATCTCATTCAGGCGTTCTGCAACCATCGCGCTCTGCTCTGTTACAAGCACCGGAGCGCCTTGCACATGTGAAGGACTTATCATTTTGCACCTCGCTATTCACCATTTTTCTTGAGACAGCCGACACCACAGCCAGGTAGCCAGTTCTTTGTCCAGCTTGCCGACCCAGGATTCTATTTTCCTGATGTCACCACTGGCTAAGGCAGCTCTCTCCTCGCCGGTCAAAGAGTAATACTCCTTGAGAGCCTCATGAGGGTTCTCCGCTAATCGCGCCAGGAATTCTGACTCTTGAGCCGCTCTCTTCAGAACAGCCAGCAATTCCTCTCTCGCCGGCACAACCTGTCCCTCCACCTTTTCTTTTGTTACTGGAAGCCGCGTAGCCATTTTCATCCCTCCTTTCTTTTTCATCGCACAATAAGTCTATCAATTGCCTGTTTGCCTGCCATCGTCCGCAAGTCACAATCTGCAATAGCACTTTGGTTATGCCCAAATAGGCAGTCGGCTTGCCCTAAGGTACATATGGGCTTATAATTGCCTCGGGACCTGAAAAATTGAGAGCTCGAGACAAGTTGACGGTGCTGATTGCTGACGACCATCCTCTGGTGCGTGAAGCGCTGCATCAAGCACTGGACAATGAGGAGGACATGGAAGTTGTGGCTGAGGCCGGTGACGGCGAGGAAGCAGTCAGACTGGCCTCGGAGTTAAGACCTGATGTGGCGGTGATGGACATCGTTATGCCCGGGCTCAATGGAATTGAAGCCACCAGAAAGATTAAAGAGATTGCTCCTGACATAGCCATTCTAATCCTTACTGCCTATGATGATGACCAGTATGTACTGGGGTTGCTCGATGCCGGAGCTGCCGGCTATCTTCTGAAAAGCGCCAGGGGGCGTGATCTGGCAGGAGCCATTCGAGCCATAAAATCAGGTGAATCGGTGCTACACCCCAAGATTATCGCCAGGCTATTGAAGCGGGCTACCGTAGCACCGGTTGGCGAGCACAAAGCGTCGGAACTGCTCAGTGAGCGGGAATCACAGATACTGAAGTTAGTCACCTCAGGAATGAACAACAAAGAGATAGCCGAAAAATTGTTTCTCAGCCAGCGCACCATCAAAGCTCACCTGACTAATATCTTCAACAAATTGAATGTTGCTTCACGCAGCGAGGCAATAGTCAAGGGATTACAATGGGGATTAGTCACCTTAGAGAATACCGAGGACAACTTCCAGGGTTAAGCAACCCACACCTCTGGATCATAATCGTCCTATTCGTTCTCCTCACGATATCTCATCTCACCCAGTTGCTGCTTCAAATACCCGTCCTGGGCGACATCTCGATACCTGGAACTCTGGAACTTTCTCGACACAGTTTGGAGCGACTTCTTTATCTCTTGTTGTTGTTATATGCGGGCTGGACACTGGGGATAATCGGGGGAGGCGCACTCTGGCTATCAAGTGCTGTGGCAATGCTGCTCCGCACCTTTTCGATTTCCCCCCATTTCCAGGATGCTTTGCTGGAAAGTCTCGCCAGTCTTGTCATCGGCGCTTTGGCCATGACACTGGTGGCAGCCTACCATCACAACAGACGGCAACAGGGGGCACTGGAGAAGGCTGTCAGGGACTTAGAACTGGCGCGGCAACAATATGAAGACTTGTTTGCCAACGCCAGCGATGCCGTCTGGGTCCACGATATGGAGGGCAACATCATTCTGGCTAACAAAGCCTGTGAGAAGCTCACCGGCTACTCGATTCCGGAACTGACCGGCCAGAATGTCAGCCAGTTTATTCCTGCGGAGACACTGCCTTTGTTGAAACAGGTGAGAGATAGACTGTTGAAAGGCGAAGCTATGGAACACCGCTATGAACACCGATTAACCAGGAAGGACGGTTCTGAAGCAATCGTACAACTGGCCAGCCGTCTCATTGTTAGCGATGGCAAGCCCCAGGCTTTTCAGCATCTGGCCCGCGATATAACCGAGCAGAGAAGATTACGGGATAACCTGCAATTCTACCTCAGGCAGGTGCTACAAGCCCAGGAAGAAGAGCGCAAACGTCTTGCCCGCGAACTGCATGACGATACATCTCAACAAATACTGCTCCTGACCCATGGCGTAGACAACCTCGCCGCTAAAGCCGAAAGCTATTTGCCTCAAGAGCTAAGAAATGGGCTGGGAAAACTATATGAACTGTCCGAGCAGACCTACCAGGACGTTAAACGCTATGCTCAGGCGTTGAGACCTCGCATCCTGGACGACCTGGGGCTGGTGCCGGCCATCAAATGGCTGGCCGAGGAAATACACAACTTAGGTGGAATCAAAATTGAGGTCAAAACTGATACAATTCCGCCGCTCGCCCCGGAAACACAACTGGTCTTGTTCCGTATCGTTCAGGAAGCCTTGAATAATGTCCACCGGCATTCCGGAGCATCTGAAGCCAGCATTAATGTAGAGTTCCAGGGAAATGAGATCAGGGTAACCATTACCGATAACGGCAAGGGCTTCAATCTTCCGCAGCAGCTAAGTGATTTTGCCGGTCGAGGCAAGCTGGGGCTGACCGGGATGGCAGAACGAGCCCGCTTGATAGGCGGGGAACTTGAAGTCAATTCCCAGATAGGAAAGGGAACCAAACTAACAGTGAGAGCGCCGATGGTGCCTCACAATCAAATCAACCTCTAGAGCATGCCGGGGGCGTGCCGGGGGTTATTTGCCTTTCAGAGTGTTTACACCCTCTCCACTTTCACTGCCGCGACTTTGAGTTCGGGGATCTTGGCTACCGGGTCGAGCTTGGGATTGGTGAGGATGTTGGCAGCACTTTCAGCGAAATGGAAGGTCATGAACACCACCCCTGAGGGCAATGCCCTGGTTACTTCGGCCTTAGCGATGACTTCACCGCGGCGGGAACTAATCTTAACCCTGTCACCCTGAGCTATACCGAGCTGCGAAGCATCCTGGGGGCTGATTTCCACCACACCTTCAGGCTCTATGATATTAAGCCCGGCTACTTTGCGAGTCATCGTACCGGTGTGGAAATGGTACAGGCTGCGCCCCGTCGTGAGAACCAAGGGATAGTCCTCATCCGGCATCTCCCCCGGAGGCATATATTTGAGCGGCACGAATCGGCCTTTTCCCCTGACAAAAATACTCGTGTGCAATATCGGTGTGCCGGGATGGTCATCAACAGGGCAAGGCCACTGGAGGCCTCCGTTCTCCAACCTCTGGTAGCTAATGCCGCCGTAGCTGGGAGCGAGAGTGCGGATTTCCTCCATTATGTCAAAGGGATGGCTGTAACCAAAGCCTTTGGCCCCTAGCCTCTGGGCTACCTGACAGATAATCCACCAATCGGGCCTGGAATCGCCGATGGGCTTGATAGCTTTCCGCACTCGCTGCACCCGGCGCTCTGTATTGGTAAAGGTGCCGTCCTTCTCAACAAAGCTGGCCGCCGGCAGGACAACATGGGCAAACTCTGCCGTCTCGGAAAGGAACATGTCCTGGACGACAAGAAACTCCAGTGTCGCCAACGCCTCCCGAACATGTTGGACGTCAGGGTCACTTAATGCCGGGTTCTCACCGACCAGATATAACGACTTCACGTCTTTGCGGTGGACGGCTTCAACCATTTCGACCAGGGTCAGCCCTGGTGACGGGGACAGGGAACGGCCCCAGGCGGCCTCGAACTTCTGTCTGATAGCGGGATCGCTCACTGCCTGATAGGCCGGGTAGACGTTAGGCAAGGCACCCATATCGCAGGCGCCCTGCACATTGTTCTGCCCTCTCAGCGGGTTGACCCCGGTGGAAGGCTTGCCTATGTTCCCGGTGAGCATTGCCAGGTTGGCAGTAGCCAGCACATTGTCGGTGCCATGGGAATGCTGGGTAATACCCATGGAATAGAGGATGGTAGCGGGACTGGTGCTGGCAAACATGCGGGCAGCTTCTGCTACCTTGTCTTTGGGCACGCTGGTGACCTGCTCTACAAAATCAAGGTCAAAACCCTTCAACGATTCTTTGAACGTATCGAATTCCTCACACCTTTCCTTGATAAAGGCCGAGTCCAACAGTTCCTCTTCCACAATAACCCGCATCATCCCCATGAGCAGGGCAACATCTGTGCCGGGCTTATGCCGGAGCCAGAGACTGGCAAAGCGGCAGAGGTCGATCTCGCGGGGGTTAGCTACGATGAGCTTCCCTCCATTATTTACTGCCCTTTTCACCTCAAGCCCGATTATAGGATGTGCTTCCGTGGTATTGGTGCCAATAGCAAGAATACAGGCAGCGTCGCCGATTTCGCTGATGGAATTGGTCATGGCTCCGCTACCGAAGCTTTGCGCCAGGCCAGCCACAGTAGGGGCATGACACAGCCGGGCGCAGTGGTCAACATTGTTGGTGCCCAGCACTGCTCGAGCGAACTTCTGTATGACATAGCTCTCTTCATTGGTGCACTTGGCTGAGGCGATGACGCACACTTCATCTGGTTTGTAACCTTTCAACCGGCTGGCTACTAAGTCCAGCGCTTCGTCCCAGGAAGCCTCTTCCAATTCCCCATTTCTTCTTATCAGTGGAGTGGTCAACCTCTCGGGGTGATGGACAAAATCGGCAATGCCGAAGCGACCCTTGACACATAGTCTGCCTTTGCTGGCCGCGCTATCCACATCGCCCTGCACTCCAACGATAGTATTTCCCCGAACGCCCAGCTCAATACCACAACCACACCCGCAGTAACAGCAGATACTTGGCACTTCACGCGCCGGTCTCTGTGTAGTTTTGGGAATCAATGCGCCCACGGGACACCTGACGACACATTCTCCACAGGACACACAATCAGATTCCAGGATGGGCTTGTCCTTCATAGCGCTGACTTTGGTATCATGCCCGCGAAAGGCGAAGTCAATGGCGTTTACCCCCTGGATTTCATCACAAGTTTGGATGCAGATACCACAGAGGATGCATTTGTTCAGGTCACGGCTGAAAAAAGGATTTGAGTCATCAACGGGAAGGTTTCTGGTCGTTCGTTTCAGCCGCTCGAGGCGTCCTTCATCAATGCCGATGTAGGCAGCAATTTCCTGGAGTTTGCAATCGGTATTCCTGGCACATTCAAGACACCTGACATCGTGGTCTGCAATGAGCAGTTCCGCAGCAATACGGCGCACTTTGTCGATCTCAGGGCTTTCCGTTATCACAACCATCCCCTCCTCAACGGGCACCTTGCATGAAATGGTGAGGCCTCTTCCTTCTATTTCAACCATGCATAACCGGCATGCCCCGAGGGATTTCACCTCCGGGTGATAGCAGAGATGGGGGATATAAATGCCATTGTCAAGGGCTGCCTGGAGTATAGTATCTCCCCTGTGTGCCTTAATCTTTGAGCCGTCAATCGCAAGCGTTATCTCGTCAATCATCATTCGCCTCCGTTCGTTAGTCTCCCTGGAATACACTCCACCGCACTGAAACGCTCCGGACATACGCTCATACATACGCCACAGCGGATACACTTGCTCTGATCAATAACGTGGACCTGTTTTTTGGCGCCCTGTATGGCCCCGGCGGGGCACTCTCTCAGACATATCATGCAGGCCATGCACTTGTCCGGCAAGATACGATAGGAGATGAGCTCCTTGCACACACGGGCCGGGCATTTCTTGTCATGGATATGAGCCTCGTATTCATCACGAAAATAGCGGATGGTGGTGAGCACAGGGTTGGGAGCAGTGCGACCCAGACCGCAAAGTGAGCCTTTCTTGATCGCTTCACCTAACTCTATAAGCAGGTCAATATCATCCGGCTTACCCTCCCCCGCAGTAATAGCCCTGAGGATTTCCAGCATCTGCAGGGTTCCTATCCTGCACAAAGAACACTCGCCGCAGGACTCTTTCTGAGTAAAGTCCAGGAAGTAACGCGCTACATCAACCATGCAGGTGTCTTCATCCAGTACCACCATGCCTCCGGAGCCCATGATGGAACCCGCTGCGGCCAGCGAATCGAAATCAACCGGCGTATCAAGCAAACTTGCCGGGAGACACCCTCCCGAAGGACCGCCGGTCTGCACCGCTTTGAACGCCTTGCCTCCGGGAATTCCTCCACCGATCTCGTAAATAATCTGGCGCAGGGTCGTCCCCATAGGCACCTCTACCAGGCCGCAGTTGGCCACCTTGCCGGTCACCGAAAAAATAGCGGTGCCCTTGCACTTCTCGACACCCCGGCTGGCGAACCAATCAGCTCCGTGCGTGATAATCCAACGAATGTTAGCATAGCTCTTCACATTGTTAAGTAAGGTTGGTTTTCCCCACAGGCCTGAGATTGCCGGGAAGGGAGGACGGAAACTCGGCATTCCCCTCTTACCTTCAATGGAAGCTATCAAAGCTGTTTCTTCGCCGCACACAAAAGCCCCGGCACCCTGAAAAATATTTATGTCGAAATTAAACCCGCTGCCCAGGATATTCTTGGCCAGAAATCCTCTTTCTCTCGCCTGCGCAATGGCAACCTGCAGCCGGTGCACTGCCAGTGGATACTCTGCCCGTACATAGATATAGCCTGCTTCTGCGCCAATGGCATAGCCGGCTATGACCATACCCTCCAAAACTGAGTGGGGGTCCGCTTCCAGAGTGGACCGGTCCTGGAAGGCTCCCGGGTCACCTTCATCGGCATTGCAAACAACATACTTGGGCTTGCCAGACGCCTGGTGGCAAAACTCCCACTTCCGGCCGGTGGGGAACCCGGCACCACCAAGCCCCCTTAGCCCGGAACGTTTCACCTCACCAATAATCTGTGCTGGAGTAAGCTCCAGGACAGCCTTGCGCAATCCCTGATAGCCATCAACCGCCAGGTAATCATCGATGCTCTCGGGATTGATTTTGCCACAGTTCTTGAGCACCGTGCGTTGTTGTTTACTATAGAACGGAATATCATGGTAGTACGGTATGGCCTCATCGGTAACAGGGTTGCGGTACAGAAGGCGTGTTATAACCTGCCCCCCCGGTAACAGTGATTGAGCGATTTCCGGTGCATCGTCCGGTTCAACCCTGGTGTAGAAAACGCCTTCCGGCTCAACAACAACGAGGGGCCCTTGCTGGCAGAAGCCATGACAGCCGGTGTGCTTCAGTTCAACACTGCCACCCAGACCCAGCTTACCTATCTCTCGCTCTAACGAAGAGTAGATTTGTTCCGCCCCTGCTGAGACACAACCGGTCCCCTGACAAACGAAAATAGTGCACTGTCTACTGGACATCCTGCCCTCCTTTGTCTGTACCCTTGACCGAGAAAAGCTTTCTTGCCTTCTCCGGCGTCAACCGACCATGGACATCCTCATTGATCTTCAGGCAAGGGGCTAATGCACAGCAACCGATACACGCTACTGTTTCCAGGGAGTATTCTAAATCAGGAGTGGTTTCTCCCACCTCTATCCCCAGTTGCCTTTTCAATTCCTCAACGATGGCGGGCGCATTCTGCACGTGGCAGGCAGTCCCCCGGCAAACGGTGACCTGGTTTCTGCCCGGCGGACTGAAACGAAACTGGTTGTAAAAAGATGCCACGCCGAAGATATTGCTCTCCGCCACGTTGGTAAAGTCAGCGACCTCGGCCATCGCCTCTTCGGCGAGGTAACCGAATTTCTCCTGGATTTTCTGGAGAATCGGTATCAACTCGCCCCTATTTCCTCTATATGATGATAGAATCTCGGCCAGGTGTTCTTCCATACTACCTCCGTTTTTCCAGTTCTCTCGGGAGCGAACAGGTCAAGGAGAGGGAGCCCCTTTGACCAGCTTCCAGACGATAGTTTCGCTCAGCACAGCTACGTCTTCAGTGGAAAGATAATCAGAAATATTAGCGTCGAACAATATGTTACCATTGGGGGCAAGCTCTTCATCGCCTCTCCATAACACTAAGGTTATGGGCACATGGGGGAAAGCATCGATGGTCATAGATAAATCTCCGTAGCCTGCTTTGCGGCTGCCCAACCTGGCGGCGGTATCTACCAGTAATTCGGGATTTCGGCCAAAGCGCTTCACCAGAGGCCCTATCGCTCTTTGGGAAAATGCCGGGAAGTAGCTCACGCCTCCCGGTACCTGTTTGTAGGTAATAAGCTTACCGCTAGCAGGGGTGCCCTTGGCCCCGGCGAAATAGTGAAGTATCAGAATTCCATCCCTCAGGGAAACTTGTACATCACTGTCATCCAGGGAGACTTCGGCATCAGGGATTGTGATGCGGTACGATTGGTTCAGATAATCAATGGCTATCTCCTGGGGGCCCAGGTACCTGGCACCGCTTCTGCGGCATTGCTCTTCCACATCGTTGATTTTGGCCACCTGCTCGCGAGCAAGCTTATAGGAGAGGTCAAAACCCCGTTCCCAAGGACTACCTGATGAAGAACTGCGATCTTTCACTATGTACCAAATCTCGGGCGGGGCACGAGACCAGCCGCCTCTAGTATTTCAGGCACAACCTCCTCCCACTCGATCGCCATGAGGTGAATGCCAGCCACCCCCTCAATTTCACGCACCTGCTCAATAATGTCGACGCAAAGCTTGATGCCTTCCCTCGATACCTGCTCCTTGGGCACTCCTTGAAGCCGCTCAATAACACTGTCCGGCACATCCATGCCGGGCACTCTATTCTTCATGTATTTTGCGGCACCCAGTGACTTGATAGGGGCAACACCGGCCAGTATCTTTGTTTGCTCGTGCAGTCCCCTGTCGCGCACGCCCTTCATCCATTCAGCGAACTTGTCCACATTGTAGATAATCTGCGTTTGGATGAAGTCGGCCCCTGCTGCCACTTTCTTGGCAAGACGCGGCACTCTGAACTCAAAGGGGTCGGCAAAGGGGTTTTCAGCAGCCCCGATGAAAAGACGAGGCTCAACTGTCATCTCCTCGCCACACTGGAATTTCTTTTCGTCCCGCATGTCCTTGACCATCTTAACCAGTTGAATAGAATCAACATCATAAACACCCTTGGCCATGGGATGGTTACCGAATTTCTGGTGGTCACCGGTTAGGCACAACAGATTGTTCATGCCCAGCGCCGCTATGCCTAGTACATCCATTTGAAGGGCAATGCGATTCCGGTCACGACAGGTCATCTGGACAATATGCTCTAACCCTTCCTCTTTGCCGATAACGCAGGCTGCCCAGGATGCCATGCGCACCACAGCAGTCTGACCATCGGTGACATTAACCGCATCTACATTACCTTTGAGTATCTTTGCTTTGGTCCTGATTACCTCGGGGTCAGCGCTTTGCGGTGGGCCCAATTCACCGGTAACAGCAAACTGTCCCGCCTCGAGCACCCGCTCCAAATTGCTTCTGGTCTTCATTGCTCCTCCAATTGTTTAGCTCGGCCCGATAAGATCGGGAAATTCAGGAAAATATCTCTACTGGTGGTTACGAAGAAAGGCTCACATTCCAATTCTTGGGTGTCCCAATCCTTTCCAAGGTGTCAAGTCGTCCCAATTTACCAAGGCGATCGACAATCTGTTGCCAGACGCAAGACATATCCGGATCAACTTCACACTTGCCATTCTGTGAACCGCCACAAGGACCGTTAAGAAGATGCTTGGAACATAGAGCGACAGGACACAATCCTCCAGTATAGTTCATATAACATTCCCCGCATTGATCGCAGTTGAACTCCCGGGCAGTAAGCCCCTGGAAACCATTCAGATAAAGAGTATCGCAACCTGTATAGACAATTCTATCTTCCAGTAGCGAGGACACTACCTGCACGCCGACCCCACAAGACAAAACAAGGATTACCTGTGCCTTTTCTATTTCAGTGGCATACGCCTTGATGTATTCGCGAACAAACTCCCTGTGACATAGATAGTCAACAGTTGCCTTGCCAACAACCTGTTCCTTCAAGCTGTCTACGAACGCCTCTGCCTCCTCTACTGGATAATGAACGTCCCGACAGCCCAGGCATTCAAAGATGAAAAGTCTCTTCGACGAAATCAGGGGTAGTATCTCTTCTTCAGGCTTTATTTGCACTGCGAGCATACGCCTTCTCCTGTCTGATAAAACTCAAAAGGGCAATTTTGGCAGCACATATGTATTCGCAGCATCCGCACTCCACGCATTCCTCCACCTTGTACTCCATCGCCTTGCCCAGGTCGCCTTTCTTCCCATAAAGACCATAGAAAAGAGGGTAAAGCTGCATGGGACAGACTTCCACGCAACGACCACATTTTATGCAATCTCTTTCCTCAGAAACCGTCACAGGGTACTTCTTCTGGACAGTGAGCCCTGTCGTCCCTTTTATGACAGACGAATCCAGATTTGCCTGGCGGATCCCCATAACGGCACCGCCCATCTTCACATCATATTCTTCCAGGATTCCGTCCACATTCTTATCTGAACAATACTGCATGATACCCTTGATCGGGGTCCCTATCTTAACCAGGTAGTTTCCAGGTCTGGTTAGGCCTTCCCCTGATACCGTTATGACCCTTTGAAACAAGGGTAGACCTTTTACCACTGCCTCATATATGGCAAAAAGCGTACCGACATTTGAAACGATCACGCCCACATCGAAAGGAAGTCCCTTCGGAGGCGGAGGTACCTCTCTGTCCACAAGTCTCTTGATCAATGCCCTTTCCGCGCCTTGAGGATATTTGGTTTTCAAACTAACTAGTTCAACTGATGGAGACTTATCGGCAAACCTGCTTAAAGCTGCTATGGCGTCGGGTTTGTTTTCCTCGACCCCCACAAACACCCTTTCCACACCCAGAATCTTCTGGACTATCCTCATCCCTGTGAAGATCTCCTCCGGATGCTCGATCATAAGCCTGTTATCGGTATTTAGATAAGGTTCACATTCACATCCATTTACGAGCAGAGTGTCTACCGATTTCGGAGGAGAAAATTTCACATGTGTTGGAAACATTGCTCCACCAAGACCCACGATTCCACTTTCCTTTATTATCTCCAGCAGAGTCTCTTTCGGCAGTGCTTCAAAATCATCACGCGGTTGAATCGCAGGATCAAGCTCGTTCTTCCCGTCATTTTCTATTACTACGGCCAGCTCTTTTCTGGGCGCTGCAGGATAAGCACGCTCCTCTACTGAGATAACCTTCCCGCTGATGCTCGAGTGGATGGACGCAGAAACGAAACCGTCTGTTTCTCCGATCTTCTGACCGACCTTGACCCTGTCGCCCGCTTTGACGACAGGATTGGCCCGCTTGCCGGCGTGTTGACAAAGGAAGATGACCGCTGTTTGAGGTTCCGGAAATCTCTCTATCCGCTTGTCCGCAGTTGCTTCCTTCCTCTCCAGAGGGTGAAACCCTCCGTAGAATCCGTCGCCCCGAAGCACTTGATTCTGCAAAGACAAATCGTTTCTGAGCTTCCAGGACGGCCTGGAGTGGTCTCTTGGTTGAACACCTTCCGGGGCCAACTGTTCGCCACGTTTCTCAAGTCGCTCATGAATTCTTACCCAGGCACAATCGACACTTGAATTTACCTCACACTTTCCATCCGTTGCTCCGCCGCAAGGGCCGTTCAATAGACCTTTGGCGCAGTTCGTGATAGGGCAGATTCCTCCGGTCAAATTCAAGTAACACTGACTGCAAGCGGCACACTTCTCTTCTTCCAAAGAAATACCGTGATAGCCGACCTCAGTGGGATAATTTACGGCGTGCGGCACTGAATCAGCCAGGGCATAAACAGGCTTTCCCTCCAGAAGCTTGGCCACGAACTGAATGCCCAGACCACAGGAATTTACCCCTATGCAATCACAACCAGAAAGGTCTAAGCCTGCAATCTTCTTTGCGGACAGAAAATCGTTGCACAAAAAATCAATCCGTGCGTGACCCAGGACTTTTTTGCCGTCCTCTCCCAGAATCTCCAAAAGCTGCGTATATTGCCCTTCGTCTTCCTCCTCAAACTTCTTGTAACATTTGCCACAGGACAGGACAAACATCCGATTCGCTTGCTTGAAAACTTCCCTGATCTCTTCGTCAGGCTTCAGTCTGAATTTAGTGTAATCCATTAATTCCATTTGCATGTGTTAAGAACCTCACGTGTAGTTTGACCGAATAGGCTTTGCCTCGCTGTACGCTGCCCGTGATAGGTTCGGGCCCTCCCTTGCACCATTTGTCTTCTGGCAAACCGCCGTATTTTACACTATCTGACATCAATTACACAAGCTTTTTGTACTCGTTCTTCACTGACTTCGTCACAAAGACAGGCTCTCAACTATCTCCTTGACCTTCAGTTGCAGGGGGGATTCCTGAGGAAGATCGGTCACAGGCCTTCCCTCCATCTCCAGACCCGACATATCAGGTTCTTCTGGAATCAGGGCAATAACCTCAAGCCCGGATTCCTCCATCGCCTTTTTTATCTCTGGAGACAGTTCACCCTTGACGCGATTGACGACAAGCCCGGCTTTGCCCACGCTTGATCTCAATTCCTCAATCAGTTTCTTCATGCGGGCCGCCGCAGTGATCCCTCTAATTGTGGGGTCGGACACAATAAGCAGGACATCGATATCTCTGGTAGTCTGACGGCTGATGTGTTCCAGCCCTGCCTCACAATCCATGACGACATAGTCATACTTATGATCCTCCACCAGCTTGTCCAGCGAATCACGCAGAAATCGATTAGAGGCACAGTAGCATCCGGGCCCTTCCGGACGCCCCATGGCCAGCAGGTCAAATCCTTTCGACTCCGCTAGCGACTCCACTATCTTGCCAAACAGATATTCCTGCTTAACAATGGTGGGACTGAGATTACCCCTTGACACATCTTCAGTCATCTTTTCCCGTATTGTACCTACAGTCTGACTGTCATCCAGAGGCAGCCCCAGCGCTTGGTTGAGGTTGGTGCTGGGGTCAGCGTCAACGGCCAGGACCAATCCCTTTTGAGATAAGAGCTTGACCAGCAAGGCAGCAACAGTGGTCTTGCCCACTCCTCCTTTCCCCGCCATAGCAATTGTCTTCGTCATTTCTTGCTTCTCCTTTCAGATGACTCTGGTGAAGGCAGTGCGCTAACAGGCGATAGCTTCACCACCGCATTGTATTCAGGAGGACAGACTTCCAGGCACGTCCCACACTTGGTACACTTCTCTTGGTCTATGGTCTTGACCTCCCCCTTACCTCCCTTAATTGCTTCGGTGGGGCAGGTCAGGACACAGTGTTCGCAGGCTCTATCACACTTGTCCGGAAGGATATAATAGACAATGAGTTCGGTGCATACCTTCGCGCGGCAGAACTTCTCCTCAATATGAGCTTCATATTCATCCCGGAAATAACGGAGTGTTGTCAGAACAGGATTGGGCGCTGTTCTACCCAGACCACAAAGCGAACCTGTTTTGACATCCTCAGCTAAGCCGAGAAGCAGGTCAATATCTTCTATTTTGCCCCGGCCGGCCGTGATATCCTCCAGGATGTGCAGCATTTGGAGAGTACCCAGTCGACACATAGTGCATTTCCCACAGGATTCCCTGGTTGAGAAATCGAGAAAAAACCTTGCGGCATCGACCATGCAATTATCCTCATCCATGACAATCATGCCCCCCGAGCCCATCATCGAGCCAGCCTCTCGAAGGGAATCATAATCAACAGGAATGTCAAGCAAAGTCTCGGGCAGGCAGCCCCCTGAGGGTCCCCCTATCTGTACCGCTCTAAACTGCTTGTCTTTGGCAATTCCACCGCCGATGTCATAAATGAGCTTGCGGAGTGTTGTCCCCATAGGCACTTCGGTCAATCCCGAATTGACCACTTTGCCCGCCATTGTAAACACTGCCGTGCCCGTGCTTCCTTCCGTGCCGTTGGAGGCGAACCAATCCGCCCCCCGCTCAATTATCAATGGAACGTAAGCAAAGGTTTTCACGTTGTTCAACAAAGTCGGTTTGTTCCATAAGCCGGCCTCAGCAAGGTGAGGAGGCTTTGTCCTGGGCTCGCTTCTTCTGCCCTCCATGGCCGCGACTAACGCCGTCGCCTCCCCGGAGACGAAAGCACCGGCCCCGGCCGCTATCTCGATACTAAACCGAAAGCCACTACCCAGGATATTATCTCCCAGGAACCCGGATTCCGCGGCTTGCTTCAAACCGATTCGTACCCGCTCGATAGCTAAAGGATATTCGGCGCGGACATAAACGTAGCCCTGTTCAGCACCCGTGGCATAACCGGCAATAATCATTCCCTCGATAACTTCGTGTGGGTCGCTTTCCAGGAGTACCCGGTCCATAAAAGCACCGGGGTCACCTTCATCGGCATTGCATATGACATATTTTGGCCTGCCTTTGGCCTTACGGCATAGCTCCCATTTTCGATAGGCAGGAAATCCAGCCCCCCCCCTTCCCCGCAGTCCGGACCTCTTCAGTTCCCCGATTGTCTCAGCAGGGGACAGTTTCAACGCTTTCTCCAGGCCACCATAGCCGCCGGTGGCGATGTAGTGATTTATGTCCTCAGGATCGATATAGCCACAGCGGCGCAGTATGAGCCGAAGCTCATGTTCAAACCGGGGAAGCTCTGGAATATAGACACCCCCCTCACCATTTTCTTCAAGGGTGCCTAAAGCAAGCTCGAGGCAAGGGTCGTCGCCGGCCACATAACCTTCCACAAGCCGTGGTACAATCTCAGGAGTCACGTTGTGATACACAACGCTAAGAGAATCGGGCTTGGAAATAGTAACCAGAGGCTCAGCATAGCATAGCTCCATACAGCCCACCTGGGTAATCGGGACTTCCAGGCCTTGCCGCGTTAGCTCCTTGTTAAAGGCATCAACTACGTCCAACGCGCCAGCCGCCCTACCACAAGTAGCTGTGCCGATAAGAATATGGCTGCCCTTCAGTAAAGCTTCCCATTCCGACTTCGCCCTATTACTGATTCCCTCGAAAGTCATGCTAAACAATATCAGAATTCATTCTTCAAGCTCTCCCTGAGCTTTCTGCTTATACGGTATCAAGGTTTCTTCCGCCTTGAAAGGCGTCATCTTAGGATAGATTCTATCTCCAATTGTGGTCACCGGAGCCAGCATGCAACAACCGATGCAGGCGACCCTTTCCAGGCTGAAGCTCCCATCTGCGGCAGTCTCCCCCGCCTTGATATCCAATTCACGCTCCAAAGCTTCCAGAACGAGTTTCCCCCCTGCTAAGTGGCAGGCAGTCCCCATACAGACGATAACATGGTGTTTGCCCAAGGGAACAAGACGAAACTGATTGTAGAAAGTGGCAACCCCCCACACCTCAACTTCCGGCATCTCCAGGAAGCTGGCAATCTCTTGCATCGCTTCCCTCGGTAGATACCCCAGCTTCGTCTGGACTTCCTGCAATAGGGGGACTAAGTTTCCCCTTCCTCTTTTGTGCGAGCTTAGAACCTCGGCAACAGCTTGTCTGGCCTGCTCCTCCGTTATCATTCCTTCGACAGACTCAAACTTACCCCTTGAGCTGCTTGGCATATCCGGGCAGGAAGGCTGCTATTCCGGTCGTTTCTCGAGGACCGATTACTACCTCCCATTCCAGATTCAAAGCATCTTCAAGCTCACCTTTGATTCTGGCCACTTTACCCGGAATGATTATCTTCCTGTGTTTCACTCTGTCCTCGATGCCACATTTCCTGATAAAGGTGCCCACAGAATCGCCACTGAACTTACCTGCCGCCCAGGCAGTAAGGACACCAAGTCCCTCCGCATCCTTAACACAAATATACGCGGGCACTTTGGTAGCCTCAACAGCCGATGAGACAAGGAAGTAGGTCAAAGCCCAGTTTGAAGTCACAAGGACCGGGGAAGACTCATCGGGTTGTCCCACTTCGTAGAACTTTTCCTCAACTGCCATGGGGAAGCGAGGATCGGTATAGATATTAAGCCGTTGCACCAGTAGAGGAAGTAGAGAATGCTGGTCGAAATCAGAAAAGACGATAATACTGGCCCATTTAATTACAAACGCGGAGCCCACCAGCATTTCCTGCAGTCCGTCTTTGGCCATGAAGCAAGGAAAGGCAATGGTGGGATAGCCAAGAGGCCTGAAACCTTGCTTCAGCGCTGCCCTCCTGATGAAAGTCTGGTCTTTCACTGCCTCCAGTACGTTCTTGGAACCCGGGTCCAAAACCAGTTCCTCAATCCCGGCATCCTTTAATTTGGTAGTTAGAGGGACAAGTCCTTCGACGCTCTCCGCACGAAGGCCAACAGGCGTAACGTTCTCCTTAATCTTGGGAATGGCCTCATCAACGTTTTCCTTGGTTATGGGGTAAAGCAGTGGACGCCTATCCGCACATATATCCCGTGCGGCAAACAGGGCATCCATGTCTTCTGAGATCAAGACCATGCCCACGTCGGTCGCATCACACACTTTCTTCACCAGAGCCAGGAACTTGGCCTTGTCACCCGATTCAAAATGAAGTGCTAAGAGGTCTGCCTTTAGATTTACGCCAACCCAGGGGAACTCCAAATCCTTTATCTTCTTGACCTTCTCCTCGACTTTGGCATTGTCCTCCCGGTCCGAGATAAGGAGGGTAACACCCGGCGAATGGACAAATGTCTTCTCATGCCGGTATATTACTTCTTCGTTGCCGATTTTGACGGCGTTCTCCCCGGAGCCTATAGTAACAAGCTTTATCGGTGGTGCCAGAGCATCCAGCAGCTTGGCCTTCACCTCCTCGGAGAGGTAGGGACACTTGTCCACAGTAGCTCCTCCCGACGCCAGCTTCATGGCAAAGGCAAAGCACGTGGGGAAGCCACAGTCCTTACAAGGCTTCCTTCCGGGAAGCATCTTCACAATCTCAGAACCTGCAATTGGCATAACAAACCTCCTTTAACCAGCTATCAGCTTTCAGCCATCACTTGTCAGTTTGCTGACCGCCTTAGCTCACTGCTGACTGTTGACTACTCTTGCATCTATGTTGGGAGCTCTACCTCCCCTGCTAGCCAGGGATGCCCCACCTTTTCCAGGAATGCCAGAAGCTCATCCACATTTTTGACGTCTTCCTCGGTGGCTATTTTGTCGTAGAGCCCTTTCGCTTCCAGGACATCTTTGAACCTTTCCTTCAGGTCCTTAGGTAGCCAGACTATCCTGGCCAGGCCACCATCTGCCTGGATAAATTTGGGAGACCTGAGCTGCTCCAGCCCCGTCCCCAATCTTCCTTCTATTTGCTTTCCTCCGGAAGTCTCACCGGCCATGCGGGAAAATGTTTCTCCAACCACAGATTCGCCCTTGTATTCTCTGTGCACTACTCCGAAGGCATCTACTTCAGGAATGTAATATACAATTGCTTCGAAACAGCCACAAGATGTATGGGGGTGCTCAAATGCACTGTACAGATAAACTCTATCGTAGGTTCCCAGAGACTTTTCAGCTTCAATCGCATTCGCTCCTGAATACTCACCTCTTACGGCATCTATGAGCTCTCCCTTGGGTATGGCAAATATGGGTCCCTCGGGGTCGATTTTGGCAGCCGCTCTACCGTCAAACCAGTTTATCGCTCCGCAGTTGGCAATTCTATTCGGCGTAATGATGGAGATATGCGTCGGGGCAAAGCTCTGACATAGAACACAGCCGTAGAAGGTGTCCACATCCTCATCGTTCAAGGTCCTTGCCCGCTCATCCCTGGCAGCATAGACTTCCAGGGCGTGGGGAAGGAGCTCCTCTATTTTCTTTTCGTCGGTGATAATAGTGACCTGGATGGCCTCGATGATTGGCATCTCCGATGTATAGAGCAGGACATAGATTTCTCCCAGTTCCCGCAGCGAATTGAAGCCCTTCTTATAGGCTTCCTGGCTCATCCTTATCCATACATCCTGCCTCTGATTCATATGATAGAAGCCCTCAGTCATATTGGTAAACATGTGAATTCTTCTCTCGATGATTGCTTCGGCGTCCTTATCGAGTTCTCCCCCGGCAACGTCTATCAGAATGGCAATAGGATAGCTGCCACCACCTTTCTCTTCGTCGTAAGGCGCCAGATCACCTATGTCCGGGCCGATTATCTCTACTTTCTCATTCTCTATTTCGTCAGGACTCTTGACTGTTGCCAGCTCGAACTTATGTGCCGCCTTCGGGCCGCCGAACTCAATGTACAGGTTTTCCTTTCTTATTACCTCGCCTTCATACTGAGGTCCTATATCTACGTGAAATTCGCCTTCCATTTCTTCTTCTGTTTCTTTTATCCTCCTTTCTTTAGATTGGCTATCAGGCTTTCCAAAAACTCCTGCCACTTCTCATCCTTCTTGAAATTGGGCAGCGAGTAGCTGGCATGGGGGAAGTAATACTTGCACAGCGTCATGGTCTTCAAATGAGGTGCGAAGTGTTTGAGTGTGGAAAGGCCCTGGCTACCGAGATCAGACCTTATGCCCAAGAACATCACCAGGTCGTGGTTTCCCTCTTTCTTGACGCCATGCCAATCAGGGTCTTTGAGGGCATTTACTATCTCGACCGCATCGTAGACGCAGTCCGGCTGTACCCCCAGCTCCACCATCTTCCCTCTGGTCTGGGCCGTCGCACATATCGGAATACCACCTGCTTTAGCCATGTCCAGGGCATACTCCAGCAGCAGCTTCCCATCAGCCAGAGATTGGAGCAATAGAGGGCCGATTACAAGAAGCGGCCTTTTGGCCTTCTTGATCAGCTCGGCATACTCTGCGGCATCTTCAATCAACCTGGCTGATTTGGTACCGGTTAAGACATTTACTCTATGACGTGGCAGCACTGCACTCATTTTTTCCTCCTTCTAACCTTTTCAGTGTATTACCGCATCCACAGAAACCTTACTGGGGTAAGTACCAATATAGGTGGGAAGACCGACTGGCTCTTTGGGCTGCCAGCCAATCTCCTGTAGATACGCCCGCACTTCCTTCTTGTAGACCAGCGGTATATCGGCGTCCCTGCGCACAAACAGCTGTAAGTCTTCGGGGAGTCCGCCTCCAATATACTTCTTGTACAGGGAGATGTAATGGTTCAGCTTTACGGCTCTGCCCTGAGGTGTATCGTTCTTCCTGATACATAACTTAGCGATCACGGGCATGGCCTTCTCTTTGGTCTCACAGACGTAGGCCAGATGTTCAGGTGAAGGCTCTCCGGTATCGACGATCTCCTTCTTCCTGGCATCCATTACCTTCCAGTCACCCTCCTCTTTCTTGGACAGATACAGTCTCCTGTATTTCGAGGAATGCGGACCCAGGACCACCGGTATACCCAGTCGGTTGCATCCTGTAGCGATGGAGGCAGCCTTTTGGGACATGGCACCCCACGCTACTCCAACCGCGCCTACGCGATTGAGAACATAGTCGGCCATGACCTCGTAATTGCCCCTCAAAGGAAGTGCCGCGAAGATGTTCGCTATTTTTATGGCTGCGCCGGTGATATGGCTGTTGGAGACACAGGAGCCAACGTTTACCACGCCGCCGCCTTCAAAGTCAGGAGGGTACTTCTCGTAAACCGTCTTTCCATCGGCGTCTTTTTTCATCCCGGCAACCATGGCAGAACAACCTGAGAGAACCACGATATACTTCCTCTTGGCAAACTCATCCACCATGTCAGCGACATCATCTATGTCGGGGAAATTCGAGCAGCCGACGATGGCAACCACCCCCGGAATAGTCCCCAGAGTAATAGGCGCGCCTACGGTCCTTATCTCGGTATCCATAATCGGGCCACGCCCGGCTCTGGCCTTCCAGGTCTCGTTACCGGCCGCCACCTGCATCAGTCTAAATATGGGAACATCTCGAGGACACTCCTCCTCGCACTTCCCACAGCCGATACACTGGTTGAAAAGGACTCTTATCGGGTCGAAGTTGCCCTTGGCCAGTTCCGTAATACCGGAACCGATAGCGCACAGGTTAGGGCACACCTGCTCGCACATACCGCAATCGCTGCATTTCTTGGCCAACTCCATGGCCTCGGCTTCCGTCAACCATTCCTTCCTCCTCTTCGGCGCAAGCTCCATGGCCACTTTCACCGCTACTTCAGCCGCCTTCTTGGAATCCAGGATAGCGAAATGTTCGCCATTGTCCACCATTCGTCTTACCACATCATCTGCATCCATATCTGTGGCGTCCTCGAGTCCATACATGGCCTTATCCAGACAGGCAACCACCGCCGAGCCAACTTTGGTTGCCTCCTGCGGCGTGTCCGTTCTGATACACTGCTCATCTGTCATTATCACATCGGCGATGCCCGCTCTCATGAAGAAGAGCTGCCGTGAAAGGGGCCCGACAATCTTGGCCTTATCTGAATACCTGGTGGTCTCCAGGGCGGTACAACAAACACCGGCTACCTCAACCTTATCCTCCAGACCGTGTTCTCGCAGATAGTCGATTACCTCTGTAGACGTAGCCGGGTTATGCCCTGATACCAGAACCGTCGGTTTGCTCTTGTCAATCGCTCCCCACCCCATATCAACCAGCGGCGTATCGGCCACCGAAGTGGGATAGTTGAATCCCACAATCTGAGCGATATCCGCGGCCTCCATTCCGACATGATCCAGCATGCCGGCGTGCAGGGCTTTGGACTCATAGTCCAGTGCGCTTCCCTCCTGTCCGGTGTGGCAGGAGTCGAGCAAGTGCCCGACCTC
This sequence comes from Dehalococcoidia bacterium, assembly GCA_046497565.1. Taxonomy (GTDB): domain Bacteria; phylum Chloroflexota; class Dehalococcoidia; order GIF9; family AB-539-J10; genus RBG-13-51-36. Next base: position 62,445 of record JAWOFK010000060.1, read on the forward strand.
CTTGAAGACGTATTGCACAGCAATCTGCAGATCTCCCAGTGTCTCGGGTTTCAGGCCCAGGACCGTCCTGATGTGCGGCGCCTCGATCTCGATTGATCCGCCCATGTCTATCTTCTTATCCGCACCGTGCTTCTCAATTAGATGTTCCAGTATATGCGCTCCGTGAGCGGCATGCGCAGAACATCCCATCAAGCAGGCCAGAAGTACTATTCTTGCCTGCTGGGTAGCTATATCAATGCCGCAAGCCCCTCTCTTACCACCGGTAAGGTCACATTTACCATAGGTACACAAGCAGCACAGGTCGCAAAAGGGAGCATAGAATGGTGCGTACGTCTTGAGCAGCCGCATATCCCAGTTCCTGAGATCCGGAATATCAGGCATGGGAGTGGGTCCTACCGGCTCCCAGGGCACCTCGGCCCTGATAGTTTCATATAGCTCTTCCAATTTCTTCGATAGCTTCTTTTCAGCTACTGCCATTTTATTTGACCTCCATTGTTTCTCTTACCAAACGCAAAGTCTGGGGATGCCTTAAGACAAGAATGTTCGCTCCGGCCAGCAAAAGCGATAGCGCCGTTATTCCTTCCCAGAGCAATCCCTGTTCCTTGTTTTCCTTGGCCTGTTTTGTCTTCCAGCACTCCGCACCAAGATTGGCGATGATTGGCATCATGGTCATACTATCTTTGGTCATAATCCCAATCTGTTTCACTCTCTCTATTAGAGAGAAGCTATATTCCATGCCATAACCCAATGCAGAAGACAAGGGATCTATCACAATCCTGTCTGGGGGAAAGAACTTCCCGAGCTTAACGTTCAACTCTTTGAGCAAATTGATGTCCAGGGGGCTCTGGGCAATAGCCGTATGCCCGTGATCCAGAATCGCTTTACCCACCGCTTCGTAATTCTCCTTGAGCACCGGGCCTATGAGGAGGTTCATTCCATCGCATACTTCGGCAACCCGGGGCAGGACTTCTGCATCTTTCTTCTCATCTCCGGAGCCATAGACAATCAAAGGCACCTCTATCGCCTCGGCTACTTCTTTGGCCAACGCCGCTGCTTTGTCAGCAGGAGTATCCTTGACCGCAGGGTCGGTACTCATCAGGGAAAGCGAAACGGCGTCCACGGCAAAGCCCTGGCATTTCTTGGCCCAGCCAACCGGGTCAGAAATTACATCCTGGACAGGCTCGACCGCATGCTTTGGCCAGTCCGGAGGCTCCATATCCAGAACTTCCAGGGCGAACTTGGCCGGATTGGGGTTTGAGCCCTCGTCAAAAAAATGAAGGGGGAGAATATTCTCTCCCCCTATCTTCAAACTCTTCTTCCCCTTCCCAATGGTTACCTCTCTAACCACCCCACTATAAGCTTCAACTGGTGCTTTGTATTCCATTCTTTACCCTCCTTAACTTTCAAGCCAGGCGTCAGAATACAGGGTCTCTCCCATAAGAACCTTGGCTGTCTTAACGTACTCAGCTTCCTTTTGAGGTAGACCGGAGGGGTCTACATCCTCCCCATCCATAACCTTGTAGATTAGTTCGACGATTTCCGGCATCTCTCCTCTATTCAGGCGCATAAGCTCCTCATCCAGAGGGTCGGCGATGGCAGAGTAGAGCCCATTCCTCCCCAGCATCACCATATACGTGCGATTGAGAAGCGGCCTGAGTGGTTCCGGTGCGCCATTGGATGTATTGGAAAGCCCTACTGTGGATTTAATCCCGGGCAGAACATCCTCAAGTATCTTGATGAATTCCAGATTCACCACAGTGAATCTCTGCCCCTCTCCGGCGGTGCTGATGGGCAGCAGTATGGGATCAACCCAGATATCTTCATTAGCAATCCCCAACCCATTGGCATAGTCAACCGTCTCCATAATACTCTCTACCTTGGACTCAACATCCGGAGGCATCCCTTTATCCGTCATAACCGAAATCACCACATCGCAGTTATATTTCTGGGCTAAAGGAAGCATTTGCTCTTTCGAGAGGCTCTTTCCTGAAGCAGAGTTAAGCAGGGGCCTTTGTTTGCAGGCTTTCAGGCCTGCCTCCATGGCTACAGGATTAAGGGTATCTATAGACAAAGGTAGGTCAGTAGCCTCCTGAACTGCGTTGACCAACCATTGCATGGTGTCTTCGGTGTCTTTCTTCATGGGTCCAACATTCAGGTCGATGTAATTGGCTCCAGCTTCAGTTTGGGCTTTAGTTAAATCCTGGATTACTTTGGGGTTTCTATCAGTTACCGCTGTGGAAATTGCCTGGGCTATGACATGTATGTTCTCGCCAATAATGACCATATAAATTACCTCCGCTTTATCGGTTGGGCAGCCTGAACAAACCACCGCAATATAGCAAGGAAAAAGCTATTTGTCAAACTCCCGTGCCGGCCGGTAGCGTATCATATTTTGTGTAAATTCAATTTTAAAGATAAAGGGCGTATCCTTTCATAAACAACAACAAAATATGAAAGGAGGAATACGCCCCATGGTCATGGTAAAAGACCTGACCCAGCTCACATTAAACGATTTATGGAAGGAGGTCAAGGACGAAGAGGACTGGTGGGGAGATATCAATGAGAG
>JAWOFK010000066.1:0-33893 GCA_046497565.1 Dehalococcoidia bacterium
GTCCTTAGTCGCTTTTCCCGTGGCTGCTTCCAGTACTATACGGGCCCGCTCGACGAAACGCTGCTCCATAGTCCCTTTGCGCATCCAGGATTCCAGTTGCTCTTGTTCCTCTTCGGTAAGATGAATCTCACTTGCTTTTCCCATACCGACAGTATAATACATAACGTGCATTATTGCAACTAGGCACTAGATTTTGTTATCGCGTAAAGGTATCATTAAAATACTGGGTAGAAAGTCGTCAAATAGAGAACAGATTATCTTGTAGAAGGAGGAGAATATGCGCGGCGCTTCGGTTTTGGTAGGCCCTATCTGGTTCATCGGCTGGCTATTCACAATCGGTTATGCCGGCCTGGTCTGGTGGGAGATTTTGCTTGGCTTGGTAGTCTGGCCGTTCTTTCTGGGTCGGGCACTGGTCTAACCGGTTAAGGGAGCGCACTCTGGTGGTCCGGTGAGCAGGGCGTCGCGGGCTCTGCTATGATTCATATCGTATTGGCTGGAAGTTGCAATGCCGCGTAAGAGAAGGCCCGTATCCTTCCGTATTTCCGAGGTATCGCGCGTGGTCGGCGCTACCCAGAGCCAGCTTGCGTATTGGGATAAGACGGGCCTCGTGACTCCGAGTGTGAGGGCAGCGTCCGGAAGAGGTTCCCGGCGTCTCTATTCCGTAGAAGACATCTTCGAATTGAAGATTCTGATGAAATTGCTGGATAGTTCGCTGTCCCTACAGCGGATAAGGTCGAGCTTCCGCTTCATACGAGGTCAATCGAAGGCTCTGTCATCCTTCGTAGTATTCACCGACGGGAAGACGGTCTATTTCTACCAGGACTACAACGTTCTTGTCGACACGTTAAAGGAAGGCCAGACGGTACTGCGCGTCGCGGTCCAGGACCTGATTTCGGAAGTACAAGAGAGGTTGGCCAGTAAGCAGTGAGCACAAGAAGGACCAGTCCTGTCCCCATTGCCGGATATGAACAGATGCCCGCCGGAGATGCGGCGGTCTGGCCAGGACTGGGGAATTGTGCGGATGCACAGCTTGGCCGCGGCTGCATTTGAATGAGGTTAGGCCGTGTCGAATACGCTATGCTATACTTGAGGGAGAAGCAGTCTTCACAGGAGGAGTATCATGACGAGCAAAAAGCATTTCACCGCTGAAGAAGCTAAACAAATCGGAGAGGCGCTGGGTATTGATTGGACTAAGTTCGACGTTGAACAATACCGCATGGGCCTGGATGTTGAGCTTGAGCATGGGAAAGCGGACCCGCACACCAACGTCACCGATGATGACCCTATGGTGACCGGCAAGATAGCTCTGGCCCATCTTAACGAGTTTGCGGACTACTATACCCGGCTGGAGAAGATGGAGAAGGAAGCCGAAGGGAAGCTGTAGAAACTAGACGGCAGCGGCTGGACTTGCACCGCTGTCTATTGCCCGTGCTGCGTGTGCTGGCAAGAAGTCGAACTGGTCGACATGATTTCGGTATAATAGAGGCAAGGAGGTCACGAACATGTGCAAGACCTGCAGAACCCACCACCCGGAGCTATACACCGATAAACCTGCGGCAAAGCCGGAAAAGGAAAAGAAGGCGCCTTCCAGGAAGAAGTAGAAAACTGCTTGAAGTGGCAGCGGGTGGATTTGAACCACCGACCAAAGGCTTATGAGTCCTCTGCTCTACCGCTGAGCTACGCTGCCCGCAGATAGTCTAGCATCGGTTACAAGAGATGGTCAAATTAGGACGCACCTTTCCCTTCACAATGAAAAAGGGAATTTGAGCAGCTATAATCTAGTGCGACGCTGTCAAGTTGTAGTGGAGGCGTAGAGTGAAAGAGCCGTTTGCCAAATTCATGGAAAACGAACTGGGCGCTGGAGTGTTGCTTATCACCTGCGGCCTGCCCGGCACATGGAAGACTGAGACCAGCGAGGAGGTCTCCAGGATCAAGGGCTACCCCATCCTGCGGTCCGACCTCATCAGACTGGAAGTGCTGAAAGAGGAAGACATTTTTGATGAGAAAGTGGCCTCGGATATGAGCAAGCGAACAATGGTCTACGATGAGACCTTCCGGCGGGCAGATGAGGCCCTGGAGAATGGCGATAGTGTAATACTCGATGCCACCTTTATTACCCAGTCGTTGAGAAGACGGGCCGCTGAGATAGCGGCCAGACATAATAAGACATTCGTCGTCCTTGAGACCCACTGCCCCCAGGAAGTAGCCATCGCCCGGATACAGAGACGCAGCAAAGAGGCCTATGAATCAAACGCCCTCACCGAGCTGGCCTACCTGAACAATCAGAAGAAGTTCGAAGAAGTGGACCTGGATGACCTGAAGCGGTTGTACCCCGGGCTCAATATCATGCACCTGATAGTTGACACCGAGTATGACCCGCCCCAGAGCTGGTATGTCATCGGCACCGAAAAGAGATAGGAAGCTTTCCTTTGTCACCCTGAGCCCCGACTTGTCGGGGCGAAGGGTCTCATAGTATAAGCAGCTAAGGGGTGCGCGATAAAGAGATACACATGAAAATCGATCTGCACATCCATACCAGGACTGGCTCGGATGGCAATCTTTCTATCGAAGAGGTTTTTCAGGAAGCCCGCAAAAGGAATATTGACTTAATCTCGATAACTGACCACGATTCAGTACACTGTCAGGAGAGAGCCATCGCCCTGGCAAGAGTACACGGCATATCTTACATCACAGGGGTGGAATTGAACGTGACCTTCCGCTACCCCGAGAACGACAAAGATGTTTCCCTCGATTTCCTGGGATACGGGTATGACATCGGCAATCAAGAGCTGGAGAGCAAGCTTCGATTGATAAAACAACACAGGCAAAGAAGGGCGCGCCGTATTCTGGACAACCTGAATATCGAGTTCGACAAAGATGGTATTGAAAGATTCAACGAGGAAGACCTCAAGAAAGTAGAGGATAGCGTAGACGGCGTGTTCGGGCGACCCCATATAGCGAACTACCTGATAGAAAAGGGGATTGTGAAGGACAAGCAAGAGGCCTTCGCTAGATATCTGGTCAAATGCGACGTCCCTAAATATCCACTTTCTCTCGCTGAAGCATCAAAGCTGGTCAGGAACGCCGGGGGCATACTGGTACATGCACATCCCAACGACCCCAACGGCACGTCTCTGGTAAGCATAACGCATGATTTGCAGGAACAAACAGAGATTATAGAGAAATATATGCTACAATACGTCGATGGCATCGAGTGCTGGCATACGAGACATGACGGGAAAACCACGGCACACTATATTGAGTTTGCCAGAAAGCACGCTATGTTCATGACCGGCGGTAGCGATTGTCATCAGCAACCGCTCCTCCTCGGCACACTGGATATACCCGATTGGGTTGCCGAGCAGTTCAGCGGCAGGAAACCGGAGCTTCCTGGAGCTAATATGTGAAACGGTCTGCCGTAGAGCGGTCTGCCGGGAGTTACTAGCTTAATGAAGAATTACGATATCAAAGACCCCTCCCTGGCCGGGGAAGGCAAGCTGCGTATTGACTGGGCTGGCAAGGAGATGCCGGTCGTCAATCTGATAAAGGAGAGATTTGCCAGGGAAAAGCCCCTGGCGGGAGTGCGCATTGCTGCCTGCCTCCACGTCACCACAGAAACGGCCAATCTAGCTTTAGTCCTGAAGGAAGGCGGTGCTGACGTGATTCTATGTGCCTCCAATCCTTTATCTACCCAGGACGATGTCGCTGCCGCCCTGGTGGACTACGGCATTCCCGTCAACGCCATAAGGGGAGAAGATAATGAGACTTACTACCAGCATATCATCACCGCGCTGGAACACAAGCCGCAGCTCACCATGGATGATGGGGCCGACCTGGTTTCCACCCTCCACAAGGATTACACCGGACTGGCTGCCAACGTCATCGGCGGCACCGAGGAAACGACCACGGGAGTCATCAGGCTGCGGAATATGGCCAGGGCTGGTAAGCTGATTTACCCTATCATTGCCGTAAACGATGCTCAGACCAAGCATTTCTTTGACAACAGGTATGGAACCGGGCAAAGCACGATCGATGGCATCACCAGGGCTACCAATATGCTCTGGGCGGGGAGGAAGGTGGTTGTTTGCGGCTATGGCTGGTGTGGCAAAGGGATAGCCAGGCGGGCTCAAGGACTGGGGGCACTGGTTATCGTCACCGAGGTGCAGCCTATCCCTGCGCTGGAAGCTGCCATGGATGGCTATCAAGTTATGCCTTTGATCAAGGCCTGCGAGATTGCAGAGGTCTTTATCACCACCACGGGCGATATGAATGTCATCGACAGGTCACACATGCTGCAGATGAGAGATGGAGCTATTCTGGCCAATAGCGGCCACTTTAATGTAGAAATAAACATCCCGGCTTTGGAAAGCCTGGCCAGGTCGAAGAAGCGGATACGTTCTTCCGTTGATGAGTACACTTTAGAAGATGGACCGCGTATTTACCTGTTGGGTGAGGGCAGGCTAATCAACCTCGCCGCCGCCGAGGGACACCCGGCCAGTGTCATGGACATGAGCTTTGCCAACCAGGCTCTATGTCTGGAGTATCTGGCCAGGACGAAAGGAAAACTTGGGCCCCAGGTCTATCCCGTGCCGAAAGAAATTGACGAGGAGGTGGGTAAACTGAAGCTCGCCTCTATGGATATCGCAATTGATTCCCTGACTGAAGAGCAAAAGAACTATCTGGCAAGCTGGGAATCAGGAACATAGGCATGAAAAACAAAATCCTAAGCACGAAATTCGAAATACTAAACAATACTCAATGACCAAAATCCAAAAAGATGAGTCTTGGTATTTGAATTTGGAATTTGTTTAGAGATTCGAGATTAGGATTTCCCGAAGGGGGTAAAAATGGCGAATAGCTTTAATCAGTCGGATTCCTATCTGGCCACTGCGGAGTGCGTCACCGAGGGGCATCCTGACAAGCTCTGTGACCAGATTTCAGACGCTATCCTGGATGCTATGCTGAAACAGGACCCCTTCGCCAGGGTAGCCTGCGAAGTCTCCGTGGCCATGGGTATGGTGATGGTTCTCGGTGAGGTTACCTGCAAGGGCTATGTAGAGATTCCCGAGGTTGTGCGCCGGGTAATCAAAGAGGCGGGCTACACCAGACCGGAATATGGCTTCGATTATCGGACCTGTGGAGTACTTGTCTCGCTCAAGGAACAGTCGAGCGACATCGCTGCTGGAGTTGGCCAGTCCTGGGAAGCGAGGACAGGAGAGGCAACTGATGAAGTCCTGGACAAGACCGGTGCTGGCGACCAGGGAATGATGGTGGGCTTTGCCTGTACAGAAACCCCTGAGCTCATGCCTTTGCCTATTGCACTGGCCCACAAGCTGTGCCGGAGACTGGCTCAGGTAAGAAAAGAGGGGGCCGTTCCATATCTCAGGCCCGATGGCAAAGCTCAGGTGACCATAGAATACAGTCATGGCATAGCCAAGAGGGTGGTCTGTATTGTTCTCGGTGCCCACCACGACCCGGGGGTGGAACGTAACATCATTGAACATCACCTCATAAAGCAGGCGATTGAGCAGGTCATTCCCGCCAATTTGCTGGATAACCAGACTGCATACTACATTAACAGCGCCGGGCAATTTGTCATCGGTGGACCGGTGAGCGACACCGGTTTTACCGGACGCAAAATCATTGCCGATACCTATGGCAGTGCCTGTCCACATGGTGGAGGCTGCTTTTCAGGCAAAGACCCTACCAAGGTAGACCGCTCCGCGGCTTATATGGCCAGGTATGTTGCCAAAAATATAGTAGCTGCCGGACTAGCGGATTACCTCGAGCTGCAAGTTGCCTATACTATCGGAAAGGCTCACCCGTTATCATTATCTGTCGAGACATTCAGTACGGGAAAGGTCCCCGATGAAATCATATCGAATCTCGTCAACAAGCATTTCGACTTTCGCCCTGAGGCTATCATAAGGAATCTGGACCTGCGCCGTCCCATTTACCGCCAGACTGCCACTTACGGGCATTTCGGCAGGGAAGACCTCGACCTGCCCTGGGAGATAACGGACAAGGCTGAAATGCTGAGAAAAGAAGCGGGTTTGTAGAAGTGCGAACCGCATAACCAAATTATGAGTCCTTTCAGCACATATTGACTGGCTGCAAGCATTTACTGTATGATAGGCAACAAATCAGAAAGGAGGATATTATGACTGACAGTGTTTACAAGATAATAACGTTGGTTGGCACCAGCTCGGAGTCCTGGGAAAAGGCGGCTGCCGCCGCCGTTGCACAGGCCTCGAAGAGCCTGCGTGACCTGCGTATCGCTGAGGTGGAAGAGCTGGACGTGCAGCTTGAGGACGGCAAAATTGCTGCTTATCGTGCTAAATTGCGAGTCTCCTTCAAGTACGAAGGCAAAGAAGCTTAACTAAGCCGACGAGGGTGTGCCTGTAGTCACTAACGAGTAGTGCTGCAGCATTTGTTGCGGCCTGCTCGTCGGTTTGTTGCTCGCGGAATGTTGTTCTGGACACGGGCACGCCTTTTTTTGCCTGATTTAGCAGGAGACCTCCCTTTGGCAAAGAGACGGCTTATTCAAACAATCTCTATCGTTATATCGTCCACGCTCTTCACCTCTCTTTTCAAATCGACCAGAGCTATAGTGCGCTCAGGAACATAGTACCTGTAGGCCGAAGAGGTGAATATGGTGAGGCACCTCCTGTCGTACATTGTCGATGGGGCGTCCGGCTGGTGCGACCTTATCAAGACATTCTTGCCCAAACGGGACATGATTTTGTCGAACCAGCCTCGCCCGAATTGGGGTCTTCCGCTGTAGAGACCGATTTCCAGGGCCTCGCCTTCCCTTTCCTGCCAGTCCCCCCAGACTATTTGATGCCATTCGGCACTGCCTGGTCTTATCCCCTCTATATCCTCCAGGCCTGAGACATCAGGGAGCGCTCCGTGCAGAGCAATGATTCCATTTGGCGTGGATGCTGCAAGTGGCAGCCTGCAAAGGACCTCACCGTATCGCTGGCGAAGTCCGGCATCCAGCCGTTCCCAGAAATCGGCGGGGTGAAAATTCATTACGGCATGGCCTTCATGATTTCCCATGAGAAGGAAAAGACTGTCAGGGTGCTTGATTTTCCGTTGAAGTAAGAGGTTGATGTTGTCCAGGGAAGCCGCTCCCCGATCGACATAGTCCCCCAGGAAAACCAGCTTGTTCTCCGGCTTGAGGTACTTGTGAATAATCTTCTCAGTGGCCTCGAAATCACCGTGGGTATCGCCAGCGAAAATGACTTTGCCTGACTCCAGCTGAATCAGATTTGCCTCCTCAGTCAATATCTTCTCCGCCTCGTCGAGCAGCTCTTCTATTTCTCTGTTGTTCATGCTGAGACGCCTTTCATTGCGAAAAAGTATACACTTTCATCAGCATAAATGCCTTCCCTGACAAGAATCCACTGCGATTGGTCGGAGCTCTGGAAACTTTCACCCGTAATTGTTTTTGGGTGAGTACCTTTGCTATGATGCAAGTATGAAAACCGGCCTTGTCTATGACCCAATCTATTTGGAACATGATACCGGTGACCACGTCGAAAATCCTCAGAGGCTGGTGGTTGCGATGTCGTATCTGGAAGAGACCGGAACTAAAGAGAAGCTTGCCATGCTTTCTCCGCGTCCTGTCTCAATGGCAGAGCTGGAGATGATACATACCTCGGAGTACATTTCCTACGTCCAGAGCAAGGTGGAAAAGGGTGGTGGCTGGCTTGACCCCGATACCGTAATGTGTCCGAGGTCCTATGAAGTAGCCTTGTATGCCGCCGGTGGGGTCCTGGTGGCTGTGGAAGCAGTAGTGAAGAAGGAAGTGGATAATGCCTTCGCTCTGGTTAGACCACCGGGGCACCATGCCATTCATGATCGAGCCATGGGCTTCTGTATTTTCAATAATGTGGCTATCGCCGCCAGATTTGCCCTGAGCAAGTTCAATTTCAGCCGGGTTCTTATCGCTGACTTTGACGTCCATCACGGCAACGGAACCCAGGACGCTTTCTATACCGACCCCGGGGTCCTTTACTTCTCCACCCACGAATATCCCTTTTATCCCGGGACAGGACGGATGGAAGAAACCGGCAGGAGCGAAGGAAAAGGGACTACGGTTAACTTCCCCATGGCCGCCGGCTGGGGCGATGAGGAATATTTGAGAGCTTTCAAGGAGGTCCTGGTACCGGTAGCACATAGATTCCAGCCTGAACTGATACTTGTTTCTGCTGGATTTGATTCTCATTGGGCCGACCAGCTGGCTATGATGCAGGTGAGCGTTCATGGTTTTGCTCAGATGGTAATGATATTGAAGCAACTGGCTGACGAGCTATGCCAGGGACGCCTTGTTTTCACCCTGGAGGGTGGGTACAACGTTCAGGTCGTTGCCTCTTCCATAAGAACCAGCTTCGATATACTGCTGGGTAGTTCAGAGATAGATGACCCCCTGGGAAAGGCATCAACGGCCAGAAAACCCGAGAGCTTTGATGCACATATCGAGCAAATAAAGAGAATACACCAGCTGGTGGGGTAGCAAGGCGAAATTCGGAACAAGATTCTACCAAGCTCGCACTTACATACAGGACCATATTGGGATTTGGGATCCAGGTATCACAAATCGGCTTTATATTCTCGACTAAGCAGGCCTCTTAGTGAAAGGCAGGAGTGTCCTCCACTCTCGCTTCTCCCACACCACCAGAAGCTGGCTGGAGATGCCGATAGAGCTATAGGTGCCGATGATAACGCCGAGGATCAACACCAGGACAAAATACTGTATGGTGGCTCCGCCAAACAGGAAAAGGGCTAAGAGGACAAACAGGGTGGTCAGGGCGGTATTTAAGCACCTGCCCAGCGTTTCTACGAGGCTGTCGTTTACCGTGTGGGCAAAATCGTGCCTGAGTTGCTTTGATACATTCTCGCGAATGCGGTCAAATATAACCACGGTGTTGTTAATGCTGTAACCGACAACGGCAAGCAGCCCGGTGATAAACATGGCATCCGCTGTCACCCCGGCCAGCCAGCCCAGAAGGGAAAAAATGCCCACTATTATGAACACATCGTGGACAAGAGCGATGACCGCGCAGGTACCCCAGCGAAACGGACTGGGCATGCGGCGGAAGGCCCAGACGATGTAGAGCATCATAGCCACAGCAGCCACTATTATGGCGATGAAGGCATTGCGTGCTGTTCTGGCAGCTACCGCAGGCGATGTTGAACGGAAATCGATTATCTTGACCTGCGACTCCAGTTCTGTTCCAACTTGCTCTGTCAGTTCTCTTGCTTCTGCTGAGGTTATTTCCCTCGTGTGAATGATGAAATTGCCCTCTCCGGCATGCTGAATGACTGCATCGTCGTATCCCAGGCTGGTCATCTCGTCACGCAACTGGCTTTGTTGGACCTCCGGGCTGAATTGAAGCATCATAGAAGTGCCGCCGGTGAAATCCGTCCCCAGCCGCAATGGAGCCTGGAGCTGAATGGCGGAGATGACGAGGGAAATTATTCCGATAACTATGAGTATCCCTGAAATCAGGAAGAACCACTGCTTCTTACCGACAAGGTCTATCATGTCAAGCTCCTCGCTTTGTTTGCGATGGTGTCATTCCGTAAGCTGCTGGATTGCTGATCAGGTGACTGCTTACAATGAGACGAAGTAAAGTGCGGGTGACAACAATGGCTGTGAACATGGATAAGGCCACACCAACAAACAGGGTCAGGGCAAAACCTCTGACCATGAAAGCGCCCAGTTGGCCGCCCAGCCAGAAGAGGATGAAGCAGGCGATAAAGGTGGTGATGTTGCTATCCCGGATAGCGGTCCAGGCACGGTTGAACCCTGCCTCAACGGCAGCAGCTAAGCTGCGCCCTCCCCGCACTTCCTCCTTGATGCGCTCAAAGATAAGGACGTTGGCATCCACCGCCATGCCCAGTGACAGGATAAAGCCGGCAATGCCAGGCAAAGTCAGGGTTACAGGCACAAGCTTGAAAATGGCCAGAAGCACCACGCCGTAAATACCCAGGCTGAGGCACGCTACCAGGCCAGGGAGACGATAGTAAACAAGCATGAATATCAACAACAGCGCTATGCCAATTACTGCCGCCAGAACGCTCTTCCGGACAGAATCGGCCCCCAGGGTGGCGTCTACGGTCCGTTCGTAGAGAGGAATGTCGGGTTCAAATACTCGGGAGCCGTCCTCTTCTACCCACCTCCCCAGTGGGACATCGATCCGTCCGGCGTTGAGGAATCGCGACAATCGCTGGGCCTCGGTAAGGCTCAGGTTTTCGATGACCCCCCTATCCTCTATCACATCCCTGACCTCCGGGGCGATGATACGGCCCTCTTCGTCCTCGAGCGGCTCATCGCCCAGGAATATAGCCAGATGTTTTCCGATAAGGCGGCTGGTTATTTGTTTCGAAAGCTGTTGTCCCTCTTCGTTCCATTCAAATACCAGGAACGGTCTGCCAAACTGGTCCACATGGATATAAGTGTCTTCCTCAAAATATCTACTGCTGAGAGTTAGCTCCCTTTCCTCACCATCCACTATGACCGTGCCCGTAGCAGGAATCCAGCTTTCCTCCTCCTCGTCCCACTCCCTGAATTCCAGCACGGTAAAAAGTCCAACCATCCTCTTAGCTTCCTCGATGTCAGCTATGCCAGGCAATTGGATGGCAATATTGTATTCCCCTTCTTGTTTCTGTATCTGAACGATGGGTTCGGTTATGCCCAGAGCATCAATACGCCTTTGTACAACCGCCTTCACCCCTTCCATAGTCTCATCTCTGTCGCCGGGCGGGATATCGCTGACATCGGCCTGGTATACCAGGTAGCTGCCGCCGGCAAGGTCGAGTCCCAGCCTCAGACCCTGCCTGCCGGCCACATCCCTGTCCAGCGGCGCTATGGACCACAGGGAAAAGCCGAACAGAGCAAGGATGAAAATCAGTAAATAAAGGCTCTTCCTTCTCAATTCACTCTACCTTTGTGTTAGAGATTGCTCTCCCAGAATCCTGCGAATTCTGGTCAACCTCCGCTTTCTGCTTGCTCGTATCTGACAGCTCTCTTCGGACCAGGGCTAACGCTTCCTCCCTGGTGCTTAGCTCCCCGCTGGCATGAGCCTCGTTGACCGTGGCCAGGAGCTCGCCAATCAATGGCCCCGGCGCCAAACCAAAGGCATGCATTATATCATAGCCATCAATAAGTTTCATCGGCAAGATTTTGGCTTGCTGCTTGTCATGCTCCGCCAGTATGTAGTTCATTAGCTGGCAGTTTGTTTTCCATTCCTCCCAGGATGCCAGAGGCCCGCGGCTGGCCAGATAATCGGCTAAAGCCAGGAGCAGAATATCGATGCCAGCGTCCCCGGTATCCCGAAAGTAGCGATAAATTGCCCGTTGGGTGGGCAATCCTTCATTTGCCATCTGGACGGGACGGAGGTGGTGATAGACCAGGCTTTCCACAAGCCTTATTTCCCGATTGCTAAATCGCAACCTTTCCAGAACATTCCCGGTCATAGCTGCTCCTAGCTTAGTATGCCCCAAGAACCTGGCTCTGCCTGTGTCGTCAATGCTCTTGGTCATTGGTTTAGCGATATCATGGAATAGCGCGGCTAACTTGAGCAGGACCTTGTGGTTACTTCCAGTGGAGACCTCCTGGGACAAGTGCTCGTCTATTAGGTCGGACCAGGGAGCAATAGTCAGCATGTCTTCATTGCCGTGCTCCCAGTCGCTTTCTCTCATCAAGAATTCCACGGTAGCTACGGTCTGTAAGGAGTGTTCAAAGACGTCCCAGAAGTGCACTGTTGGTTGCTCCACTCCCTTGGCCTCTGCCAGTTCGGGGACCAGGGCTAGAAGCAAGCTAAGGTCATTCAAGTACCTGAGATAATGAACAGCGCGGGGCAGAGCGAGCAAGTGCAGCAACTCTTCTCTAATTCTCTCACCGGAGACTTCGCTGATGGCCTGAGAATAGGAGCGAATCAACGATTCTGTCTCCGGCTCGATGGTGAAATCGAGCTCGGCAGCCAACCTCACCGCCCGCAGCAGCCTGGCGGCGTCGGCCTCAAATATTTGGTCGCTTACCCCACGGACTATCTTGTTTCTCACATCCTCCTTTCCGGAGAACGGGTCGATGAGCCTCTGGGGGAACTGGTCTTCAGCGAAGAACCTGGCCAACTTTCGAGAAACCTTATCGGCAGTTGTGCCGGCAGGTGCAAATTGCCCGAGTTCCAGGGCCATGGCATTTATGGTGAAATCGCGGCGGGCAAGGTCAGTCTCGATGTCCTGGGGAAAAGAAGAGAAATCAAAGTGCCACTCCGCATCGTGGGATCCTTCATTCTGCTGGTCATCTCCAGTCACCACGACTCTCGCTATTTCATTGACCTCATCAAGGAGCACAAATTTGCCCCCTATTTCTTTGGCTACTTCGCGGGCCGTGGTCACTGAGGCACCGCTTACGGCAATATCTACATCATTTGTCTTTCTCCCCAAAAGGCAATCACGGATGAAGCCGCCAACGATGTAGCTTTGCTTTTCCTGGACAGCTAGCAGTCGGGCTATCTCACCTAAGGTAGGAGGCAAATCAAGGTTCTTCGCGAACGGCATAACAGCCAATTATAGTTTGTCGCGACAGGCATTGCAAAGGATGGGGGCGTTCGGCTTCCTGCCCCAGTTATGGTACTTTCGAGCATTCTGCTCGGACAGGGCAGGCCAGGCATTGTTTGTTCCTGCAAAAATCAAGCCCTATTCTTATCAGGGCCAACTCTACCGCCGGGCGCTCCAGGTGCTCCTCATTTAGACCGAGCCTGGAAGCCACTTCTTTGGCAATGGGAGAAACGCCCGGCCTCGCTTTTTCCCAGATAGCCTTCAACTCTGTTAAGAATGTGTTCACGGTAGTAGGTCCCACGCCTTTGAATTCCTGCAACTTCTTTTCCAGGTCTTTGTTGTTTTTTGCCTGGGCATATAGATTCTCGAGCGAGCCATACCTTTCCTTCAGTTTATATGCTATGTCAAACAGCTTCGATGCCGTGGCAAAGTCGTAGACGACATAGCCTCCGGCGTCTAATACCTCTACCAGCTTATCCCAGCCCGCTTCTACAATGCTTTCGGGTGTTACGATACCCGCCCTGTCAAATGCCTTGTAAGTCTTTATGGCTATGTGCGACGAAATCCCGCCGGTAAAAAGAATTGAAGCCAGGAACCACCTGAACCTGTGTTCCTCGCTTGTTAGGTCCAGGCCTAATTCCTGGGAATAGCTTGGCACGTGAGAAAGTTTTTTCTGGATGTTCATAAAAACCTCCGCTGGATACCCCCCAGCTTGCTGGGGGGAGGAAAGCGGCCCCGTTCGCAACCCGGTGGGGCGGCTCCCTTACCCGTAATGCCCCACAGCTTGCTGTGGGGTACTTTACTTCTGAGATGCCTTCATCAGTTCCTTTCATATTATAGACTATTACAAATTGTCATGGAATGATTTGAACACGACGGTTGAGCGACCAATTCATGCTACAATAGCAATGACTTTGGGGTAGATAATGGAAAGTTTGATCAAGCGGGCGGCAAAGGATTTGGCGGAAAGCAAATATGCCATTGCATTGAGCGGGGCCGGTATGTCTACCGAATCAGGCGTACCTGATTTCAGGGGCCCGAAGGGGATCTGGACTACGAATAAGGAGGCAGAGGCTAAGGCTTATCAAAGATACGAGCTTTTCCTCAACAATCCCAGGGCGTACTGGGAGGAGATGCTGGGGATCCAGGGGACGTATGGGACATTTTACGAAGAAATCAGGAAGGCTGAGCCGAATCCAGGTCACTATGCTCTGGCAGAGCTCGAAGCTCTGGGAAGACTGAAGTGCGTAATCACGCAAAATATCGATGGTTTACATAGAAAGGCAGGAAGCAAGAAGGTCTTGGAATATCACGGTAGTGTCCAAGCACTGAGATGTATTTCGTGCGGCTCGAGGTTTGCCAGGGAGGGAATCTCCCTGGATGAACTTCCACCTCGCTGCCGATGTGGTGCTGCCCTGAAATATGACGTGGTTCATTTCAAGGAATCAATACCTCTAGATGTGATGACCGAATCGGAAAGAGAAGCTTCGGGATGTGACCTGATGCTTATCTGCGGGACATCAGCAGTGGTTTATCCCTTTGCTAATCTGCCCAGGATGGCAAGATTTCATTCGAGTGGTTCAGTCCCGGGTCTGGGCGTCAGGGGACATAAGGCCAGTGTGAAGATAATAGAGGTGAATGCTGAGCCCACGCCGCTTACCCACGAAGGAGTGTCAGACTATTTCATCCAGGGGAAGACGGGTGAGATATTACCCAGGATAGTGGAAGAGGTGAGAAAACCGCAAAAGCAGTAAAGCTAATGTGTGTTCCACAATTACATGAACGAGTGTAATACTGTTAGTTAGAAGCTGCTGTGCCTATGTTTACATGACCCTTTTCAGCTTCGGGTTGGGGGTGATGCCGGGCATTCGGCCTCTCTTGGCGATGGGTCTGTTCTCCACTTCGTGAAGGTCGGCAGTGAAGTTAATAGGCTTGGCGTCGCTGATATAGCTGCCCACGGCGAAAATATCGACAGGCGCCCCTTCATCGATAAAGTATCTGATTCGTTCCGGGTCAAGTCCGCCACTGGCAACTATTTTCACGGTCTTGAATCCTTCGAGGTCCAGCCAGGCTCTCACCTCCTTGACCAGGTTGGCAGTAACCCGACCTCTTTCTGAAGGGGTATCTAATCTTACGCCCTGTAACTTTCCTGCCATCGCTTTGGCCACGGTTATACTCTCTCTGACCTCGTCCTCAAAGGTGTCAACTAGGGCAATGCGCGGCACCTCGGAAGGCATATGCCTGTCAAAAGCAAGAGTAGCTTTGGCGGTGCTGTCCATGATAATGATAAGGGCATGGGGGATAGTCCCTGTGGGCTGGATGCCAGCGAGTCTTGCCCCGGCAGTGCTGGCGCAGCCGGTACAGCCTCCGACGATGGCACAGTATTCCATAATGCCGACCACCGAAGGATGGACATGGCGGGCCCCGAAGCTGATGACAGGAATGCCCTGGGCAGCATCGACACATTGTCGAGCAGCAGTGGCCCAGCCGCTGCAATGAGAGAGCATGCCCAGATAGGCTGTTTCGTAAGCTCCGTAGCTTTGATAGGGAGCCCTGATGCGTAGAACTACTTCTGCTCCATTGAAAGGCTCGCCTTGACTTAGTGCCCAGACTTCACGATTGTTTTCGGGAAGGACTTCTGCCAGCAAAGCTTTAACTTCTTCTATGCCGCACAAGATACCAGCTCGACGGGAAAATACCTCCATGGTGGCCAGGGGATTCATCCCTTCTTTCTTGAGTATTTCCACGGTGCGGGGGAAATAGATGTCGGCCGTTTCCCCATTCAGCCACGAATCGGGAATTTCGAAGCGAGGGGGAGAAACCTCGACGGTTGGTTTGATGAGCTTGGCGCCAAGCACATTTTCCATATAGTCCAGGGCGAAGAAGTGGGCTTTTCTGTCGAAGGAAGCAACACAGTCAACGGGAACCTCAACTTCGTAGCCTCTGTACCTGGCCTCCGTCACTGCCTGCAGAACACAAATATGCGTGGTTACGCCACAGACGACTATGGTTTCGGCCCCAATTGCTTCCAGTTTCTTATCTAAAGGAGTGTTGTAGAAACTGCTGAAAGTTTTCTTCGGTATGATTTCACCGGGGTATTGCCGAAGCTCAGGTATGAGTTCGGCCTCCTCGGTACCTTCAACGCAATGAGGTGGGAACATTCCGAACTCCGGATCGTCGGGTGTATGGTGGTCACACAAATAGAATACCTTAGAGCCCTGCTCCAGTTCCCGCTCCAGCAATCTCTGGACATTGGGAATGATACTCCGGGCCTCGTGGCCACAGTATAGGGGGTGACCTTCCTCGAGAAAGCCGCGTAGCATATCTGATACAATTACCGCTCTAACCATGGCATCACCAATCTCTAAACTCCAACCGCTACTGTCTCAATAACAAATTCCAAATCCCGGTTCCTCAATATCCCGACAAAATCGGCAGGGCCTCGTGTTTGCCCGGGTCAGTGTC
This sequence comes from Dehalococcoidia bacterium, assembly GCA_046497565.1. Lineage (GTDB taxonomy): Bacteria > Chloroflexota > Dehalococcoidia > GIF9 > AB-539-J10 > RBG-13-51-36. Next base: position 16,036 of record JAWOFK010000066.1, read on the forward strand.
TGAAATGGCGGATACCGGTAAATACCATAGCAACATTGTAGTTGTCCGCCAGTTCGATCACCTCTCTATCTCTTACCGAGCCGCCGGGCTGAATAATGGCGGTGACCCCCTGCTTGATTGCCAATTCCGGGCCATCGGCGAAGGGGAAGAAGGCATCTGAGGCAAGGACGCTGTCTTTGGTTTGGTCGCCAGCTCTTTTCAGCGCCAGTTCAACGCTTACCACCCGGCTTGGTTGTCCGGCGCCCATGCCCAACAGTGTTCTGTCCCTGGCGATAACGATGGCATTGGATTTTATGCTCTTGACCGCCTTCCAGGCAAAGAGCAGGTCTGACAACTCGGCGTCTGTAGGTTGGCGCCTGGTTACAACCCGAGGCTGGAGCTCCGGCTTGGTTAACAGATCCGGCGCCTGTGCCAGGAAGCCGCCTCGAATGTGGCGAAAATCGAAGTGCGATTGGGAGGAAGAAGGGCGATAGTAAGGGGCAACTTTGACAAGACGCAGACTTTCCTTGCGTCTCAGTAATTCCAGGGCCTTATCTTCATAAGCTGGAGCTACAATAGCATCGTAATGAGTCTTATCTATCTCGCGGGCAATGGCCAAATCTATGTCTTGGTTGCTCGCAACAATGCCGCCAAAAGCAGCTACAGGGTCACCGGCTAAAGCTCGTCGATAAGCCTCAGCCAGCTCATCATGGCAGGCAAGCCCGCAGGAATTATTGTGCTTAATTATGGCAACGGTAGGATCGGTGAAGTCGCTCAGCAAATTCAGGGCGGCATCCAGGTCAAGAAGATTGTTGAAGGAAATTTCAGGTCCGCCAAGCTGCTCCAGCGATGCTAAGCCATCTTGCCTTCGTTTTACATTCTGTTCAACATAGAAGACGGCTTGCTGGTGGGGATTCTCTCCGTAGCGAAGGCTGCGCTCCTTTCTTAAGGCTATCGTCATTTCTTCGGGAAATGCCTCTTCGTTGAGATATTGAGCGATGGCTGTATCGTAGGTGGCTACATGCTGGAAAGCTTTCTGGGCTAACCGTTTTCTGTACTCCAAGTCTATATTGCTCTGGCGCAGGCTTTGCAGGACTGCATCGTAATCCCGGGGATCGACTACTATCAGGACGGAAGGGAAATTCTTGGCTGCCGAGCGAATCATGGTCGGTCCGCCGATATCGATGTTCTCCAGTGCCTCATCCAGGGCAACATCGGCTTTGCTCACCGTCTCCACAAAAGGATAGAGGTTCACCACCACCATATCGAGGGGCGCGATGTGGTTCTGGCTTAGCTCGGATAGGTGCTGGGGAAGATCACGTCGGGCTAAGATGCCGCCGTGCACGGCGGGATGCAAGGTCTTTACTCGTCCATCAAGGATCTCAGGAAAGCCGGTTAATTCTGATATGCTATGTACTTCTATCCCTGCAGCCTCCAATGACTTTCTGGTGCCACCGGTGCTGAATATTTCAATGCCCAGCTCTCTCAGGCCTTGGGCGAAAGCAACCACGCCTGACTTGTCTGATACACTGATTATGGCACGCACAGAGCCTCCTTTAACGTATTATTACTCTTTCTTCGTCTTCTGCCTTGGTTATCTCGCCGATAGCTCTAGCCCCGGGCAAGAGACTGGCGATCCTGGCTACCTGCCGTGGTGAACAAATAATGGTCATGCCTATGCCCATGTTGAATACTCGATACATTTCGGTTTCTTCGACACCGCCTTTTTCCTGGACAAGCTTGAAAATGGGTGGTACATCCCACGAATCCTTGTTAATATTAGCGGCAACGCCTTGGGGCAGAACGCGCGGTATGTTGCCTGAAAAGCCGCCACCGGTTATATGAGCCAGGCCTCTAACCAACGGCAGAGCCGGCTTGAGCTGAGGATAATAGCAGTGGTGAGCCCGGAGCAATTCTTCACCCAGGCTTTTGCCCAGCTCGGGATAGAATTTGTCCAAGCACGATGGGTTAGCATCTATGCCAAATACCTTGCGCACCAGTGAGTAGCCATTGGTGTGCAGACCGGAAGAGGGCAGGCCAAGTACCACGTCACCCGGCGCTATGTCACTGCCGTCAATGATATTCGCTTTTTCCACCGCTCCAACAATGAAGCCCACCAGGTCATAGTTTCCTTCGGAGTACATGCCGGGCATCTCAGCAGTTTCACCGCCAACTAACGAGCAGCCAGCTTCCTGGCAAGCCCGGACTATCCCTGAAACGATAGCTTCCACCTGCTTTGGCCTGAGTTTGCCCATGGCGATATAGTCGAGGAAGAAAAGGGGTTCGGCGCCGCAACAAAGAATATCGTTCACGCAGTGATTGACTATGTCAATGCCCACGCTATCGTTCTTGTTGAAAAGCGATGCTATCATGAGCTTGGTGCCCACTCCGTCAACGCTGGAAACGAGGACCGGCTCATCATATCCTTTGAGCTGGAACATACTGCCGAAAAACCCTGAGCCCAGAACTTCCGGCCGATAAGTGGCTCGAACTTGCTGGGCCATGGTTCCCTTCACCCTGTCGGCAAGAGAAATGTCCACGCCAGCGGAGGCGTATGCCTTATTGCGAGCGAAGCGAGGCGACCTAGAGCTTGATTTCACTCAGGTCCTCCTCAGGAATTGCTTCCAAAGCCAGTTTATCCATTTCTATTTGTACCGGAATCGGGTATACGCCTGTAAAACAGGCAAGGCAAAAAATATCTTTAGGCAGGTCCACAGCCCGAATCAAGCCATCCAGACTGAGGTAGCCCAGCGAATCGGCATTGACGTACTCTCTGATTTCGGGGACGGTCATTCTCGCGGCGATCAGTTGCCATCTGGGTGCTGTGTCCACCCCGAAAAAGCAAGGGTAGCGAATTGGAGGGGCGCAGATGCGGAGATGGACCTCCGCAGCACCCGCTTTTCTGAGCATACTGACTATCTTTGGAGTGGTCGTGCCACGAACAATGCTGTCATCGACGACCACCAATTTTTTCCCGGCAATTACCCGGGCAAGAGGGTTGAATTTCAACTGGACGCCCAGCTCCCGCATCCTTTGGTCAGGCGCAATGAAGGTGCGTCCCACGTAGCGGTTCTTGAGCACGCCTTCGCAATACGGAATGCCAGAGGCGTTAGAATAACTGATGCCGGCAGCGGTGGCTGAATCGGGTATACCCATAACCAGGTCAGCATCAACAGGATACTCCTCGGCCAATGCTCTTCCCATCGCTTGCCTCGTTGAGTAGAGCAATTTGCTTTGAATTATGCTATCGGGCCGGGCGAAATAGATGTATTCAAAGATACACAGGGCCTTTTTGCCATCTTTCTTGCCGAAACTGCTCACTCCGTGGCTATCAATGACCACAATTTCACCGGGTTTGACTTCTCTTATGAATTCGGCACCAATATGGTCGAGGGCGCAGCTTTCCGAGGCGATGCTCCATCCGTTGTCAATAGTTCCCAGACAGAGAGGACGAACGCCAAAAGAGTCACGAACTCCTATCAGCTTATCTTCGGTCAGGATCACCAAAGAGTAAGCGCCTCGTAGACGATGCATGGCGTGTTCTATTCTTGTCTGCCAGTTTTGGCCAGGCGAGGCCAGAATAAGGTTGGCGATGACTTCGGAATCAGTGCCGGTATGGAAGTGGTAGCCCCGTTCTTGAAGCTCGCGGCGGAGCAGTTCCGCGTTGATGATATTACCATTATGGGCCAGGGCGATGGTCAACCTATCTGACTCGGCTATGACGGGCTGGGCATTGGCAGGTCTGCTGGAGCCTGTGGTGGAGTAACGGTTGTGCCCGATGGCAATATTTCCTTTGAGCAAAGCAAGGTCATCCTCAGTGAATGCCTGGGAGACCAGCCCCATCTTCGTATGCAGCTTTATTCCATTGCCGTCGGTGACGGCGATACCAGCGCTTTCTTGACCGCGATGTTGAAGGGCGAAAAGGGCAAAAAAAGTCGTCTGGGCTACATTTATGCCTGAGGCATAAACTCCAAAAACACCACAACTTTCATGCATAAAAGTTGTCTTTACAGGGCAATTGTAAAGCATCTGAGGCTTTTGGTCAATTTCTATACAAGAATTTCTTATCGTGATATGATATACGACATTACTAAATTACTAAGTGAGGGAGTTTATAATAGTGGACAAGGAAAAAAAGGGGGAAATCATCACCCAATTTAGACTCAGGGAAAATGATACCGGGTCCGTTGAAGTTCAGGTGGCATTGCTTACCGAGAGGATAAATCGGTTAACGGAGCATCTCAAGTTGTATCCCCAGGATCGACACTCCCGGCACAGGCTTCACAGTGTAATAGGAAAGCAGAGGCGTTTTCTGGCTTACTTGAACGGGACGGATGCTCAGCGGTATCATTCTCTTATCACTAGATTGGGTCTGAGGAAGTGATATGTCTGATGTTTTAGAGTGTTCATTAGGCGGCAGGACGTTTGGCATCCAGGCAGGGAGATTTGCCCAGCAAGCGAACGGTGCTGTCGCTGTTCAGTACGGTAGCACGGTTGTCTTGGTTACTGCTTGTGCAAGCACTGAGCCGCGCGAAGGGATAGATTTCGTGCCTTTAACTGTAGATTATGAAGAAAGGCTCTACGCTGCGGGCAAGATACCGGGCAGCTTCATCAGACGAGAAGGACGGCCTACCGAGGAAGCGGTGATAACCAGCCGGCTCATCGATCGCTCCCTGCGCCCGCTCTTTTCCAAGGAATACCATTATGACGTTCAGGTTGTGGCGACGGTGCTATCCGTTGACCAGGAAAACGACCCTGATATTTGTGCCCTTATTGGCGCTTCAGCAGCCCTGACGTTATCGAATATCCCGTTTTCCGGTCCTATATCGGCCATGCATGTTGGTTACATAGATGGTTCTTTTGTTGTCAATCCCACTCTGCCCCAAATGGAAAATAGCCTGCTCGACCTGATTGTTGCCAGCACCAGTGAAGCTGTTGTAATGGTGGAAGCAAATGCCAGGCAGGTTTCTGAAGAAACCCTGGTGGAGGCAATCAAGTTGGGACACGAGACGAATCAGGAGGTCATCAGGCTTCAGGAAGAGTTGCAGCGGGTTCATGGTAAAGCCAAGGTACAAATCAAGTCCAGGGAATTTGTTCCTGAGCTTTCGGTTCAAATTGCCTCCGTACTTGATGAGAAATTGGGCCAGGTCCTGGAGGAACGAGAAAAGGTGAAAAGAGAGGAGGCATTGGCAGCTCTCAAGGAAGACACAAAGCAGAAGTTGCTTGATTCATTTCCCGAGGATGAAATCAGTGCTGCTTTTGAAACCGGGCTGAGACCTGCGGTAAGGGAGAAGATCTTGCAGACAGGGCGACACCTGGATGGCCGCCAGCCCAGAGAAATTCGTCCTATTAGCTGTGAAGTTGGCATCCTGCCGCGCACGCATGGCTCAGGATTATTTGTCCGGGGGGAAACACAGGTGTTGACCATTGCCACTCTGGGGTCTACAAGGCGGGAGCAGTTATTAGATGGGTTGGGTCTGGAGGAAACGAAACGATTTATGCATCATTACAATTTCCTTCCCTTTTCTACTGGTGAAGTGAAACGGATAGGAACAACAGGGAGGCGAGAGATCGGGCATGGTGTTTTGGTGGAGCGAGCTGTGGCACCGGTCCTGCCGTCGGAGGACGATTTCCCCTACACTATACGTCTGGTTTCCGAAGTACTTAGCTCTCACGGGAGCACATCTATGGCTAGCGCTTGTGCCTCGACCCTTTCCCTCATGGATGCCGGTGTACCTATCGAGGCACCTGTGGCTGGGATAGCTATGGGTCTGGTCATGGGAGAGGATGGCAGTCCTGTTGTCCTAACGGACATTGTGGGTATGGAAGATGCCTATGGTGACATGGATTTCAAAGTTGCCGGCACAGCTCAAGGGGTGACGGCCTTGCAGCTTGATATCAAGCTAAAGGGGATAGACTACGGCATATTGGCTGAAGCCTTAAGTCAGGCTCGTGAGGCGAGGTTGGAGATACTGGAGAAAATGGGTCTAGCTATCAGTGCCAGTCGCTCTGAACTTAGCCCCTATGCTCCCAGGATGTACGAAATAACGATTGACCCGAGCAAGATCGGGAGCGTTATTGGTCCCGGAGGCAGGGTCATAAGGTCTATTACAGAGGAAACCAAAACGACTATAGACATAAACAATGATGGCACGATTCTCGTTGGCTCTTCAAGCGAAGAAGCAGCCCAGAGAGCAATCAAGATTATAGAGGACTTAACTCGGGAAGTGGCCCAGGGAGAGGTTTACACCGGGAAAGTGACCAGGCTGTTCAATTTTGGTGCTATGGTAGAAATCTTGCCGGGTAAGGAAGGCCTGGTGCACATCAGCGAGCTTGCCAATTATCATGTACCCGAAGTTGAAGATGTGGTTAAGGTAGGTGATGAGGTCATGGTGAAAGTCATTGGGATTGACAACTCTGGGAGAATAAATCTATCGCGCAAAGCAGTATTTGATGAGCTTTCCCGTGTTCCTGGTGCCAAGGTTCAGGATTCCTCAGGTCCCGGACATCGTCGGAAGAGATTTGCTCCTCCCCACGGTAAGGGCGAACGACGCGGCAATTACAGTAAATAGCTTACTCTGCCGCTGGAGGGTATCGTATGGAGTTGACAAGGGTGGTCATTAATGGTGCTTCAGGCAGGATGGGGCAGGAAATAATAAAGGCCGTGGTCCGCGAGCCCTGGTTAAAGGTAGTAGGTGCTGTGGAAAAAGAAGTAGCTCAGCGGTATTTTCCGCTGGCCGAGACTCCAGAGCTAGTACCCTTTTCGTCCGATTTGGATTGGCTTCTGAGGAACTGCAACGCAGATGTGGTGGTAGATTTTACTAATGCCGAAGCTTCCATAACAGCAGCTCGCATTGCCATTAAACAGAAGGTCAATATGGTTATAGGTACTACAGGTCTCTCCCAAGAGGACTTGGCGGAAATCGAGCAATTGTGCCAGGCCAATGGTGTGGGTGCGGTGGTGGCGCCCAATTTCTCTCTGGGGGCAGCACTCCTGATACATTTGGCGAGGTTCGCCGCTAAGTTCTTCGAGCACGCTGAAATCATTGAAATGCATCATGACAAAAAGGCTGATGCTCCCTCAGGAACTGCCATGGCTACGGCCAAAGTTATGTCGCAAGCCCATGGTAAACCGTTCATTTACCCGGAAGTTAAACGGGAAATACTGAGCAGCGCCAGAGGAGGACAGACGGATGGCATAGCTATTCATAGCGTGAGGTTGCCGGGATTTATGGCCGGGCAAGAAGTCATATTTAGCGGACCGGGCGAAACTCTGAGTTTGGCTCACAATGCTATAAATCGAGAGTGTTACTTACCCGGGGTTGTTCTGGCAATTAAGGAGGTAACAAAGCGTAAGGGTCTGACCTACGGGTTGGGTGCCTTACTAGAACTGTAGGAAAGGTTATGGAAGGATTCAATATAGCTATTGTTGGTGCTACCGGGATTGTCGGGCAAGAATTTATCAAGATACTCGAGCAGTCCAATTTCCCTGTAGCTTCCATCCAGTTACTAGCCCCTGAGCATGCTTCCAGTGTCAAGCTCTTTTTTGGTCATCAAAGAATTGATGTGAGTGAAGTGACACCAGAGGCGTTTCGTGATGTTGATATTGCCTTTTTCTCTGCCGGTGCCAGTGTTAGCGGGAGGTTGTCGCCTCTGGCTGTCCAGGCTGGCGCAGTGGTAATTGATGGTAGTCCTGCCTTCAGGATGGACCCCGCGGTGCCCTTGATAGTTCCGGAAGTAAATCCCGAAGATATAGAATGGCATAAGGGGATAATTGCCAGTCCAAATTGCTCCACAATTCAAATGGTGGTAGCGCTTTGTCCCTTGCATAAGGTCAATCCCATAAGGCGGATTGTGGTGAGCACATACCAGTCAGTATCAAGCAGTGGCGCTGCTGCCGTGCAAGAACTGGCAAATCAATCGCGGTTGGTTTTAGAAGGGCGTCGCATTTGTCCTCACATCTATTCTCATCAAATAGCCTTCAATGTACTGCCAGAAATCGATGTCTTTTTGGATAATGGCTATACTAAAGAAGAGCAGAAGATGGTAGAAGAAACGCGGAAGATACTGCATACTGACGACATGGCTATTTCGGCTACCTGTGTCAGAGTCCCCGTTTACTTTGGACACAGTGAAGCAGTTAATGTGGAATTCAGTTCACCGATTACTGCCGAAGAGGCAAGAAGGGTTCTGGCTGAGGCGCCCGGGGTCAGAGTGCTTGATGATCCCAGTGTCAGTTTTTACCCTCAACCGTGGGCTGCTAGCGGGTCGGAGCATGTATTTGTGGGCCGAATCAGAAAGGATGTCTCGCATCCCAATGGACTTGTTATGTGGATAGTGGCGGATAATCTGCGTAAAGGGGCAGCGCTAAATGCGGTACAGATTGCTGAGGAGGGGATAAAGAGGGGTTGGATAAACCTCAAGAGTGGCGTGGCTGCTAGTTCAAATGAATGAGAAGGAAGTCTCCAGAAGCTCGTTGAGTTCTCGGGGCGGAGCCGGGTTGGGTCGCTTATTGACAGCTATGGCCACGCCTTTCGATGCTCATGGTGAGGTTGACTATCAACAAGCTAAGCGGCTGGCACTCTCTCTGGTCGATTCTGGTAGTGATGGGGTGGTGGTCTCGGGTACCACTGGCGAGTCTCCTACTCTGAGCAGGGAAGAGAAGCTACGACTTTTCGCTGAAGTGAAATCGGCGTTGCCCGGCCCTGGCACAGTAATAGCTGGCACGGGCAGCTATAACACAAGGGAAAGCCAGGAGTTAACTAAGGAGGCGGAGAAAACCGGTGTCGATGCCTTTCTGTTGGTAGTGCCCTACTATAATCGGCCAACCCAACAGGGTTTGTGGGAGCATTTTGAAGCCATTGCCCAGAGTACTAGCTTGCCCTGTATCCTCTACAATGTGCCATCGCGTACGGTTACTAACCTCACTGCTGATACCGTAATCAGGCTGAGCCAGATTGATAATATTGTGGGTATCAAGGAAGCCAGTAGTAATCTTGGGCAGATAGCCCAGATTATTGGTGGAACAAAGAAAGATTTCTTGGTTTACAGCGGCAATGATAGTGATACCTTTCCCATACTCGCTTTGGGCGGTTACGGTGTGGTTAGTGTTGCCTCTCATCTGGTGGGAATTCAGATAAAGGACATGATTGAGAAACTGCTCAGCGGTGAAGCTCAAGAAGCAGCCAGGATACACCGACGCTTACTACCACTGGTGAACGCGCTGTTCATTGTGCCCAATCCAATGCCTGTCAAGTGGGCTCTCAATCATCTGGGTTTCTCAGTAGGCAAACCTCGCCTGCCTCTGATTGAGCCTGACGAGAAAGCAGCCGAGCTAATACAGGCGACACTGAGAAACTACAAGATAGATTTGCCGATTCCCAGGGGCTGATGGCTGACAGCTATCAGCTGAAGGCTTTGTTCAAGATTATTTGCTTCCGATCTGCTCCCACGGAAACAAGGCTGATAGGGCAAGAAAGAAGAGTTTCAAGCCGGAACATGTAATTACGAGCCCCTGTGGGCAGCCTGTTAAAATCTCGAATTCCACTTATTGATTCCTGCCAGGCGTCCAATTCCTCGTAGACGGGTTGGCACTTTTCTAACGTGGCTACATCGCTGGGGAAAGAAGTCAGGATCTCGTCATTGAACTTATAGGCGGTGCATATTTTGATTGAGGAGAAACCATCATAGATATCAAGGTGGGTTAGAGCTATGTCAGTGATGCCGTTTATTTGAACGCTGAAGCGACCCGCCACTGCATCAAACCAGCCGCATCTTCGTGGCCTTCCTGTGGTGGCACCATACTCGTGAGCCTTTTCTCGTATAAGGTCGCCGGTTTGGTCCTTGAGCTCTGTGGGCATGGGGCCAGCACCGACTCTAGTGTTATATGCTTTGAACACGCCCGTAACACGATCGATTTCCCTTGGGCCCAGGCCTGTTCCAATACAACTTGCCCCGGCCAACGGTGAAGAAGATGTCACGTAGGGATAGGTGCCAAAGTCAGGGTCAAGTAACGCTCCTTGAGCACCTTCCAGCAAGACCGGCTCACCTTTCGTCACTGCTTCGCGAATCATGGAGCTGGTGTCCCGAATGAAAGGAGCCAGCTGTTTCCCATAATGGCAGTACTGGTCATAAATCTCTTCCAGGGAAAGTGGTGATACCTGGTATACATTTGTCAAAATAATATTCTTGAACTCAAGGGCTGCTCTCAAGCGCCCCCAGAATGTGTCCTCATTTAACAAGTCTCCAGCACGAATTCCCAGGCGAGCTGCTTTGTCAGCGAAGACAGGACCGATTCCTTTGCGCGTAGTACCCAACGCTCCTTTACTACGCCTTTCCTCTTCCAGGCCGTCGAGAAGAGTATGGTAAGGCATGATCAGGTGAGCACGGTCGCTAATGAAAAGTCGCCCTGTGTCGATACCATGCTTCTGCAAGTCCTCTATTTCTCCAAGAAGCACTGCTGGATTAAGAGCCACGCCGTTACCGATAATGCAAGTTACCTCTGGGTAGAAGATACCCGAAGGAATTAGATGCAGCCGGAACTCACCATAAGGGTTGATGACGGTGTGACCAGCGTTATCTCCTCCGGAGAAACGTGCCACTACCTTCACCTTCTCAGCTAAGAGGTCGATTATCTTTCCTTTACCTTCATCACCCCACTGCCCGCCTACAACAACCATAACAGCCATTTAGTCACCTCTAATCCTTTCTTGCTTATGTAAATGAACCAACCTTTGAACCACGGTGATAAAAACAAAGACCGCCAGAACACATAAGGCAATAAAAACCCGATTTGTCAGCAAACCTACCGCCAATACTATAACCCGTTCTGCTCTTGTAAACAAGCCGACCTGACATTGCCAGCCAAGTCCTTCTGCCCTGGCCCTTATATAGCTGACCAGAAAAGAGCCAATTAGAACAGCGAAAATGAGCACAAGCACAACTTCTAAGGAGGCTTCATGCAAGCTGCCTTCTTGCCGTATGTACCAAATGAGGATACCGCAAAGTATTGCTGCTTCAGAAACACGGTCAACGGTTGAATCCAGAATAGCGCCAAACTTCGTACTTCGCTTGGTGAAGCGAGCCAGTGCCCCGTCAAGGAGGTCAAATAATCCTGAAACCAGGACTAGAACTCCGCCGAGAAGAAAGTGACCCACAGCGATAACATAGGCAGCAACTATATTTAGTGCCAGGTTGATAAGGGTAAGCGCGTTGGGCGTTATCCCGCTCTTGCTCAGAATCCCAACTACAGGACCAGTGATACGAGAGGCCAAATTACGCCGAATATCTGTTAAATGCATTCAGCCCTTCCAGCTAACCTACTATCCTTTGCTTTCGAAGATGGTTGACTACTCCTTGCACTTGCTCTTCGTCATTCCAGGGGCCGATTTCGCAGACCTTTATTATCCCCGGAGGTAAATACTTGGCCACCATTGCCCAGTTCATCTCTCCTTGTCCCGGAGCCTGGTGATCAGAAATGCCAAGAACAGCATGCAAATGGATACCAATCATTCTATGTTCGAAACGTGAAAGCCATTCTTCATGTAAGCTGAACCCAAGGCGCTCTTGGACCTCGGCGTGCCCCACGTCGTGCCAGTAGCCCACCGAAGGTCCTGGCACTTCATTGAGGAGCTCTGCCATTTCGTCGATATTAGGTATCTCGTGAAAGTGAAATCTGGTCTCAAGTCCCAGCATTATACCTTTTTGCCGAGCGTATTCGCCAAGCTCTCGAAGACTCTCTCTCGCTGCATCAAGGTAAGGAGCAACCCGGGAAATGCGCTGGTCGAGTAACTCTTCCTTGGCCTGGCTGTATTCTTCAGTTTGACCCTGGCTCTCGGCGCAGAGCTTATACAGCTTATCTTGCAGACTCAGGTCAATTGGCACTTCACCCATGTGAAGGACAATGGCCGTGGCACTTAGACTTGATGCCAGGTCTATCGTGTGCTTGGCAAAGCTGATAGCCTCCGTTCGCTCGCTCTCATCTAAGGCACTCAGCGAACGGCTACTTACTGGGATTCCTCTGGATGACAACGCCGTCGGACAGGGGCAATGAATGCTTGAAATAGGAACTGCGGTCTCAATGAGTCCCCTGAGCATTTCTGGGGAAACTGAAGAATTTGCTTCGACGTGAGTGAAGCCAAGTTCTAGAGCTTTGGCGGCAAATGCTGCCATGTGGCCAAATCTACCTTTAGCCCACATAGTGGAGAGGGAAACCTCAAACAACTTGCTCTCTTTAACGCGGTGAGCTCCACTAACTGAGGTCATGAAATAGATTGACTTTTTAGCAGTGTTGTTTGAAGCTGGAACTCCTGGTGCGCACGCGGCCTACACCTCAATCTCGGCTGACTCTAGTTCAGGCAGAGAGACAGGAAACTGCTGCTCTTGTCCCGCGATGAAAGTCTCGGTTCTTACGTGAGCTTCCTCGTCGGAATACTGAATAGGTGGAGATTTCATGAAGTAAGCCGACGGCCCGACAATGGTCCCGCTTAAGCCACGGTCTCGGGCTAATTTGCAGCATCTTACAGCATCGATAACCACCCCGGCTGAATTGGGGCTATCCCATACCTCTAGCTTTAGCTCCAGATTCAAAGGGACATCACCGAAGGTGCGTCCTTCCATCTTCAGGTAGCAGAATTTGCGGTCAGTTAGCCAGGGTACATAGTCACTGGGACCAATGTATATATTGTCAGGATCGAGAACGTAGTCCAATTGTGAACGAACAGCATCGGTCTTGGAAATCTTCTTCGATTCCAGACGCTCTCGTTGTAGCATATTATAGAAATCGGTATTGCCACCAAAGTTCAGCTGGTAAGTTCGCTCCAATCTCACGCCGCGCTCGCGGAAAAGTCTGGTTAACACTCGATGGGTGATGGTGGCACCGACCTGAGACTTAATATCATCGCCAATAACTGGTAGTCCGCGCTCGGCAAATCGGTCTTGCCAATAGGACTCACGAGCAATAAAAACGGGTATGCAGTTGACGAAGCCGCAGCCGGCACTTAGCACTTGCTCTACATACCATTTTGTAGCCTCTTCGCTTCCTACAGGCAGATAATTCACCACAACGTCAGTTTCAGTCTTCTTGAGTATATCTACAATGTTGGCAGTAGGGCCTGGCGCCTTGGTGATAATCTTGGATAGATAGGTGCCCAGTCCATCATGGGTCATGCCCCGCTCAACTCGGATCCCCGTCTTGGGTACATCACTGAACTTAAAGGTGTTGTTTGGCTTGGTGAAGATAGCCTCAGCCAGGTCCTTACCTACTTTGTTCTTGTCAATATCGAAGGCGGCCACGAAATTGATGTCAGATATGTGGTAGCCCCCCAGGTTGACATGCATTAAGCCGGGAACAAATTCATCTTGCTTGGCATCCTTGTAGTAATGAACTCCTTGAACTAAGGAAGAGGCGCAATTACCAACACCTATGATGGCTACGTTTATTGCTCCCATTCTCACCTCCGTTTCATGAATGCTTAAAACTTGCTATAGGAATTGAGCGTTACCGATTCTGAATGCATTTCTTCGGCATACGGAACGGGTTTTCTGAATTGCTGATTATCGGTTTTCAATGGTATGCCCCGGGCATCCTGCATCTCTTTCTTTGTCCGGCGGCTAAAGCAATGTGCTCGCATTGGAAACCACTCAGATCTTCAGGTCGAAACACGTCCCGAGGGTCTTTTTGTATACCGATTTATACATATTTACAGGTACCGATGTCAATACCCCTGAGCGATCCCGGCGAAAACCGAATACAGCTATTCATTGGCGCTCAGTTCTCTAATCAATTTCAGTAACCTCGCTCCTCGCTCAATGGAATCATCATAGTGAAAGCTGAGTTGTGGTGTGTATCTCAGTCTCAAGTGTGCCGCAAGTTCCTTGCGCAAGAACCCTGAAGCGTTGTTAAAGCCCTCCAGCATATCTTCCTTATTTATCTCGCTGCCCAATGTGCTGACAAATACCTTGGCATGCTTAAAATCCGGTGAAAGCGTGACTTCTGTTACCGAGATAAGCCTGCTAAGTCTGGGATCATTAACTTCACGCTCGAGCAGCCCGCTGATTTCTCGCTGGATGAGTTTACTCGTTCGTTCACTTCGCCTGCTCATTTGGGTCTCCTGTCCGGAAAGCATGGTTACCCCACTCTTTCCTTTCGGTAGAATTCAATTATATCGCCAATCTGAAAATCGACACTCTCCTCAATACCCAGGCCACATTCGAGGCCGGTGGAGACTTCAGCAACATCCTCCTTGAAACGCTTCAAGCTGGAGACCCGGGATTCCGCAATTACCTTATTCTGGCGCAATATTTTAACCTGGGAATCCCGCGATACCTTTCCTTCTATAACATAGACTCCGGCTATTTTGCCTGCCTTGCTGCTGGGGAAGATTGCCCTTACTTCGGCGCGCCCGCTGAGCACTTCAGCGTAAGTTGGCTCAAGCATTCCCTTCAAAGTTCTGTCCACGTCTTCTATTAGCTTGTAGATTACGTCGTAATGCTGGATGCCCACCCCTTCTGTATTAGCCAGCTGTGTTGCTCCAGGTGAGGCAAGAGTGTTAAAACCGATGATAATACCTTTTGAAACGGAGGCCAGAAGCACATCACTCTCGGTGATGCTCCCGCTAGCAGCATGTACGACTCTAGCTTTTGCTTTATCTGTGCCCAACTTTTCCACGGACGTCTTTATGGGTCCAATGCTACCCTCGACATCCGTCTTCAAAACTATATTGAGTTCCTTTATATGCCCGTCACTTATTTGGCTGGAAAGAGCACTCAGACTCATGGCGGGACGTGGCCTGGGATATTTCTGTTTTTCTCCAATGCTTCGTGCTTCATGCTCATCGTGCAGCACAGTAAAAAGGTCCCCCGATGTTGCCACCGCATTCAAGCCGAGAACTTCCACTGGAGTAGACGGTTCAGCTTTGTGAACTTGCTTCCCTTTATCATCAAACATGGCTTTTATTCTGCCCCAAGCATCGCCAGCTACCACAATATTGCCTCGCCTGAGGGTGCCCTTCTGAACGAGAAAGGTAGCTAAAGGCCCTTTGGTCTTGTCTAGCTTGGCCTCGATGACCACTCCTTCTGCGGCGCTGTCAGGGTCAGCTTTTAGTTCCAGTATGTCCGCAACCAGGAATATGTTTTCCAGCAAGTCCGGTATTCCGTGTTCTTGCTTGGCTGATATTGGTACACAAACAGTATCGCCGCCCCATTCCTCAACAACCAGGCCCAAATCGGCAAGTTGCTGTTTTGCACGTTCGGGATTGGCATCCGGTTTGTCAATCTTGTTGATAGCAATGACTATGGGCACCTCGGCAGCCCTAGCGTGGTTTATAGCTTCCGTAGTCTGGGGCATAACACCGTCATCAGCGGCAACTACCAAAACTACAATATCCGTTGCTTGTGCCCCCCTCGCTCTCATGGCAGTGAACGCCTCGTGTCCCGGTGTATCCAAAAAGGTGATTTTGCGTCCGTCCACTATAGTCTGGTAGGCACCTATATGCTGGGTAATTGCTCCCACCTCCTGCGCAGTCACGTTGGTCTTTCTGATGACGTCGAGGAGGGTAGTCTTGCCATGGTCAACATGTCCCATGATAGTAACCACCGGAGGACGAACTGGCAGTCTGCCCTTTTCCTCTTCCCTTCGCAACGGTGAGGCTCTCTGCTCTATTGCTGCTTTGGTACTGTAGCCAAAATCGGCAGCTATTGTACTTGCAGTATCGAAGTCGATGACCTGGTTAACGTTGGCCATGATGCCCTTGCGCATAAGCTGTTTAATTATCTTTACAGGCTCCACTTTTAGCATGTCGGCTATTTGCCTCACGGTTATGGATGGTGGAAGCTCAACTTGCGCCAAGTCTTCCTTTAATTTCGATCTGTTACGGTCCAAATTCAGCTTTCCTCCGACAAGTCGTGGCTATACTGACTCAAGATTTCCCGATTGTCATCGCTAAGTCTTGTTCGCAAAGCATATTCCAAGCGATTCTTCTTTAGCGCCATTTCCCAACAGGCCTTCCTGGGGCATAAATAAGCACCCCTGCCCGGCTTCTTGCCAAACATATCTACCTCAACAAGTCCATTCCCAGTACGTACTAAGCGGATCAAGGCTTTCTTCTCATTAACCTGACGGCAAGCTATGCAAGTACGCTGAGGTGGATGGCTATTCTTCGAACTCTTCACTCCAATAACCGTCTGTTTGCTTCTTAGGCCTCGCTACCTTCTTTTTCCCTTTGGCTGCGCTTTTCTCCTTGTCTGGTATTGGAGCTTTTGACGCGCCCCGTAAGATATCTTCAGCAAAGCGAATCTGTTGTTCTTCCCGGGTCTCAGGTGAAGCTTCTACGATGCTTGGAAATTCAACCGGCTCTTCCACAGAGGTCTCTTCCGCTAACTCTGCTTCAACTGCCTCGTCTTCCACCACTTCAAGGGGAATGGCTTCCTCTACTGTTTCCGGTCCTTGTGTAACAGCCTTTTCCGCCTCAATAGCAGAGACGCTCTTGATGTCGAAGCGCCAGCCTGTCAG
Organism: Dehalococcoidia bacterium; assembly: GCA_046497565.1. Lineage (GTDB taxonomy): Bacteria > Chloroflexota > Dehalococcoidia > GIF9 > AB-539-J10 > RBG-13-51-36. Next base: position 32,525 of record JAWOFK010000066.1, read on the forward strand.
TTTCGCTGCCAGCCTGGCATTCTGCCCTTCTTTGCCTATAGCTAAAGAGAGTTGCTTATCAGGGACAACCACAATAGCTGCGTTTCTTTCCTCATCGATTTTGATGCTTGCTACTTGAGCCGGGCTAAGGGCGTTGGAGATAAAAACTCCGGGGTCGCTATGCCACTGGATTACATCTATTTTTTCGCCGTTTAGTTCGTTGATTATGCTTTGCAGCCTTATGCCTCGAGGGCCGAGACAGGAACCCACCGGGTCAACGTTTTCTTGATTAGTTGCCACTGCCACTTTGGTTCGATGTCCAGCCTCGCGAGCTATGGCTTTTAACTCCACAAGCCCATTGTGAACCTCCGGGATTTCCATCTCAAATAAGCGACGTATCAGGTTGGGATGAGAACGCGAAACTATTATTTGAGGCCCTTTGCTCCCCTGCACGATCTCGAGAAGATAAAATTTAAGCCGCTGACCTCTATAATAATGTTCATTATGAACCTGTTCATTCCAAGGAAGTACGGCTTCTGTTCTATTCAGTCTGACGTAAATTCGTTTGGGTTCGATGAATTGAATGGCTCCGGTAACAACCTCTCCTTCCCTGTCGGTGAACTCTTCATAGACAATGCGGTGCTCCGCCTCCCGTAAGCGCTGCAGAACGACTTGTCTTGCTGCTTGAGCAGCAATACGACCAATATTCTTGGGTGTGTATTCTATACTCAGTATGTCACCCATCTGTGCTGTAGGCCGCAATTTTCGAGCCTGGTCGAGAGCGATTTCACGATTTGGATCGGCAACCGACTCAACTACGACCTTCTGAATGAAGAAATCGATTTCGCCGGCGTTGGGGTCAACCTTCACCAGGACGTCTTGTTCCGGAGTGGATGTGTCTTTCTTGTATGCTGAAGCCAGGGCTGATTCCAGGGCAGCAAGGACCACTTCTTTCGGCAGGTTCCTTTCAGCCGAAAGCTGAGTGATGGCGGCCCTAAGCTCTGTTCTCATCTCCCCTTTCCTATCAAATCTCCTATACTTAATAAAAAAGTGGGTAAGCCCCACCTTTAGGTTCAACCTTTTTAGTCCAATTTAGCATATTCGGGTGAGAAATGCAAGAATTGGCCTGAATGGGCCTGAATGGGGTAGCGTATCATATTTTGTGTAAATTCAATTTTAAAGATAAAGGGCGTATCCTTTCATAAACAACAACAAAATATGAAAGGAGGAATACGCCCCATGGTCATGGTAAAAGACCTGACCCAGCTCACATTAAACGATTTATGGAAGGAGGTCAAGGACGAAGAGGACTGGTGGGGAGATATCAATGAGAGGGTATTAGGGATGGTAAAGCTCATTCTTGAAGGCAGTTTAGAGGCAGAGCTTCTGG
>JAWOFK010000098.1:0-44791 GCA_046497565.1 Dehalococcoidia bacterium
ATCCCCTTAGCGGTTGCAGCTATTAGCGATGGATCTATAACAATGTCGATGGCGGAGCGAAATTCAGGATTCTCGATCGTCTCTACCACACTGCTGGAAGGTTCGATACCAATACGCTCTTCAATAATCTGAACAACGGGATATGCCCTGGATAATTGAAGAATTATGTGGATAACTATTTCAACGGGTGAAGGGAATTTCTCATATCTCCTGAAGTGGTTATCCTTGTGCTTTTCTACGTATCTACCCAGCTCTATCTTCCGGGACAGCACCTTCTCTTCGTGAACTGTAAGCAGCGGCACCCTGCCGAGTTCCTGAAGATACATACGAGTTGAGTCATCAATTACCTCGTATTCCCCTGGTGCTGCCGGAGGCTTGTCCTCTTCAGTTTCCTCAGCGGGGAATTCCTCACGTTCTTCTTTCTCGTCAACTTCCTCGACTCTGGCGCTGACATTTTCAACTCCGGCTTCATCGCTAAGTAGGCCTTCAGCCAATATCTCATCACTATCCAGGTTGATGCCTCTTCCTTTAGCCATTGTTATTTCTCTCTCTACAGGAACACCTCCTGAAGTTGTTGCCAGGAATGACTGTGTCGATTTGTCGGTGGGAATTCAGCCCTTGCCTTACCAGACCGCCTCCCAGTCGCTCTTATTGTAGCACAACGTCCGTAGTTTAACAATGAGCGGATTGCTCACTCCCTCAGTAGACCAGCTCTGCCGTGTCTCTTGAAGCTCTAGGCAGTTCTGGTTGGAAAGGATGTATCTCTCGCCGACGAAAAGTCATGTCGCACCTATTCTCCACGAGAATCTACTGGCTTTGGCTTTGAGGGGATTGCACTCTTGTCAGAAATGTCGGGTGGCAAGCTGGTGGGTAGTGCAATATCTAGTATTGAGGCCGTACCTGCCGGTGCATCACGGGCTACTCTTGCTAGGAGGGCACAGGCCTAGTGATGTTTGTTGTCGTGCTCGTTACCTGGGTCGGTGCAGAAAGTCGAGTTTGCACCTTTTCAACCTAAGGCAGGCCAAGAAGAGTTTAACTGCTCTTGAAGTTCCTGGAAAGTGATGTGACCACCGACGTATCCATTGATGCGTGCCACAGCAGTGGAATCTATGAAGTCGGCAAAATTCGGATAGATGGCAGCTAACTCTTCCATAAGCTCTGGTACCTGTTGCAGGTGATACTTCTGATGATAATCTTCGGCCAAATAGAACTCGGAAAAGGGAACAATCTCAGTGTAAACCGGGCGACCTAAACTAGCCTCTTCATTTTGCTTACTTTGCATGGCCACAGTGCGCTGCTCGCTGTTATGGTAGAAGATTACGGACATATACTGCCTCGACCAGGGTCGCGTTGTCGGATTATGACTATCCCAATAGACCTCCAGTAGCTGTTCATAGGAAACTTGAGTCGGGTCATAATCAATTTGGATAGTCTCAGTATGGTCACCCAAGTTACGGTAAGTAGGACTCTCTAGTGTACCACCGGCGTATCCCACCCGAGTTCGGACGACACCGTGTAGACTCCCGAACTGGGAGTCCGGAGCCCAAAAGCAGCCCAACGCAAAGGTCACCGTTTCGGTTTGCGTCGGCGCAGACACGTCTATCGGAGGGATAGAGTCGCCAAGAATCAAACCGTCCTCTGGAAAATCCACTGTCGTACTTCCATTGGAACAACCGAGGAGAACCCCAATCAAAATGGCAGCAATTGATATTGCACCCAGTAGTAATGGTATAGTTGGTTTATCCGAACCTATCACTTGTTATTCTTGTTCCTTTCCAGTCTCTAGAAAGTCTAGCGCAATTGAATTCGTGCAATAACGAAGACCGGTGGGTGCTGGGCCATCTTTGAACACGTGTCCAAGATGGGCATCGCACCTCCGGCACATCACTTCAGTTCTTACCATTCCAAAGCTGGTATCCTTGGCAGTTTTGATGCTCTGATCTGAAATAGGAGCCCAAAAGCTTGGCCATCCCGTTCCCGAATCAAACTTTGCCTCCGAACTGAACAACGCATTACCACAACATACGCACATATAGGTACCTTGTTCGTGGAAGTCATAAAATTTGCCCGTGAATGGTGGTTCAGTGCCCTTCATCCGCGTAACCTCGTATTGTTCGGGTGTCAGTATTTGTTGCCACTCCTCATCGGTCTTGACAACCTTGTCGGTCATATCGTCTCCTTCTTGCCCGGGGTATTGTTTGTTACTATCTGGCGGCAGTTCGGCACAGCAGCAAAATGGAATAGCCAGCGCCAGTATGAAAACCAAGCACACAGACACGGTCAACAGTCTAGACATGATTTCTCCTTTGGGTAGTGCCATACACAGCTTCCAGGTTCAAGTCCGCTGCTCTTTTTTCCCATTCGCCGGATTTGCATCGCCTCTACTTAGCCGTATGGCTGATGCCGCCTTTCGGGTATATCCTTTGTAGTCGCTGTCACAAAGCCTGTCCTGTTCCCATTGATTTATGTGGCTGCGCTCCGCACAGGCCAACCGGCCGGCAATACAGACGATTATAGTGTACAGGTCCGTCACATCTTTGTATGTGATCTTTGTCACATCTGACTTGCGAACATCGCACTGAGCAGTCCGCGAACGGCTGTACTTCCGTGCCAGGAATCTTCGATGTGTGTGAACGAAACATGCAGAACACACTGGAACTTTGCTTGCTTCGGGACTTCGCCCCTCGCAGCGACACCCAAGAGGTGAGTCTTCCAAATCTGAACTCACGTGATGGCGATGCCGGCAACGCCCTCGCCGGGCTTCGCCTGCACCGGCCGTTGTCTGACCGACCTGGCACTGGCGGCAGTGCGGCAAAATGTGATACAGTCTACGCCAGTTGCTTGGCTGCGTCCGCCACGAGAGTTAGCACACAAGACAATGACCTCCAGGTGCACAATCAGAACTCCCTCACGGACATCGTGGAGGACATGCCATCGATTTGATGTGAGTATGAGCACTACGAACTCCAGATTCCGGTTAGTCTCAGACCAATCCATAAGAGGTGCCAGATGAATGATGTTGCTCGGCCATTCTTCACCCTACTCGGTTATAGGACATTGTTCAGGAGGGCCCGGCTGGCGACCATGATAAACAAGATAGAGAACAAATCAGTCATCGATATTTGTTGCGGAGAAGGCGGGATAATCGCCCGGCTGGCCCAATACGACAAGACCAAGATAGGCGGGCTGGATATCTTCAGGCCGAGTCTTGACAAGGCTATGAGGCTGGATGTCTACCGAGGATTGGTTCAGGGGCATGCCCTGTTCTTGCCTTTCAAGGACAAGTGCATAGACATAGCGGTGAGCATCGCAGCCCTGGAACATCTCAGCAAGGAAGACGGGATCAGGCTGGTGGAGGAGATGACCCGCATCGCCAGGAAGGTGGTGGTAGTATCGTGCCCTGTGGTCAGATGGGAGCAGGACCCATATGACGGCAATCCCTACCAGAAGCACCTCTACCACTGGACCATCCCAGAGTTGAAGGAGATGGGCTTCCAGGACATGGTGGGCGTGGGCTTGAGGGGCATGTCGGGACGCATCTGGGGCTCCTTACTACGCACGTACGTCAGTCCCGTCCTGGGGCTCATGACCCTGCTGGCGACCGTAATCTCCTACCGCATACCGAGAATAGCCGCCAATGTAGTTGCCTGGAAAGTCTGCGAGTAGCGCCGGCCCCGGATCGGGCGCTCCGCCATTTCCGGCGTCTGCGCGGACGATGGTTTTGGGCGGTGTCGATAACCCCCTTTCTCAAGGACTTGTGCAGCGAATATCCGTGAAGCAGAGTACCCACCTATAGCATCAAGAAACAGCACTACGGGCTCTAACTGGAGGGGGACTCTGCACATTCCAGGCTTTTGTGCAGGAATGCCCTGGCAGGTCAGGTCAGGACTCCAAAATGCTAATTTTACTCCTTTGGGAAAGCTTACCTGTTACAAGCAAAGGCCACTCATGACACTGACGATACTACCTCGTGCAAAAACAGATACTTGCGTAGTACAAGACGACGTGTAATAAGACCTACTTCAAACCCAGAATCTCAAGCGCCATTCCTCAAATTACATGTATTCTTCAATATCAGCCTTTTCTCTGAGTTCCTCGATGAAAGGTCCCATAGCCTCCTGTTGCTTTTGCTGCTCTAACTGCATGACTATCTGCGGTTCTGCTTCTTCAAATGGTGGAAGCTCTTCTTCCGGATATTGTTGCTTGTACTCCTCGTAGAACTCCCTGGCTTCCTCCTCGGTAACCTCGGGAACTTCTACTGCCTCATCCAGATAATTTTCAATCGCCAGGTACCTCCGGAAGTCTTCCATCTGTTCATCGTAACAAAGGCCCTCGGCCTCCAGTGCCTCGTGGAACTCTTCCATTGTCATTCCCATCATCGCCACTTGAGCTTCCAATTGCTCTTCTGCCTCTTCCTCTGTAGGCAGATACTCTGCCGCTGCCTGGTATAGCACTTCCTGCCTTATGAGTTGCTCTAACGCTTGCTCTTCCGATATCGGCATGCCCTGCGCTGCATATAGCTCTTGCATTTCTGCCACATCTTCCTGCATTATCTCTTCGCCGTTTACCGTGGCAGCGACATCGTTACCCGGTACAACGGTCAATACTAATACCACAACTACTAGAATTGCCGCTGCCGCTATGCCCGCTATAACCTTTCCCTGCTTAAGCTTTGCGCTCATTTTGTGTCACCCCCTTACTCAGTTAATATTCCCTTCTCCGTTCCGGGCCATTCAAGGACAACATCCATTATGCACATTGTAACAATGACAAAATCCAAATGTAAAAATCCTGTTGAGATTCAATCGAAAACTGCCCCCAATTGCCCACTGTACTCGTTCAATACCTTAGTGACACCTCCTCCCTCCTGCCGTTTTCGCGTAGTAGAGCAGGCTCTGGTTAGTCAGCGCCTGCTCGCCCACCAATTCCTTCAACCGGCGGTCTTCATCCTCTACACGACCACGACCCTTCCTGCCTCGCCTGTCGACCAGGGCAGCGCGTCCCCCGGCCAGGAATTGTTCCTGCCAGCGACAGGCCTGAGCTACGCTCACCCCATGGCGGGTACACACGGCGGCCATCGATTCACCTCCCTTGATCATCTCCAGGACTATGGCCGTCTTTTCCTCGGTTGACCAGATTCTCCGGTTCATAAAAACCTCCGCTGGATACCCCCCAGCTTGCTGGGGGGAGGAAAGCGGCCCCGTTCGCAACCCGGTGGGGCGGCTCCCTTACCCGTAATGCCCCACAGCTTGCTGTGGGGTACTTTACTCCACTGTCTTCCTTTCCAGTGGCCTGACTATATCTTATTCACCTCTCCAGATAAAACGGGGTGCATTCCAGTAGTTCAGCCTTGCGTTACCGAGCTTGAGAGAGTGCAGCCATGAGTTGAGTGCTTTGGGTGTCAGGGCGGTTCCAACAAACTGGTATAGAATATCCTGGTAGTACTCTGCGATTCTGCCTGACAGACCCTGTCGTCTACTGGCGAGGAATTCGTCTACTCATTTTTGGCTTGCCGTCGGTGTCCCGATCTGCAGCCGGCCAACCAATAACTCCGTGATTTTGGAGGGGTCACCTTACTCGTGGAGCATAGCTAGGAAGGTAATAACAAAAAGGTCAACAACGTCACTTTGGTTCAAAATCGGGGTGAGAGGATTTGAACCTCCGACCACCTGAACCCCATTCAGGTGCGCTACCAGGCTGCGCTACACCCCGTCGCTCTGACCTCCATAATATGTTATCATAGTCATCGCAGTAAAGAAAATATCAGATCGGCAGGTTGTGAGTCATGGCTAAGAAACAGAAAAAGACTGTGCCCGAGCCCACCCCCACCAAGCGTCAACTCTCCAAATGGCAGCGCCAGATGAGAATACGCCGTATCCTAATAATCGCTTCCGTTGCTCTTCTGGCCGGGATCGTGGGAGTAGTGGTCCATGGATATTATGAGGACTATAGACACAGAACTGAGGCCCTGCGTGAGGTTGTGATTGAGGTGAACGACGTTGCCTTTACTATGGAATACTATGTCAAGATGCTCGATGCTTACACTGGAGGCATGGAACCTGAGATGGTCTATCATATGGCGGGGATGGTTGCCGACAGCATTATCGATGTTGAGGTGATGCGGCAGTATGCAAAGGGGGAGCTGGGAATTGAAGTCACGTCTCAAGAGATAGAAGAAAGGCGTGAACAAGAGGGGTGGCCCGATGGTGAGATATACGCAGACATAATTAGCTCCGTCTTGTTGCAGGAAAAGATTGATGAGTATTTTGATTCTCAACTACCCGAAACAATGGAGCAGGCTCATGTGCGGGTAATGCTTGTAGAAAGTGAAGAGGTGGCTGATGAGGTGATAACAGAAATCATAGCCGGTGGCAACTTCACAGCTTTGGTTGATGAGTTTTCTCGCCATCCCCGGATCGAAGGTGATTTAGGGTGGCTGCCCAGAGAGCTAATGCCCAACACCATCATTCAGGAAGCCGCTTTCAATGTTACGCCGGGCCATGTAAGCCAGCCGGTCTATGATGAAACAGTGGCTAAAAACGTTGGCTATTGGCTTATAGAAGTCATCGATATTGTCCATGATGAAGATGATGAGATGCAAGTGAAGGTTAGAGCCATGCTGCTGGAGAGTAAGGCAGAGGCAGAGTGGGTTAGAGCCGAATTGGTCAGTGGAAACTTCAGCGCCTTAGCCGAGGAATACTCGCAGCATAAGAGTGCAAGCGAAGGTGGTATGCTTGGTCTGCTAAAACGAGGGGATATGGGTAGCCAGGCTTTCGACGAGGTTGCCTTCAATCTTACCCCCAACGAAGTGAGCGAGCCAGTTAAAGATGAATCGGTGCAAACCACCGGTGGCTATTGGCTGGTTGAGGTTGCGGATAGGGGTGAGCACAATCTTGAAGGAGGAACCAGGGAAAAGCTTATACAAAAGCGAGTTAGTGAGTGGCTTGAGGAGGAAAAAGAGAAAAGTACAATTGAGAACCTCCTGGATGAAGTGAAGATATGGTGGGCTGTGGAGAAGGTCTTGCTCCAAAGGTAGTAGCGGAGTGAAAGAAAACATCGGCATCGGCTTACTGGGCTTAGGCATCGTAGGCAGTAGCGTGGCTCAGGTTCTGGTTACCGGGGCAGACAATCTGAGCGAACAAGCAGGACTTCCCTTAGTTTTGAAAAAGGTGCTGGTGCGCGATATCAACAAACAACGCCCGGTAGAACTTAATCCCAACCTGTTGACCATCCGACCCCAAGAAGTTCTTTCTCATCCCGAAGTTGATATAGTAATTGAACTGATTGGTAACGAACATCCTGGCAAGGAATATATAGAACAAGCTATTGCTCGCGGAAAGCACGTGGTCACAGCCAACAAGGAGATACTAGCCAAACACGGATACGAGCTGTTATCTCTGGCCGGGAAACATAACGTCGACCTCCGCTATGAGGCAAGCGTGGGTAGCGGCATACCACTTGTTTCCTCTTTCCAACAGGACTTAGCAGCCAACAAAATTTTTGCCATTTATGCCATCCTTAACGGCACTACCAATTATATTTTGACGCGAATGGCACGTGAGGGACTGGAGTTTGCTTCGACTCTGAAACGAGCGCAAGAACTGGGTTATGCCGAACCCGACCCGGCTAATGACATAGAGGGGATAGATGCTGCCTATAAACTGGTCATTCTATCCAACCTGGCTTTCCAGGCTAAATTTACCCCTCAAGACGTATACTGCGAAGGAATATCAAACATTGCCGCTCGAGATTTTCTATATGCCAGGGAGTTTGGCTATGCAATAAAGCTTCTAGCCATCGCCAAGAGAGATGATAACAATGTCGAGATGAGGGTTCATCCTGTTTTTATCCCCCAGGATTCCCAGTTAGCCAAAGTAGAGGGTGTTTATAATGCTGTCGAAGTGGAAGGCGATCTAGCTGGCAAACTCGTGTTTTTTGGAGAAGGGGCAGGAGCCCTCAGAGCTGCCAGCGCCGTCGTAGCTGATGTATTGACGATAGCTGGAAATACCTTTCGCGGAGTAAATAACGTTCCTAGGGTAAGATTAAACCGGAGATTGACCGTTAAGGCCATGTCTGAGGTAAAGACACGGTACTATTTCAGGTTAAATGTGCCGGACCAGCCCGGTGTTCTGGCCCAAATCTCTAGAGTTCTAGGCGACAATTCCATAAGCATTTCTTCCGTAATCCAGAAGGAAAGCGACCTTGCAGCACAAACCGCCGTACTGGTCATCATGACCCACCCGGCGGAAGAGAAGGGCGTGCAAGAGGCCCTCAAGCAACTGAAGCAGCTGCCGGTGGTCAATAAGGTCGGCAACTTTATCAGAGTCGAAGGATGAAACGAGGCGTCTTAGATAGATATCGTGATTTCCTGCCCGTAACTCCCACGACGCCTCTGATTACGCTGGGCGAGGGGGACACACCTTTAGTGAGGTCACGTGTTCTTGAGAAAGAGCTTGGCTGTGGCGAACTTTATTTCAAGCTCGAAGGCTGTAACCCCACCGGTTCGTTTAAAGACCGCGGCATGGTGGTGGCAGTAGCCAAGGCCGTAGAAAGTGGCAGCCAGAGTATCATTTGTGCCTCTACAGGCAACACCAGCGCTTCAGCAGCCGCTTACGGGGCCAGATTCGGACTGAAAACTATTGTCATTATCCCGCAAGGGAAAATAGCCAAGGGGAAGCTTGCTCAGGCCCTCGCTTACGACGCCCGGATTGTAGCTATAAAGGGCAATTTCGACCAGGCGCTCAATATAGTGCTTGCCTTGACTCAAAAATATCCGGTTACTCTGGTGAATTCACTGAATCCTCATCGCATCGAAGGTCAGAAAACAGCAGCTTTTGAGGTCGTAGATGACCTGGGGGGTGCCCCCGATTATCTATTTATACCGGTGGGCAATGCCGGCAATATCACTGCTTACTGGAAGGGATTCGTTGAGTATAACCGGGCAGGCAGAGCAAGCCACACTCCCAGGATGATGGGTTTTCAGGCCGCAGGTGCCGCCCCGATAGTGCTGGACAGGGTGGTTAAACGGCCCAAGACCGTTGCCACAGCTATTCGCATCGGCAATCCCGCTAGCTGGCAAAAAGCAGTAGCTGCCCGCAATGAGTCGGGAGGCATCATTGACTGTGTTACTGATGAGGAAATCATGCATGCTTATAGACTGGCAGCAATCAAGGAAGGTGTATTCGGCGAGCCAGCTTCGGCAGCTTCCTTAGCCGGGCTTATCAAGCTAGCAAAGGAGAGAGACTTCTCTGGCAAACGTGTGGTGTGCATCTTCACCGGCACCGGGCTGAAGGACCCCGGTGTGCCGGCAAGGTACGCCCGGGCACCAGTGGAACTCCCTGCCGACCTGGCCGCTGTTGAGGAAGTCTTGGCATAGTGAAGTCTCAGCCTCTCTGGCAGGGCGTTTACAAGGATTCGTAGAAAGAATGACACCTGATTAAGGCGGGAAAAGCCATGCCCAAGATTATCACGCAGGATATAGGCAAATTCAACCAGCACTATCCCAAGATGGCCGTTATAATCACCGCCAGTGCCGGGGGCAGGGATGACGCCATGACCGCCGCCTGGCATAGCTCAATTTCTCTTAAGCCCCCGCTCTATGGCGTTGCCGTTGCCCCTAAGAGATTTACCTGGCAGCTTGTCAGGGAAAGTCAGGAGTTTGGCATTAACTTCGTTGCTTTAGAAAAGGCCGCCCTTGCCGCTTCTATCGGCGGCACTTCCGGGCAGCAGATGAACAAATTCGAGAGATTCGGTGTCGAGAAGGAGAAGTCTTTGAAGACATCCGTACCCATACTGAAAGATGCTTATGTTGCCTATGAATGCAAGCTGGTGGATAGTAAGCCCTATGGTGACCACATCTGGATGGTCGGTGAGATTCTGGCTGTACATTCCCTGGAGGAAGCATTTACCCCGGCGGGGATTCTTGACCTGGACAGGATAAGGCCGCTCCTTTACCTCAGCTCAGATTTCTATGGCAGCATAGACAAGAACAGCGTAAGTTTTGCCAAGAGGGGGATTTGAATGGTTAATCAGGACAAAATCAAACTGGCAATGGCTTCCATAATCGAGGCTATTGGCGACGATCCCCTCAGAGACGGCACAAGGGATACGCCGAGAAGGGTGGCTGAAATGTATGCCGAACTCTTCTCCGGGCTGGATCTCGATCCCAGAGCGGAACTGGCGGTGGACTTCGAAGAGGAATATGAAGAGATGGTGATCTTGAGAGACATCCCATTCTATTCCATGTGCGAACACCATCTGCTACCCTTCTACGGCGTGGCCCATGTGGGTTATGTTCCCAGCAAGGGTGGTAAGGTAGTAGGGGTAAGCAAGCTGGCCAGGGTGGTAGAGATCTGTGCCCGGCGCACCCAGCTTCAGGAAAGGATGACCAAGCAAATCGCCGACGCCATCTTTGAGGCACTGCAACCAGACGGAGTGGCCGTTGTTATCCAGGCAGAGCATCTATGCATGGTTATGCGCGGCATTAAGAAACAGGGAGCAACTGTGATAACCTCGTCAGTGAGGGGGCTTTTCCGCAGCAGGGCAGCGACTCGCGCTGAATTCCTGTCTTTGGTACGGGGAAAGTAGTCTACTCGTGACGCAAGGACTCGATGGGGTCCAGCGTTGCGGCGCGGATGGCCGGATACAACCCGGAAACAACGCCGATAGAGATGGCTATGCCCAGTGCCATGACAACCACGCCGGCTGAAAGGGTGACGTTGATGGGAAAGCCAGCGCCCGTGGCTATGGCAGAAGCGACTTGAACAAGAATCCAGGCCAGCCCCACCCCCAGGGCACCGCCACAGAAACTGAGCGTGGCGGCCTCGGTGAGAAACTGCACCAGCACATCCCGCCGCTTGGCCCCAACAGCCTTGCGCAAGCCGATTTCCCTGATTCGCTCGGTTACCGAAACCAGCATGATGTTCATGATCCCGATGCCGCCCACAAGCAACGAGATGGCAGCTATGGCCGCAAGAATCCACTGAATCAGCCCCACAATCTGTCGGGCGATAGCAGCTACGGATTCCATGCTTATGACCCTGAAGTCGGACTCTTCCCCCTCCAGGATGCGATGGCGCTCGCGCAATATGGCGGTGATCTCCTCGATGGCAGACTCTGTTCGGTCCTGGCTGCTGGCTTGAACGGCGATGGCCTGGACACTGTGTCCGCGGCTGGTTACCTGCTCGGGGGCCAGAGTGGAGAAGTAGGTAGATAGGGGAATGTATCCCGTCATGTCCTCAGTGCCGAACCCGACGCCCTTGGTCTCCAATACGCCGATGACCTCAAACTGACGCCCGTCGATCTTTATTCTCTGGCCAACTGAGTTCATCTCGCCAAAGAGGGCCCTGGCCATCTCGCTGCCCAGGATAACCACCCTTGACTTCGCCCTATCGTCGTGCTCAGCTATGAACTGCCCCTCACCAAGGCTGAGGTTGTTGATGTCCTGGTACACCGGAGTCACCCCGGCGACTATGCCTATGAGCTGTTCCCTGCCGGCAACAATCTGAGCATTGTAGCGCTGCGCTGCGGGCGCCACCCCGGCCACCGAAGGTGCATCGCGGTCAATAGCGTTGGCATCCTCCCAGGTCAGCGTAGATACACCACCGACTCCCACTGCACCGAGGTCAGGAGGCATAACATATATGAGATTTGAGCCCAGGGCAGCAAAAGCCCCCTCCATTTCAGCCTCCTGCGCCTGCCCAAGAGACACTATGGCCACAACCGCGCCCACGCCGATCAGTATGCCCAGCATGGTCAGAAATGACCTCAGCTTGTTGTTCAATAAAGCCCGTATGGCAATGACAATACAATCCCGGAGTTTCATGCCACCGCCTCTATCAAACCATCGCGTATCTTGATTATGCGTTGAGTACAGGCTGCAATCTCTGCATCATGAGTAACCAGGACGATGGTCATGCCCTGCTCGTTGAGCTGCTTAAAGAGTGCCATGATCTCCTCGCTGGTGCGCGTATCGAGATTACCCGTAGGTTCGTCAGCCAGGATGAGAGAGGGGTTACTGACCAGGGCTCGAGCGATAGCTACCCTCTGCAACTCCCCTCCACTTAGCTCGCTTGGCTTGTGAGTAACCCGATCGGCCAGTCCCACCGACTCCAGGACCTGTAGCGCCCTTTGCCGCCGGTTGTTGGCACCACTGTAAATCAGTGGCAGCTCGACATTGGCCAGAGCTGTCGTTCGGGGCAGCAGGTTGAAGCTCTGGAAGACAAAGCCTATCTTCCTGTTTCTTATCTCAGCCAGTTGATTATCGTTGAGCTCGCTGACAAGCGTACCGTCCAGGCGGTATTGCCCTGAAGTCGGGCTGTCCAGGCAGCCGATTATGTTCATCAGGGTGGACTTCCCCGACCCCGAAGGCCCGGTGATAGCCACCATCTCCCCATCCTCAACACGACAGCTTATGCCCTGCAGGGCGGGAATCTCGGTCTGTCCTGCCCTGTAGACCTTGGTGATGTCTTCCAGTTCAAGCATGCACTACCTCAGTATGCCAAAGGGGCCACGAGGCTCTGAACTAGAGGCAGGCAATGTGCCCAAGGTCACCTCTTCTCCCTCCTTCAGTCCGGACAGGATTTCGGTGTTTATCCCGTCGGTCAATCCTAACGTAATCTCGCGTTCCTCAAGCTGCCCCTCTGTGTCCACTATCACCATGGGCTGTTCCCGGGTGCCACGAATGGCCCTGTTAAGTACCAGCAATACATTGTCTCGACGCTCGATGATAATATCGGCAGTAGCGCTCATTCCATCTCTCATCCCCTCATCTGGTTCATTCAGAGTTATGACGGTCTCGTAAGATACTACTCCGAGTCGAACCGTACCTATCGGCGAGACAAAAGCTACCTTGCCTGTGACCTCCAGATCCCGCCGGGCATCTAATAGAATGTTCACTTCCTGCCCTAATTTCACCGCAGCGATGTCCAGTTCATCAATGAAGCCACGCATCTCAATCTCACCGGTGCCCACGAGCGATATTGCCGGAGCGGCCAACGCTGCCGTCGATATCTCCTTTCCTTCACTGATCTTTATGTCAGCCACTACGCCATCGAAACGAGCCACTATGACAGCCTTTTCCAGGTTGAGCCTGGCCGATGCCAGATTAAGCTTTGCCATTTCCAGGTTGAGCTTTGCTGTTTCCCAACTCGCCTTGGCCATATCTACCCGTTGCTCTAATACCTCTTCCGACTCGCCCAATGGGGGTGTTCCAGGCTCTTTCAAGCTAATTAGCGCGATCTCATATTGTGCGCGGGCTGCTCTTACCTGCGTCTGCGCTATTTCAACCTGCAATTCTGCCATCTCTACGCCCAATTCCAAAGACGGAGCATCAACCCTCGCCAATACCTGGCCTTTTTCCACGGTATCACCATTATCCACCAGTACCTCCGTCACCGTACCCGTGACGCCAAATGACAGGTAAGCCTTGTTGGGCATCTCCAAATTGCCGCGCACCGCAGCAGTTACCATCACATCGCCACGGCTCACCAAAGTGGTGTCCAGCGGTTCTTCACGACCAGCACGACCGGTAAACACTATGGCTAATACTATGCCAGTACAAACAAGGCAAACTATTATTATCAGCGGTAGCTTTTTTTTCATCTTCCTTTATGTCCCTTCTTTGTTATGCTCAACCTCTCTTTGCAGCAACAGTTCACCAGTATCTGGCAGAGGACAATGCACTATACGTCCTGGAAGCGCAGGTGACTTCAATGGCCTTCGTCGTCTATCCCAGCATCGGCAGTCTTGCTTTCCCTCAGCATCTTGGCAACCTCATCAAGCTTGCTGCTCATGATGTTAAGCAACTCCTCCGCTGTCTCAACTTTGACAAGGACAAGTCCCTGACCCCGGAAATGGCTGAACACCAGAAGTTTGTTGCCAGCATCTATGCCAAGTTCTTTTCGGGCTTCCACGGGAATCACCAGTTGCCCTCGGGGCCCAAGCACCGTAGTGCCAAAGCACTTGCCTATTACATGCTCATTCCTTTGTTGCATTCTCGCCTCCTGACTGACCAAACTCAGAATTATATGATTTATCTTACTAATCGGTCAAATAGCATGAAACTGCCAACCCAACCATAAGTCAGGAGCGGTTGATCCGCAGATTCCCCACGAAATCGGAAGAGCTGCAAACACTGGAACCGCGCATGGTGGGTATGTCGACATCTGTGTGGTTGCCGGGATAGAATAATGACATTGTTAGATGCCCTCGTGGATTTCAAGCGTGGCTGGCAATGGAGAAACTCATTGAAGGGGCAGGCAAACTGGGAATAGAGCTCAATGCCAGACAGGTGAAGCAATTTGAGCTTTACTACCGGGAGCTGATTGCATGGAACGAAAAAATCAACCTGACCGCTATAACAGATTACTCCTCGGTACAGGTAAAGCATTTCCTTGATTCCCTGACCATCATTTTGGCTGTACGTAAGGAAGAGGTAGAAAAACCAGATTTCAATATCATAGACATAGGCACAGGTGCTGGCTTCCCTGGAGTGCCCCTCAAAATTCTGTTCCCCCAGCCCAGATTGGTTCTTATTGAACCCACAGCCAAAAAGACAACTTTCCTTCACCACATCACCCGCACTCTACAGCTGGAAAATGTGGAGGTGCTGAATAGTAGAGCTGAAGAAGCAGCTCATTTGTTAGCCTATCGTGAGCAGTTCTCCCTGGTTCTCTCCCGGGCTGTGGCCCTGTTACCCACCCTGGTGGAACTGACTCTGCCCTTCTGCCGGATTGGAGGCAGATTTGTTGCTCAAAAAAAGGGGGAAATCGACCGGGAGATAATGGGAGGGGAAAAAGCCATTGCCACCCTGGGAGGCAAACTGGATTCCACCAAGAAAATAGAATTGAGCGAATTTGAAGATGCGCGTTATTTGGTGATTATTGATAAAATATACCACACACCAAGTAAATATCCCCGGCGTTCTGGCCTGCCCAGGCGACGGCCAATTGAGGAGGTGAATAGAGATGTGGCGTAGGAGAGACTGGAGATTCTACTTTGGTTTTCCTCCTTTCGGTTTCTACTTTCACGGGTTTAGACCCTTTTCCAGCAAGAAGGAGTACCTCGACATGCTGGAGTCGTATAAGAAAGACCTTCAGGAGGAACTGAAGGAAGTAGAAAAGGAAATCGAGGAAACAAAGAAGAGCTTGTAGCTCGCTTGTATATCTCTTCATGGAAATGAGTAGTCACATTTGTGATTTAAACGGCGTAGCGTTATAATGGAAATTGATGGAAGAAGCTACCTGGAAAGTTAAGACAGGCCTTGCCCAAACGCTGAAGGGCGGGGTGATTATGGACGTGGTCACCGCGGAGCAGGCCAAAATTGCCGAGGAAGCCGGTGCTTGCGCTGTTATGGCATTGGAACGGGTGCCAGCGGATATCCGCGCCGCGGGCGGAGTGGCCCGCATGGCTGACCCAACCATAATCACGGCCATAATGGAAACGGTGAGCATCCCCGTCATGGCCAAATGCCGCATCGGGCACTTCGCTGAGGCTCAGGTGCTGGAAGCCCTGGGCGTTGATTTTGTTGATGAATCCGAAGTGCTTACTCCCGCTGATGAAAGCCATCATATCTGGAAACATGATTTCAAGGTTCCCTTTGTCTGCGGCTGCCGTGACCTGGGCGAAGCATTGCGGCGCATTGCCGAAGGGGCAGCCATGATTCGTACCAAGGGCGAGGCCGGAACAGGCAACATCGTCGAGGCTGTAAGGCACATGCGGGCGGTGCAAGATGGCATGCGCAGGCTTCAGGCTTTACCCGAGGAGGAATTGGTAGCTGAAGCAAAAGCCCTTGGTGCTCCTCTGGAGCTAGTAATGCAGGTACATAAGACAGGGCATTTGCCTGTGGTGAACTTCGCCGCCGGGGGTATAGCTACACCGGCCGACGCTGCTTTGATGATGCAACTAGGAGCCGAGGGTGTGTTTGTGGGCTCGGGGATTTTTAAGTCCAGCAATCCCATAGCCCGAGCGCAAGCGATTGTTAAGGCTACCACTCATTATCGGAACCCATCCATCATCGCTGAGGTTTCCAAAGACCTGGGAACCGCCATGGCAGGTCTGGACATAAAAGCTATACCGGAACAGGAATTATTGGGCCACAGGGGTTGGTAGGTGAAAAAAGGTATTTTCACAGGATGCGAAGGGTAGTTACTGACGATCTCGATGCACTGCTTGATATCTTGCCACTCCATATTCGTGAGTTGCTCTACCAGCAGCCTGACCATGGTGAGCTGTTAGAGGTAATCCTGGATTTAGGCCGTCTTCCCGAGGCCCGATTTCCCCACAGAGAATTAGTCCTCAATTCTAAAGAGGCCAATCAGTCTGACATTGACTACGTAGTGTCACGCGTTGGGGAATTCAGCGGGGATAATCGTGCCGGGATCGACCACACCCTTCACCGCATCTCAGCCATGCGTAATAGACATGGGCACATAATCGGCTTGACCTGCCGCGTGGGCAGAGCTGTGTTCGGTACGGTCAGTATGATTCAAGACCTTATTGAATCTGGCAAGAGTGTGTTGCTTTTGGGGCGGCCCGGCGTAGGAAAAACCACCATGTTGCGGGAGGTGGCTCGAGTGCTGGCCGATGATTTCAAGAAACGAGTCATCGTAATCGATACCTCCAATGAAATTGCCGGCGATGGAGATATTCCTCATCCTGCTATCGGCCATGCCCGTCGAATGCAGGTAGCCGCTCCGGCTGAACAGCATGCGGTCATGATTGAAGCAGTGGAAAATCACATGCCTGAGGTCATCATCATCGACGAAATAGGCACTGAACTCGAAGCCCAAGCGGCTCGCACTATCGCTGAACGCGGTGTGCAACTGGTAGGCACAGCGCATGGAAACAGTCTGGAGAACTTGATAATGAATCCTACCCTCTCTGACCTCATCGGCGGCATCCAGACGGTTACCCTGGGGGATGAAGAGGCCAGGCGCCGGCATACACAAAAATCTATCCTGGAACGAAAGGCTCCACCCACCTTTCATATAGTGGTGGAAATCGTCGATTACTACAAGGTAACCGTACATCCGGATGTGACCGAGGCTGTTGATGCGCTCTTGCAGCAACGACCCGCCAAGGCGGAACTCCGCTGGATGGATGAAGACGGAGAAGTGAAAAGAGAGGCCATAACATCCTCCCTTGCATGGGAAAGCAAGGAAGAGGAGCGGCGGGAACAACCGCTGCGATTTTACCTCTTCGGCGCTAACCGGTCTCGACTGGAACAAGTTGCCAAGGAAGAGGGAAAGGAAGTCAAAATCGCCACCGACCTCAGGCAAACTGACCTTTTGCTCACTACACGAAGTTATTACCGCCGCAAGCCACAGAAGATACGAGATGCTGAAGCGCTGGGTATACCGATTTATGTCCTTAAGAGCAATAACGCCGCTCAAATGAAGCAATGTCTGGATGCTCTCTATCCTCGGAACACTCAGTCTAGCTATGTCCATCATCTGCAGCGTCTTTTAGCCGGACGCCGCGATTTCAACTCTGACAAGCGAAGTTTGCACCCCGGCCGTAAAAGGAAATCGAGGTAATGTCGAGCCTGTTCATTACCTTTGAGGGAGGTGAAGGCTGTGGCAAAACCACCCAGGCCAGACTCCTGTCGCAGAAGCTTGAGCAACAAGACATCCCTGTGGTATTAACCCATGAGCCCGGAGGCACAGATCTGGGCAATGAGATAAGAAAATTGCTCAAGAAAAAACGTGGTTCCCCTGTTTCGCCCCAGGCTGAACTGTTTCTGTTTGCTGCTTCTCGTGTCCAATTGGTCTCTGAGCTGATTCGTCCTGCTTTTGAACAAGGCAAAGTAGTCATCTGCGACCGCTTCACTTATTCCACCGTGGTCTATCAGGGTTATGGGCGGGGACTTGATTTCACCACTGTGGAAATAGTCAACAATATGGCAACACAGAACCTCAAGCCCGACCTCATTATTCTTCTGGATATTTCACCTGAGCAGGGTTTAACCCGAAAGCGAAGCTTAAGGGACCGTTTTGAATTGGAGGATTTGGCGTTCCACCACCGGGTGAGGGAGGGATACCTCAAGATGGCAGCAGCTGAGCCTGACCGCTGGCTGCCGATAGATGCCTCCCTGCCTAAAGGGGAAATCGCTGGAATTATCTGGGACAAAGTCAGCAAATTATTGCGTGCATCCAGTTGACTTCGACAAAGATATGTCACAACCTCCGAACTCTGGTCACGAAGACGAGCTCAAATCGCAGGGCTATGAACTGGTGGCCGGCATCGATGAAGTCGGCCGGGGAGCCCTGGCGGGCCCGGTAGTTGCCAGCGCCGTCATCTTGCCCCACCCGGCAAGTCTACCCTGGTTTGAGCTGGTTCGCGACAGCAAGGAATTGAACTCCAGAAAACGTGAATCCCTCTTTGACCTGATTAGCAGAGAGGCCGTGGCCGTGGGCATTGGCATCGTTCCTCCTCGTATGATTGACTCCATCAATATCTTGAAGGCAACCAGACTGGCCATGATGCAGGCGGTGGAAAAACTGCCCAGCCAGCCCGGCTTCCTCCTTATTGACAGGATAACCTTGCCTCAATGCCCCATCCCTCAAATGGGAATAACCAGAGGTGACAGACTGTGTCTCTCCATTGCCTGTGCCTCTATCATCGCCAAGGTCACCAGAGATCGCATCATGGAGGAGTTTGACGAGCTTTATCCCGGCTATGGATTTGCTCAGCACAAGGGCTATGGAACAGGAAGACACATATTGTGTCTGCAAAGGCTCGGACCCTCGCCAATTCACCGTCTCTACTTTGCCCCTATCAGGAGTATAATTACAGGCCAAAGGTCCAGCCCCTGTGTTCCCGTTCAGTCTGAATTATTTGTTTCTTATCATGCAGAGGGAGTCCCGATGGAATCGGGACGACCGGGGAATGTCGTTCAGGGCAAGCTCCCTGAGAGGACGAATGATGGACCGTCAACAAGTCGGTAAACTGGGGGAGAAAGAGGCCCAGAAATTCCTCAAGAAGAGGGGCTATCGCATTCGCGAGACGGGTTTTCGTTGCCATCATGGGGAGATCGATATCGTCGCTCAGCAGAAAAACTATCTTGTCTTTGTCGAGGTCCGCACCAAGAGCAATCTGGACTTCGGCACTCCTGAGGAATCACTGACGCAATCTAAAAAGACAAGACTCATCGCCTCAGCCCTGACTTACATCACTACCCACCAGAATCTGCCCTCTCTCTGGCGTATAGATGTCATAGCCATAGAACTCGATGACAAAGGCCAGACCAGGCGCATCGAACTCATCGAAAACGCCATCGAGCAGAACTCGCGGTTTAATTGCTAGCTACCTACATCAGACCAAAGCTCGTATTTACACGGACTTCGGTGCGCACTTTTGAGAAGGGATTTGGCTTTCGCCACAAGCATAGCAGAACGTCGTTTTGTGCAATCAAGGTTGGGTTTTGTTCCTTATTCTAACGCAAAAGTCAATTAAATATTTTATAGGGGTATCTGCTTAAGTGATGTTGTTAATAGGTGCCATAGTTCGGCACGTTGCCCTGTTCTCGTGTAGTTGCTTAGTAATGACTGGGCCTATGGCAACTGCCTGCTGGACCAGTCGATAGAACAATTTGCCGCGGGAATGGGAAGTCCTTCGATTGAATCGGAATGTGTACTCGTCAAGATAATACTCTAAGTGAGAAAGATGAATACCACCTTGATAGGTTCCCAACAACCAACGCTTGAGCAGGGAGGCCACACGGTTGACCTCGGGCAGCAGGTTCTTTCCGACTACAGCCTCTTTTCGGATGGTCTCATGTGTATACCCCAGTTTGGACAAACCGCTGTAACCTCCCCATCCATCTGTCTGGACAATACTGCCTACTTCGACTCCCTCTTTGATGGCCTTTTCCAAACTGGGACCGGAAGCATCAGGTACACGCCTGAGCCGAATCCGAGCAGTCTTGCCTTCCTTAAGCTCTACCATTATAACAACCAACGCCTTACCTGCAGCTCCTCGTCCCTGCTTGCCTGGCTTCTCCCCACCTATGTAAATTTCATCCGCTCGGATCAGGTTCGAGAGCCGATCACTACTAGGCCGGACCATAGCACGGCGAAGCTTGTGCAGCCACGCCCAAGCAGTTTCATAAGAGCCCAAGTCGAGGACGCGTTTGAGCCCCAATGCATTTGCTCCATATTTCTGAGAAGTCAAGTGCCAAATAGCACGAGGTAGCGTAACATATTTTGTGTAAATTCAATTTAACAGATAAAGGGCGTATCCTTTCACAAACAACAACAAAATATGAAAGGAGGAATACGCCCCATGGTCATGGTAAAAGACCTGACCCAGCTCACATTAAACGATTTATGGAAGGAGGTCAAGGACGAAGAGGACTGGTGGGGAGATATCAATGAGAGGGTATTAAGGATGGTGAAGCTCATTCTCGAAGGCAGTTTAGAGGCAGAGCTTTTGGAAGAGCTTCAGGTTAGCAGATACGAAAGGAGCAGTTCCAGAACAGGTTATCGCAATGGCCATTACCGGAGGAATCTCTACACCATGTATGGTGTCATCAAGTCCTTAAGAGTGCCTCGTGCTCGGGAAAACTACGAATCAAGGATACTGCCACGTTACCAGCACCGGCAAGAAGAGATTAACAGGATGGTGAGAGGGATGTTCTTAGCTGGTGTGAGCACCAGAAGAGTTGGGGAGATTCTCGCTGAGATTAAGGGAGAAAATATCAGTGCCCAAACCGTCTCACGTATAGCAATGAGCCTGGATGCTGAGGTAGACAGGTTTCACAGAAGGCAGTTGAGTGATAGCTATGAGTATTTATTTCTTGATGGAATTTGTTTAAAGGTGAAAGGAGCGAGTCGGGTACATAAGCGCCACGTGCTTTGCGCCTGTGGTGTGACCCGGGATGGGAGAAAGGAGATCATCAGTTTTCGCCAGGCAAGCAGTGAAAGTGAAGCACAATGGGAAGGATTTCTCAGGGACCTTTATGAACGCGGCTTTAGAGGGACATGCCTTTGTCTCGTAGTAACCGATGGGTGTCCTGGTTTACACGGTGCGTTGGAAACCGTCTATCCCTATATACCCAAACAAAGATGCTGGGTGCACAAACTAAGGAATGTCACCAACAAGATTCGCAAGCGAGATATCGAGGCATGTATGGCAGGAGCACGACTAATCTATCTAGCGGAGCACAGGAGAGAAGCTGTTGCCAATTTCAGAGCATGGAAAGCAGATTGGGTAGGCCTGTATCCCGGAGCAGTCAATTGTATAGAAAGAGACCTGGATGAATTGCTCAGTTTCTTTGATACACCTTCGAATCACTGGAGGAAAGTTAGAACCACAAATGTCATAGAGCGATCATTCAGGGAAGTACGCCGACGTATACGCCCTATGAGTTGCTTCACAAATTCGCGAAGTGTCGACCGAATAATTTATGGAGTAATTAATCATCTTAATGAATCGTGGAAGGAGAAACCCTTTGTCAAATTTACACAAAACAATTGACATTACCATAGCACGAAACCAAAGCCGCAAAGGCTTCCTGGTGCCTTCAAAGATCGTCCCTGCTGTAACCGATGTTCTATATCCACATTTAACACATTGAAACAGCGTACTGCCTATTGGCCAAGCTTTCTGATGCTCACACCGAGGACAAGAAAAGCCATTAGGCCAACGCAACTGGTAAACGTAATCGCGACACGATTCTTCAGTGGTAAAGCGGTCTTCAAATTCCATCAGACTTCGAGGGTAATCCTCCATGCTTTAGCATTGTACCCACGTCAATTACATCAGTCAAGCAGATACCCCTAATATTTTATTGGTCGGATGAAAATTGACTTTTTCTTAAAAAGTGTCATAATGATTATTAATACCACACAAAATATGAGGGAGGGAGGCTCATGAAGGGAAAACTGGCTTTGTCATTGGTGGTGGCACTATTGGCAGCAACTGGATTACTTGGAGCTCCAACCGTGCATGCTGGCGATGGAGACTATAATGACGAGACTAATCCATCAGTGGGAGCCGTGGGGCTGGGGGACTATAACGGTGATGGCGACTACAAAGATGCCGGCGATTTGTACTACGCGGTGCAATCAGCAACGGGATTCTATAATTATCTTTACGATAATGCCGGCTGGGACTCCAACGAGAACTTCCGTCGGTTCGATAATGCAGCCTGGGAGAAACACCTTAAGAGACATGATTATGATTATGGAGGCTGGGACATCCTTTACGCGGACGATGTTGACATTTGCTGGTTCCAAGGGCACTCAGCAAGCGTTTGGGATGGATTTGGTAGTTACCACCATGCTCTATCCTTTATCGACACGACGCACGATGATAAATACCTGCAGTACTGGGAGGCGAAGTGGGGCGACTGGGACTTAGAATGGATGTTTATTCACTCGTGCAAGATTCTCAGTGACGAAAATCGAGGTTGGTGGGCACGGGCCCGCAATGGTATCCACTTGATATGTGGCGCCAAGACCATGATGCAGGACCGTAATGATGGAGGTAATGTCGCTGACTATCTCATAGATGATGGATTGTTTGACTGGGCACGTACGGTGAAATGGTCGTGGTTCCACGGATGTGACATACGCCAGTCTAGTGCTGTAACACTCTGTGTAATAGGTGAGACCCACGAGTGCGGCGATGATTATATCTGGGGGCAGGGCCCGGTTTGTGCTGACCCGCCGCGAGACAGCACTTACAACGTGTGGACGTATTATTGTGTCTAATGAGGGGGTAGTCAAATGACCAGAGAGAAAATCATAGGGCTTATCATAGCAGTCCTTCTAATAGCCGCAGTAGGCTCTTATCCCCTCTACAGTGACCTCTTAAGAGGCGGTGATGGTGGTTTCAGTGTGGACTTCCCCTCTGCCGCTGGGCCCTCGGGGAATCCGGGCTTCGAATTAGCCGCTGCCGACCTCCCCCCAAATAATACGATGATGGTTTACAAGGTGGAAAACCCGGTGGTCACCACTGATTCAGTACAGCAAATAGGTAGAAAGGTTGGATTTGAGGGCGGCGCTGGCTATATCGACAGAGATACAAAAATCGCTATGCTGAATGAGGGGGCAGAGGAGGTAAGGCAGCTCTCAGTTTGGGTCAATTCCGGAGCTGTTGAGTATGCCATTGTGTATCCAGATAAGCTATATCCACCAGAGCCCCCCGACTTGCCATCGGAGGAGGAGGCAAGGCAAATTGCCGTGGACTTCCTGGCTCAGTCGGGGTTACTTCCCCCTGATGCCACAATCGGTGACAGCTACGAAACTGAGGTAGTAACTGGTGGCGCCTATGCTATCGAGGAGGAGGTCCCTGAGGAGGGTGTGGAGGAGGCAGGGGAGATAGAACCGGAAGTGGTGGAGGAATACGTTACTCATCTGCTGGTCAGATTTCATCGTCGGATTGACGGATTTCCGGTCACTGGTTCTGGTAATAAGTTTGGGGTGCGAATTGGCGATGAGGGCGAGGTTATCACCATCCTCAAAGTTTGGAGAGAGGTAACACCCTATAGGAAGGTAGCGGTCAAGACTGCCGAGCAGGCATATCAGGAGCTGAAATCTGGGGCCGGCTCGTACTATGCGCCCCTGGACTGTGAAAAGGTTGTGGTAGAGCAGGTGTATTTGGCATACTGGATGGAACCCCTGGACGAGCACCAGGAGTATGTGGTGCCGGTATATGAGTTCAAGGGTAAGTGCCTGGATAAGGATGGGGAATACCTCGAGGCTTTTGTTGGCTGGTGTGAAGCGGTAAAGTAGATTTCGGGATTAAGCCATGAGGAATATCACCACCATACTCTTGTCAGCGCTTATATTATGTAGCGCTCTGGTTGTCAGTGCCTGCGACTCCTCTGAGCCTGAGATAGAGATAGAGGCTGATTTTATTACCGTTGGCTTCGAAGACCACAGCACAATGGAGCTGACCAAGGGTTCGCCTGAATTCAAGGAAATCAATGATGAAGCTGTAAGGATTTACCGGGACATATGTGACACTATGGAGGAATTGGTGGGCCCCGACTGTCTAGAGGAGATAATAAAGTATAATAACAAGTTTGTAGAGATAGAGTTCATCGAACCGCCAAGTGTGACCACCTACACCGACGAAGGAGAGGTTTATAGAATCCTTAACTGTCGACGTGCGATATCTGTATTCACTGGAGAATTCGCAGGGGCGGTCCTTTGCGGACCCACTTCAACAGAGTGGCAAGAGTATGCCGTGTTAGGGAGCAGGCGGAGTTTCAGCAAGTTGGAGAAAATGGTCGATGCGTTGCGTAGCTAAGCCCAGCAAGTTCGAAAACTGCCATTTGTTGGGACGTTGCATATTCGGCCAAATGCTACCTCTCTAAGTAGACTTGTTAGCCCACTCACCAGCCACAATACACATCGTAATTGTAGCATCCGCTAGGTCAGTGAGGTTTGAGGATAGCTTCGTATTCTGCACTTAGGACATATGGTTTGCGGCGCCTATGTTATTCTCAGGTAAGGCTGCAATACCTCAGGAACCAACACTGTACCATCTGCTTGCTGATAGTTTTCCAGCACAGCGATAAGGACTCGCGGTAGAGCCAGTCCTGAGCCATTGAGCGTGTGAACAAACTGCGTCGGGCCGCCGGGCTCAGGGCGATAGCGGATATTGGCTCGCCTGGCCTGAAAGTCACCGCAATTGCTGCAAGAACTGACCTCGAGCCATTCAGCACAGCCGGGAGCCCACATTTCAATATCATATGTTTTGCAGGCGGCAAAGCCGAGGTCTCCAGTGCATAATTGCACTACCCGGTGAGATATGGCCAGCTTGCGGCATATGTCTTCAGCATCGGCCACCAATTTCTCCAGTTCCCGGTCGGAGCTTTCTGCGTCTGTAACCTTGTACAGCTCTACCTTATCAAACTGGTGTCCCCGCTTGATACCTCTGGTGTCTGTGCCGGCAGCCATCTTCTCTCGACGGAAGCAAGGAGTATAGGCAACATAATTAAGAGGCAAATCGTCTGCACTCAATATTTCATCGCGGTGCAGGTTAGTCAATGGCACCTCTGCTGTGGGTATGAACCAGAAATCATCCTCGTCGTCGTGATACAGATTCTCGCCAAACTTGGGCAAATTTCCCGAGCCCACCATACATTCTCGCTTCACCATGACAGGAGGATAGATTTCTTTGTAGCCATGCTCACTGGCATGCACATCGAGCATAAATGAGATGAGCGCCCGCTGAAGACGTGCGCCCAGACCTTTGAGGACGTAAAACCTGCTTCCTGACAGCTTCACGCCCCGCTTGAAATCTATTATGTCAAGTTGTTCTGCCAACTCCCAGTGAGGCAAGGCTTTGAAGGACAAGTTATTCGGCTTGCCCCAGGTACGCACTATGACGTTATCACGCTCGCTCTTCCCTAGGGGCACGCTGGGGTGGGGCATGTTGGGCAACTCCAGTAACAGGGAATCGAGCTTGCCTTTAGCCTCTTTGGTCTGCTGCTGCAAGGAAGATATCTGTTCCCCCAATTCACGCATCTGGGCGATAAGCTGGGGTGGCTTTTCCTTGCTCTTGCCCAATTGTCTGCTGGTCTCGTTATGTTTGGCCCGAAGTTCCTCTGTTCGACGTAGTAAGCTGCGATAACGCTCGTCGATATCAAGGATGATATCAAGAGCCCCCATTCTATCGGCGGTATCGCCTCTTTTCTCCAATCCCTGACG
Source organism: Dehalococcoidia bacterium (assembly GCA_046497565.1). Lineage (GTDB taxonomy): Bacteria > Chloroflexota > Dehalococcoidia > GIF9 > AB-539-J10 > RBG-13-51-36. The sequence goes on from JAWOFK010000098.1 coordinate 25,665, forward strand.
AACAACTTCAGGGTTTTCACGAATCAATTTAATATCTAGCATATGTAAGCCCTAAATCCTAATTTCTAAACTCTAAACAAATCCGAATTTCTAAATTTAAATACCAAAACTCATTTTGTTTTGAATTTTATTCATTAGTGCTTTGATATTGTTTAGGATTTCGTGCTTAGGATTTAACGTAATCTCCGTTGCCACTTTGTCCTTCTACTCTTTCGTCTTCAATTGGGGGAAAAGTATGACTTCTCGAACAGATTGTTGATTGGCAAGCAGCATAACTAGGCGGTCAATACCTATCCCCAGACCACCGGTGGGTGGCATGCCATACTCCAGAGCTTGAAGAAAATCTTCATCAACGATTTCCACCTCTCCATCATCATCAGAAATCTGTTCTTCTAGCTGCTGGCGAAATCTCTCCCTTTGCTCCAGGGGGTCATTAAGCTCAGTGAAGGCATTCGCAATCTCCATGCCAGCCACAAAGCCCTCAAACCGCTCTGCCAGCCGGTCATCGCCTCGCTTCCTTTTAGCCAGAGGTGACATTTCCACTGGATAGTCCAGAAGGAAGGTTGGCTGGATGAGCTTTGGCTCAACGAAAGTGGAAAGCAGTTCGTCCACCAACCTGCCTCTCCCCTTGTTTGGGTCGACCTCCATTCCCAGTTCCACCATCCTTGACCTCAGGGAAGCCGCGTCTGGATACTCTTCAAAATCAATGCCACAATGATTCTTTATCGCCTCACGCAGAGGAAGCTTTTGCCAGGGGAGACCGAAATCAATGGTCTTGCCATTGCTGGCAATCCTGGTATCGCCCAGAACCCTGTGAGCTATATGAACAAACATCTCCTCCACTAATCTCATCATGTCGTTGTAATCGCTATAAGCTTGATAACACTCAAGCAAGGTGAATTCCGGGTTATGTCTGATAGAAATGCCTTCGTTGCGAAAGGCCCGTCCCATTTCATAGACCTTGTCAAAACCGCCTATTACCAGTCTCTTGAGGTGGAGCTCAAGTGCAATCCGTAGATAGAGGTCTACATCAAGGGCATGATGATGGGTAATAAAGGGGCGTGCCAGTGCCCCACCGGCATGTGGCTGAAGCACCGGGGTTTCTACCTCCATGAATCCCCGCTCATCGAGGAAGCTCCTTACGGCACTGATAGTCCTGCTGCGCAAAGTGAAAACACTCCTGGTCTCGTCGTTGGAAAGGAGGTCCAGATATCTCTGCCGATATCGTTTTTCTACGTCGGCCAGCCCGTGCCATTTCTCTGGCAATGGGCGCAGGGATTTACAGAGCACGGCGAAATCGGATACCTCCAGGGTAAGCTCTCCGGCTTTTGTTCGGAAAAGCTTTCCCTGTGCCCCGATAATGTCGCCAATATCCATATCCTGGAGAAATTCGTACCGCTCCACACCCAGAAGGTCATACCGCAGAGAAAGCTGTATCTTCCCCGAGCTATCACGAATATCAAGAAAGGACATCTTACCCATAGACCGCTTGGCCATAATGCGGCCAGCCAGGATAATGTTCTGAGCGCTCTCCTCTTGCTGCTCAAAAAGAGATGCTGCTTCTCCAATAGCGTGGCTGGGACGATAGGAATGGGGATAAGGGTCCACACCCAAGGCCCGCATCCTGCTCAGGCTATCCAGCCGCTGCTCGGTTATGCGTTCTAATCTTGAGGCCATCTCTTCTTCTACACTGCTCCCAGAATCTCCTTAGCTTCCTCTGCCAGATGCTCGGGTACCATTACCTTCACCTCGCCCAACCCATCCACGGTAATCCCGTAAACCAGGCCGGCACTCTCGTAGCTCAGGAGAACAGGTATGCCTTCGCTCTCCAGCCGTCCCTTGATTATTTGCGCCTCCATCTGGCTGGCAATACGCACCGTAACCAACTCTTCTCGTGCCGACATGCTCCTCGCCCCCGGTTATTGTAGCAGAAACTCTTGAGGTATTGATAAAAGGGCCAACATTATATAGAATTTGGCCTGGTGCCCAGAGGGCTCCATCGCAAATCTAAATCCTGAAGGAGGGAAGGTGATTTGAATGCGCTTGGAAGACATCTGCTACTAGAACTAAGAATCTGCAATGAGGGGGTGCTAGATGACCTAGATTTTCTTAAACATTGTCTCAACGAAGCTGCCATTCAGAGTGGCGCTACCGTAGTGGGCGAGTCCTTTTATCATTTCTCCCCTTACGGAGTGAGCGGAGTGATTAATATCGCTGAATCACATATTGCCATTCACACCTGGCCGGAGTATCAGTATGCCGCCGTTGACGTCTTTACATGTGGCGAGGACGTAGACCCTGAAACGGCTGCCAGATTGATAACCGAGAAGCTGGGGGCGCAGAATCACTCGCTGATCGAGCTTCGTCGGGGAATTATGGAGACTAGCCAGGCCAGGTGCGCAAAATGAAAGATGGCGATCCTGATAAACATAAACGGTTTTCTGACTATATAAGTCCTGACCTCACTGTGCTGCATAGCATTAAGGAGAAGATATACTCGGGGCGAACTGAGTTTCAATCCGTAGATATCGTCAGCACAGGTAGCTTTGGTCTCTGTCTTATCCTTGACGGCAAGATTCAGTCCAGCGAGGCGGATGAGTTCGTTTACCACGAAGCTCTGGTGCACCCGGCTATGCTCACACATCCCCATCCAGAGACGGTATTTATTGCCGGCGGTGGTGAGGGTGCCACCTTAAGGGAAGTGCTGACACATAAGACGGTAAAGAAAGCTGTCATGGTAGATATTGACAAAGAAGTTGTTAACATTTGTCGCCGCTTCCTGCCTTCCTGGCACCAGAATGCCTTCGATGACCCCAGGACAGAGGTTCATTTCGCCGATGCCAGAAAGTATCTCGAGGAAAGTGGCACCCATTTCGATGTTATCATTATTGACCTGGTTGACCCTCTGGAAGAAGGGCCGGCCCGCTTGCTATACACCCGGGAATTTTACCAGACACTCAAACACCGACTGGGGCGTGATGGCATTATGGCGGTGCAGGCCGAACCTGCCGAATGGAGAAACCTGGATAATTTCACCGCTATTGCCAGTACCTTGAGAAACGTTTTCCCCGTAGCCCGCCCCTATCAGGTCCACGTGCCTTCGTTTCTGAGCTTATGGGGCTTTGTCTCGGCCTCTCAAAGCCTTGACCCTTCTGAACTGACTGCCGAGGAGATTGACGCTAGAATTTCAGCAAGAATATCAAAGAAGCTGAAGTCCTACGATGGACTCACCCATCGAGCCATGTTCACCATCCCCAAGCATATTCGCCAAGAGTTGGCCACAACCACAAAAGTCATCACCGACAAAGAGCCCATCTCTGCCTATTGAATCAGCGGCACAAACCATTTCTCTACCATATCCAGCATCTTCCACCGATTTGTTCCAGTATCGCCCGGGAAATGATTGCTCACCATTATGTGATTCCAGTGCCGTCGCTTCATGAATAGAGCAACTACGCAAGTTTCAAGCCAAACCCTTTCAGCCCTTCTGGGTAAGGCGCCTCCATTATCCCCTTCTCAGTGATTATGGCGGTTACATAACTGTACGGAGTTACGTCGAAGGCAGGATTGGCTGCTCCCACCCCTTCCGGAGCAATGGGTATCCCCTGAATATGAGTGACCTCTTCAGGCGTTCGCTCTTCAATCGGGATTTCTTCCCCCGAGCTTAAAGAAGGGTCGATAGTGCTTGTGGGAGCAGCAACATAAAAAGGAATATCGTTTTCCTTGGCCAGTACAGCCAGCGTATAGGTGCCAATTTTGTTAGCGACATCGCCGTTGATAGCAATCCTGTCGGCGCCGACAATGACACAGTTTATCCGCTTCTGCTGCATAAAATGGCCGGCCATGGAATCGGTAATCAAAGTTACAGGGATGCCTTCCTGCATTAGTTCCCAGGTGGTGAGCCTGGCTCCCTGGAGAAGGGGGCGTGTTTCCGTGGCAAAGACGCTCACCTTCTTCCCCCGCTCCCGAGCGGCCCTGATTACACCCAGGGCAGTGCCGTAGCCCCCGGTGGCCAAAGGACCGGCGTTGCAATGAGTAAGCACAGTGTAACCATCTCTGATAAGCTCAGCTCCGAGCTGGCTAAGCTGCTCGGTCGCTATTATTTCTTCCTCATGGATCTGTTTTGCTTCGTTGACCAGCGATTTTCTTATTCCGGCAACCGAATCTCGCCCGGCAACCTTCCTCATCCTGTTAATGGATTGAAAAAGATTGACTGCGGTGGGCCTCGACGCAGCAAACGTCTGCATGATCTCGTTCAACCTGACAAGAAACTCACCCTTGTCTTCTGTTTTAATACCTGATGCGCCGAGGGCGATGCCGTAAGCAGCAGCAATTCCAATTGCCGGTGCTCCCCGAACCCTCATTTCCTTAATAGCCAGAACCACATCCAGGTAATTCTCCAGGTCGGCAAAGATTTGCTCCCGGGGAAGCTTACTCTGGTCCAGTATCCTTAGCTTGCCATCAAGCCATTCTATCGCTCCGGCTGTCATCGCCCTTAGTATAATAGAAAGGATGGAAACAAAGGAAGCTTTCAATTAGGCCGGCGACAGGACGAGGCTGGAAAGATGCCACGCATGGACAAAGCCATTTAGGTTTCTTGAGGCAGGTAACATCGTAGGAGATTAACGGGGCCAGATGCAGTAACATTTTGGTCGGTCGGGGTTGAGAATATGACTGAGATCCCACAATCCGTCCTTGACATTAATGTTCGTTCCATCTGATAATATAGTTAAGTGCGGGTGTAACTCAGCGGTAGAGTGCTTGCTTCCCAAGTAAGACGTCGTGGGTTCGAATCCCATCACCCGCTGTGTTGATAGGCATAACCACTGGAAACGGGACTCAGAAAATGAGGATAAAGCTAGACGACAAACAACTCAAAGGGTTATCACAACATCTCCCTTTTGAGGTGATATTGGAAGACCCCAGGGATGTTAAGGGCCTGTTGGAGATATTAGGCCACAACATGCCCTGGGATGAAATGGGGCTTAATAAATTTGGCGATCCCCTCAGGAAGCCAAACAGGGTAACCTTTTCTGTAGAGGCAGTGGACAGTGGATTTGTCTGCGACATTCACCCCGCTTTCGCCTGCTACATTTCCAATCTCTTGACGGTGGAAAAATAGGTTGCCCGTAGTTACACAGTCATGGGCCGTTAGCTCAGCTGGTAGAGCACCTGACTTTTAATAAGAGAGTAGACTCCCAGATAGGAGACACGCGCCGAACAGCAGAATCGACACCCTGATTGTCAACTGAGACGCTGACTACCTCACCTCCCGAGACACAGAACTCGGGAGGTGAGTTGTTTATGAGAAAAGCACGCGCAGTCAGAGGCAGTATCACAAGCGAAAGGGCAGGGCAACCGAGTGCGAGGTTGCGGAACGCTACGGTGGAGCCTGCTCAAGGCACCGCAAAGAAACGGCGACATGACCCACAAAAGGTAACGAAAGGTCAGCGTCTCTGCGCATCATATAGGGTAGGGAGAGAAGCTCTAACCTTAGCTGGCCATAGTCCGCTTGAGCTTCGCCCCAGTAGGAACCTGAAGTGGGCAGAAGTGAATAAATCCATAATCCCGCTGAGCACTCTGGTCGAACATTATGTCGTGGACCTGAGAAGCGAGAACAAGAGCCCTAAGACTGTTTCCTGGTATTTGGCCAACCTAAGAGCCTTTGAGGCTTGGCTCAAGCTCCACAGGCACTCCACACTAGTGGGAGACCTTGACATCACGGTTGTCCGACGGTACATCCTTTACCTGCAAGATGGACATCACAAGTTCGCGGGGCATCCATACACGCCGGTCCGTGACGAGCCGCTGTCGGACCATTCGGTCCAGGGTCACGTTAGAACCTTGAGGGCTTTCGCCTCCTGGTTACACAGGGAGGGCTACGCGGGGGAGAATTTCCTCTCCCGGCTCAAAGTGCCCAAGGCACCCAGTCTTGACATCAGACTGTTAACCGACGCAGAGATATCTAAGATCGCATCCTGCTTCAACATAGACACGGAGACAGGAGCCAGAAACCTGACAGCGGTATGGCTCATGCTCGATTCGGGGTTGAGAATTGGAGAGGTAGCCAATCTCCAACGTGAGAAGGTAGACCTGCAACTGGGACAGCTTGTGGTGAGAGGCAAGGGGAACAAAGAGAGACCAGTGCCGATTGGAAGGAAAGCGCACAAGTACCTGCAACGGTATATCTATCACTTCCGCCCGGAACCGTTGTACCCTGACAATGACAATCTCTTCCTAACAACCGAGGGCAGGCCAATGAATGAGAATGCCCTCAAACTCATGTTCTCTCGACTGAAGTTGAAGACAGGCATCACCAGACTGCATGCCCACCTCCTGCGACATACATTCGCGACACGCTATTTGGTAAATGGTGGGGACATCCTTTCGCTCATGCGAATACTGGGCCATACGAGTATACAGATGGTGGCCAGGTACGTACATCTCGCGGAAGGGGATGTAGCGACCAAACACCGGCTGTTCTCACCGATGGACCGGCTTGAGCTGAAGCTAACAAGAAAGACAAAGGGGACGAATAGACGAGGCAACATGTGACAGGGATGACCGGTCACACACAGCTGACTCGCGGCGACAGTTCTGTATTGAATCTCCCGCCAGAATTGAGTTAGACTGTTCAATAGGACATCAATGGCCAAGGCAGACTGGATATTCGACCGCCGGCAAGCGGCCGACGACTTCGTCGACCTCCTTTTTCAGCCGCAGACACTGTCCGCTCCACAAGAGAAGAGCCGCAACATCGTACGTCTTCACGATGTCCTGCGGGATCTCTCGCCGCTGCCACTGTCCGGACACGGATCGAGCCTGGTAGATGATGACGAGGAACGTGAGCTTGCCCGCGGACTCTCCGATTGGTACGGCCTATACTGCTGGGAGTTCATACGGGGCTTGGGACAGGACGTCGAGCGAAACCTGAGCAACTCCGACCTGGCGAGCGTGCGGATTATCGCTCAGCTCTGGGGGGGCAGACTGGCAAGCGCATGGGGGCGGTTCGCGATGCGTCTGAGATGGCTGAAGGCAGCGGCAGGCACTTTCATGACCATAATTGATCAACTCCCGGACGAAGTAATGGCGGCGCAGCTTGCCGTCTTCGCGGCGTCTCCGGAGTTCCTCAGAGAGCAGGCCCATGTGAGATACCTGAACGCCCTGTTCAACGGAGAGATGGGGGTCGCCAGACACTGTATGGAAGTGATGGCCGCCAGTGACAAAGAACTAACCGAAGAGACAGAGCCATACCTTACGGAGCGCAGTTGTCTGGAGCTCTGGCAGTATGCGAAGGCGTGTCTAAGTGAAGCATGTACCCTGCTGAGCACACAATCTGAAAACATCCCGCATGACCGCTATGATCAAGCGGTGCAGCAGCTATGTGGTGACCTGGCATGGTCTTTCGGTCTGCAAATGAGGGACGCGTTACTGAGCGATCCAGAGAGATCTCGAGCCGTGTTGGAGGCAATACGGAACTGCCCAGAGGCCCAGGCTCTTGCTGATGAGTATGGCGCACGCTATGGCTGGGGGGGCGACCGCAACCGCGTGATAGTTGTTTTGTATCGCTTAACCCCGACTCGGAGATTCGGCTATAGACCCGATAGACAACCATCACTTCAGCATATCACCAGAGACGACGACGAAGCGGAACTCATCAGTCTGAGCAAGGGTATTGATGACTACACCGACAAGAACCCGGCGCCCCAGGGTCTCACTGGGGCTCTCAGTGGAGGACTTGTTCCGTATCTGAGGACTGCTCGTGAGCACGGGAGAGCCAGCTATGTCCGCAGTGAGAATCGAGCCCGAGGCATAGAAGTACCTCGCGACTGGTCGGCCGAGGGCATGACAGTGGAAGAGATTCGCAGACGATGCCGAGAGGATGATGAGAAGCTGAGCGCCAAAATACTACCAGACTACGATTCTAAGATGCCGGAAGGCAAGCAAAGCTGCCTGCTGCAGCAGGCAGTCGAGCGCGACAGCATTGCAGCGTATGAGGACGAGCAGATGGAGACTGAACGGCAAGCCTTGCTCAAGGAGAAGGTTGACCGGCTCTGCAAGAAGGCAGGCAAGCTAACACCAAGACAGCAACTGATCGCGCAGCACTATGAGAAGGATAGCAAAGAACTTGCTGTGATACTGCAGAGCGAGTTGGGTAGACCCTGCTCAGAGGGAAGTGCTCGGAAGCTGAAACACGATTTCACCCAGAAGCTGAAGAATGTCGTTCGCATGCAGGACGAGGAATGAGATAGTTAGCCTAACGTAAGAATATGAAGATCTCTCATGGATAAGCGAACAATTAGCCTGCAGCAGGAGGGGTAGGACCTCAGAAACGTAACAAAACCGGGCTCTTAAGCGCATATAGAGGGTAGAGGCAAAGTCTCTGCCCTTCTTTGTTAGTCGAGGTGCGCATGAACAAGACTTGGCTTGAGCTGAAGTACGGACAGGAAGCGGCCGGCCTAACGGTGTGCCGGCTCGACAATGAACGTCTCCTTCGGGTTTTCAAGCGGACCGCCCTGGACAGGGCAGAAGGCAGACTGCACGACAGCGAGGTAATCGACCCTGTGGTTGCGATTATCGACAGATTTGACCTGCAGAAGTTGAGGGCCGTACTGGATGCCTTGATCCCGGAAGCCGAAAAGAGCAGCGGCAACAATCGAGGTTCATTGCCAGAGGCCGAACAAGTCTGGCCTGCCAGTCGGGCTCGCCACCCTTGAAAGGAAGGAGCGTATGCGATTTGGCGACCTCTATCGCGGTGGAACCTGGGGCACTATGCCGAGTCAATCGCTGGTCCCCCTCATGCACCGACGACCAGTGTCCAAGTGTAACTGTGAGGAGTACCGATGCCACGGCGCATGATCAGCCCCGAGATATGGAGGAACGAAAAGGTGGCCAACCTTCCTGATGCTGGACGCCTGTTGTTTATTGGCACTTTCAGCAATGCAGATGACGACGGCAGGCTGAAGGCTTCCCCCCGGTATCTGAGAGCGCTCATCTTTCCATACGATGACAAGACGGAGCACGAGGTACGGGAGCTAAGAGACAAGTGCGATGAACTCGGCCTCATCAGGGTCTATGGCAGGAACGGCCAAGAGTACTTGGATATCCCCGGTTGGAGTGAACACCAACACATAAGGAAGGATCGCTATAACCAGTCAAAGCTACCCGGTTACGAAGATGCAGGCAACCAGATAACGACTCGTTCTCACCCATCAGACAACCAGATTGCAACCATGTGTCAACCAGATGGCAACCAGAAGGCAACCGATGGTGACCACAGTGAAGAGAAGGTTAGTCTAGCAAAGGCAAGCCCCCTTAAAGGGGGACGGCGCAAAACGCCGTCTCCCCAAGAAGAAAGCGAAACAGAAGTGTGTGACGGGGAGCCATTACCCACCGTAAAGTCGGAACACAAAGATGAAAGAGGGGAACAAACCCCGGCGAAAAAACAGAAGGGTTCGCCTGACCCAAGAGTGGGTGAAGTCTTTGCCGAGATGAAAAGTTACTTTGGATACCCAGATAGCATCAGCAAAGACCCGATTCCTAGCTATGGTAAGGAGGGACGTGCAATAAGGCGAATGTTGGACCGCGGCTTCACAAGGGAGGAAGTGATGGCATGCTGGAAGGAGAAGGTGGATGCCAAGAGTGGAGATTTCGTGAGTATGACTTGGGTTAACGAGGACGTTGGTAAGAAAGGAGGTCACAATGGAGCGCGCAACAGGGGTCATAAAGGCCGTTGGTCGAGGGAACTCCCGCCAAAATACACGCCGACTCCCGAGTATGACGACTGAAGCATATGACGAATGGCACGGCCTCCCGTATCGGCCGGACCCCGATTGCCATGTGTGCAAGGGCGCCGGCTTCCTTAACCCACGTGAAGGAGGAGAGGTAATCTACTCGCGCGTAGTACCCTGCCGTGAGCCGGGCTGCCTGCAGGACAGTGTACGGCACAGTGTGAAAGGAGACGTGGCAGTACAAACATTTGATAGCTTTCAGCCTGTGAGAGGAACAGAAGAAGCATTGCGGTGCGCCAAGGCCTTGGCTTATGGCAAGGCTAAGTTTATCTGGCTTCTCATCTATGGGCGTCCAGGTAATGGAAAGACCCATCTCTGCAATGCTATTGTAAGAGAGGTGAGGGCCAGAGGGTTAGATGTGCGTATGATACTGGCCGCGGACCTGTTCTCTATTCTGCGAGAGGCCATCAAGAGCAACCAGACGGACGATCTTATACGCAAGTTCAAGGAGATATTGTTCCTTGCCATCGATGATTACGGTGTGGAGTATGGCAGTGATTGGGAACGGGCGAAGTTTGACGAACTCATGACATCACGGTTTGCTACTGCCAAGCCGACGGTCCTCATCACGAACAGGGACTTCTCAGAGCTATCGGATAGACTTCAGAGCCGTTTTACAGACAAACTCATGGCTAGGGTGGTCAACAACGCTGCAGCGGATTATAGGAGGTCGAAACACTGAAATGCGATGCAACACTTACCAGGGATGCCACATGCTGGCCGCGTATAGGTTTCCAACGACCATGAAATGACACAGGTAACTCCCATTCGTGACTTAAAGGCATATCTGTCTCCCGAACAGGTCGAGCGGCTGGTTGCTGTTGCGACGAACCCGAGGGATGTTTTGCTCGTCCGCATCCCCTGGCGAACCGGCATAAGGGTGTCGGAACTCATCGGGTTAAGAGTTGCTGACATAGACTTTGATAACAGAGCCCTTGTTATCAAGGTACAGAAGATGAGAAAGAAGGATGGTAAGGCAGTTGAAAGGAGAAGGATTATACCGATTGACCAGGGTACACTGGACATGGTCAGAGAGTACTTACGATGGCGAAAAAGGTTTCCTTACAAGGGAGACCTGCTTTTCCCGATTACCAGGCAGAGGGTGGACCAAATCTTCTGGAAGTTGGGACGAAAAGCTGGCATTACGGAGATTGGCGATCCGGCCATTTCTAAACACAGAAACTTACACCCCCATGTCCTACGACACAGCTTCGCCATCTATTGCGTAAAAAAGGGTATGAGTATAGAGCGACTGCAAAAGATACTCGGGCACGCCTCCCCAACTACAACCAGCGTTTACCTTCAGTGGTCAACCGCTGACCTCCACGAGGACTATGACAAGATTTGGGAAGATGAAAGAGCGAAAGATTAAGAAAACAATGGGGGATTCAACACGGCAAAGAAAGCCACCAAATCCTCCTCAAATAGGCGTCCCCTGGGGGAGGGCTGCCTCGGAACACAGGCCCGGGCTCTTCACCAGGCAGTATTTGACAGAACACGGCGAGGGTTGTTGTGCAGACGTTTTTTATGCGCTCCGGCGAAACCTCGAAGCTATCAATAAGGAGCGCATCGAGATTGGCGATAAACCTATCAGGGGCTGCACCTATAACTCCTTTGCGAAGTATTGGCATTGGTTCAAACTCCTCGGGCTAGTTGAACCGGTAGATAAACGCGAGGCTCCTATTTACGATTTTCTTGAAGACAAACGGTTCTTCAGATTGACTGACAAGGGCACGGCTGAAGTGCGGGCCTGGGAGGACCCGATCGCGGTAACACATCCAGAGCTCCGGTGAACCTATCCGCGGAGCAAAGGCAAAAAATGAAGGACCGGATAAGCCAGAGCCTCCATCAAAAATCGCCTAATCGGGTCCAGAACCCCGTAATTACAGGGCGGTCAAAGGGTCGAAATCGCTGGCTAGTATCAAGATACTGCCCGGGCAAAATGAGGGTCAAAAACACTGAGAAAACAGGATGTCTGTGTGTTGAATGGGTGCTTTCGAGGATCCGATTCGGGCAGCACATCCCGAGCTTCGCTAAAAGCTGACTGGCTTAGGAGGGATTTGCTTACGAATCAGTGTCTGCAAAGCACAGGCGATACTGCCATGCCGATATCTATTGTACTCGGCCTCTTCCTCACCAGTAACAGATATGCTAACAAGGCTATTATCGCCCCTGTGCCCAGTCCCATTCCTAACCATATAATGATTCGGGGCTCTTAGCCCAAGGACGCCTGCCATCGGTCTTGTCCATGCCTGTGGGAAGCAAGTAGCGAGCTTACTCTTTCACCATAGCGCACTCGTTTGCCTCGCTGTGATAGAAGCAACGCTCAATCGTAAGATTTCAATCTGATTTTACGATTTCATCGTTGACCAAAAAAGTAATTACTTCCTTTCCTTTCCTAAAGGCTCTTTTGTAAAGCATACTAATATAGCTGACATTGACAAAATATTCTTTGACCGTACGTTAACAATTGAATATAGACATTGGCCATCCGATAGCTGACGAAGTATATGAATCTAGGGGGGTTAACATGAACGAAATATTAACAGTTGCCAGCTATCAAGACGTGACAAAGGCGGCTATTGGTAGCTTTGCCAATTTCGAGGACGATCAAACGTATCTGGATTTGGTACAAGCTACAAGGCAATCACTCGAAGGCATGGATGATAATGCCAAACTGGCGGTTGAAGCAGCCTATGTTTTCAGCCGCAAAGTGCCGCACAGTGAGCGGCAAGATATGTTTCAGGAATTAACTACGGCAATCCTGGCCAGCGGCACAACCGATGCGGCCTTCGCCTATACGATAGCCAGGCGTGACTGGCAGAACTGGTGGCAAAAGTACAAGCTACATAGCCAGTATTGCCAAGGCTATCTGTCAGAGACGATAACCGATGCCGACGGTGAAGAGACAGAATTGGCAGAATTGCTTGTCGGCGAAATCGAATTCGAGCGCAAACAGATCGATCGCCTTGATACTAAACGGCTATGGCAAAGGTTGCCAGCAGATATTAAGCCGTTGATACTGAAGCGGCTTCAAGGCAAACCGCTGGGTGCACCACGAAGGCGCAAAGCGGGCAAACCGAAATCGAGCGGCACGCTTAACAACACCGAACGGCAAAGGCTTAATCGTTGGGTGAAAACCGAGGGATACAAGCTAATAATCAACTAAACCGCTCAAACAATCGCAAAGCTAATTCATAGCTAAATGTAACAGATATTGCCAGTTATCGGATAGGCTACACTGTGAGCGGTGGCAATGGGGCGGCCGAGTAATCGGCCGCCCTTTGCTATTGCCGCAACGGCCAATGCTTTGTGAACGGCCGAGGAATCCTAATCCGTGCCCATACTCGCAACGCTTGGGGCTGACCTCAATAGTGAGGTGGGGGACACGGACACTTGAGCCAAAGGCCGGACACAGGGCGAAAAACGCCAATGGTTATCTGTTGGCTAACCGCAAGCCTATGGCCTGAACGCCAGGCATAAGTGCAATCCAAACATAGCTTGCGGGATAAGGCTCAGTCCTGGCTCTAGCCGTGGTGCGAGGTCAAGCTACGGGGACTGGTTGGCCTAAATCAACCTAGCGTGCGGCGTGCGAATCAGTCGCCGTCCCGTCCGACGTTAAGGGGCCGAGGTGCGATTGTTGTAGTGCGCCATCGTCAACGGTGGACTGGCAACACGGTGGGTGCAGCTCATGGCACGGCTGTGGGGCGACTCTCCCCCAGCCTCAAGAGAACGGAGCGCAGCCGACATTAGCCAGGCATACGTTCTTCCCACGTCCTTAGTTTAAGAGGCAACGTGCGGGCAAGCGGGATGTATGTTTGGGCCGTCAGCAGGGGCAGTAGCAAGCCCCAAATGGCTCTTACCGACCATGAGAGTTTTCCGCCTGCAAAAGTCCCAGGTGGACTCATCGTGATGTGTGTGATGTGCGGACTGTCAGAAGGAGCAAGACGCAGGGTTCAGCCCCCCGACTTATGCGGTCGGGGGAGCTTTGTTTCTGATTCCACGTACTGGCCGCCAGCAACGGTTGGCGGCCAGCGGTGGGGCTAGAAGCCTCAAGAATGCAACAAGGGGGTGAAGTATGGCGAAGACAAAAGTACGCAAATGCCATATTTGCGGACTTCGCCCAGCCTCAACGGAGCGGGGGTTCTGCAAGAATTGCCAGGCTCAATACGAGGCGGAGAAGCGCCGCAAGCGCCAGCCGACGGCCTTTCGATATGTGACGTATCGAGGGGTGACAGTCGCCTTCTATCAGGATGGCGGCGACAAGCTGGAGCCACAGCTTGTGAGGCGTGATCCTGACAAGCTGCCGAAGAGCAAACTAATCAACCTCGATACGTATTGTTCTGGCTTCACACGTGACCAGGTCAAGAAGCTCAAGCGTCTATGCTTGAGTTTTGCGAAATAACATAAAAGGGGGTGCATACAATGGAGTTCAAAGTCACAGGTAACAAACTCACCATCACCGTCACACTCGAGAAGGGCACGCTCAGCTCAAGTGGTAAGAGCCTGGTGGTGGCTACCACTGGCGGCTTTGTCGGCGTTGAAGGCACTGACCTCAAGGTCAACTTCAACGTGATCAAGCCCAAGAGCTAAACGCTCGGCCCTCGGGCCACCAGGGTGACTTGGTGGCCCGCAGCGGGGCGTTCAGCCCCAAGTAACTTAATAAGGGGGTGAATTATGGGAGCATTTACGGATGCACAGTGCTTCAAGTGTGGCAAGGACATCAAGGACAGTGATCGAGTAGTCGTCGTCACTGTGACACGTGGCCGCTTCAACTCCACAGAGGATACGGTGGCCTTTGACCCATACGATGATGCCAACTCGATATTCCATGAGGAGTGCTATTTGAAGAAATAAAATCGTAAAGGGGGAATAGATGATATGCGAATACTGCGGAGCTTCCGTTCCTGGCTTGATACGTCTACGAGTTTACACGCCAGATGGCATTCGGGTCTGCGAGGGATGCTATCAGGCGATCGACAGGCATCGCCGCAAGCCATATTCAAAGGTGATGGACAAGCTGGCTATGCTCGAGGCTGGCTACCATGTCAATCGTAAGCTGGCAAGAAGCCACATCTAGAGAACCAGACAAGCTAACTCAAGTCATGAAGTAACAGATATTCAGCCTGGTCGGATTAGTTGTATTGGTGGAAGCATCGTCCTCCCCAGGGCTGCATGGCCCCACCGCCAAGTGGTGCAGCTCGGGTGGCGCTAACGGGGCTAATAACTTAACAAGGGGGCGCTCTATGCGAGCGACGACTCAGCGTATGGCACTCCTGGAGACCTTGGGCAAGGTCAAGTCCGCGGTACCGGGGAAGCATCTGTTGCCAGTATGCACCTCGGTCCTAATCCGGGCAGGCGGCGGAGAGGTAACACTTGTCGGTACTGACCTGGACGTCATGCTAACAGCAAGCTGCAAGGCTACTGTTACACGTCAAGGGGCAGTAGCCGTACCGCCTCGAGCGCTGGAAGCCTTCTTGAAGGGAACGAAAGCCGACACAGTCGCTCTATCTCTGGTGAACAAGAAATTTCTGAAGATAGAGGCTGAGGCTACTACCACCCTCGAGGGCTTTGAGGCCGAGAACTTCCCACCCGCGCTAGGGGTAGAGGGCAAGGCCGCTGAGGTAACTGGCCTGGCCAGCGCACTGAAGGGAATCAGCTATGCTATGGCCAAAGAGGATGTGTCAAGGCCAGTTCTCACTGGTGTTTGCTTCACTCCTGATAAGGGCAGGATAGCACTGGCTGCTTCCGATGGCTTTCGCCTGGCGGAAACATCCGTCAAGGTGAAGGGACAACTGGCGCAGACCATCGTGCCCGGGAAGGCGGTCCAGCTCATCGAGAAGCTGATGCCCGGCAAAGTCTCAATTCACAGGGATGAGAAGTATATCAGCTTCATCGGTGATGGCCTGGTGCTGACTACCATGTTCACCTATGGCACGTATCCTAATTACAAGCAGGTCATTCCCAAGAATGGCTCGCCCCTGACGGTGGACAGCGCAGCGCTGAAGGATGCCTTGAGCCTGGCCGCAATCACCCTGCCGGACAATAATGCCGTGCGGTTGCGGACGAAGGGGAGCAATCTCGTCGTATCAACTAAGAACGATGAGAAGGGTGAGACTGAGGCCAAAGTGCCGGCAAAGGGCAGGGTTAAGATTGCCTTTGATGCCAGATATTTCAAGGATGTACTGGCCAGGGCAAGCGGCCCCATTACCCTGCGGACCAAGAATGCCCAATCTCCAGGAGTCGTCAAACAGAACGGTACAGTGCACGTGCTCATGCCAATGCACGTGGAGTGGTGATTTAACTATCCGGGACAAGGGCCGGACAGGGCGGACACTTTGTCCGACCCTTTCCCGGGCAGTTAAGCCCGAAATATATTAGAGAAGGGGGTGAAATATCATCCGGAAGCAATGCAAACTGAAGCTACCACCTATAAACGCGGTAGACGAAGCAACTGCTATCAAGGCCCGGCTAGAGCGGGAGCTCGGTGAGGCTGAGACAAAGGCTCATAAAAGCCTGTCCCTATATAAGTTTCAAAGCTTTGGATACTGGGCAACAATTTGGGTCCATCTCAACAGGGTTGGGCAGTTTCACAGGCCCAACCCCTTCTCCGACTATGTGAATTTAGCCCGAAAGAAAGGGGGTAAATTTGACGCCAAAAGAAAGTCACACCAACAAGCTCAAGAAGTATCGACTGCAAAAGAGTGATGAGTATGCCAGGGTGATCATGTCGCCACCCAGGAAGGTTAGCCTCTACTCGGTAATTCCTTACCCGGGCGTGGTGATGATTATGGGCGACATCAGGACGGGCAAAACTGGACTTGCCCATGAGATCGCCAACGAGATACACCGCCGGCGCAAATTGCCGGCCATACTCCACATGCCACGAATGGACGAGAAACAGAGAAAAGCCCTGCAACGCATTGTGCCTTCCTGGATGAAGGTAACAACCAAGCAGGGCCAGTGGCAGGACCGGGTAGTGGTGATCTATGACGAGGCAGCACAATCGGCCCATGCCCGGAGAAGCCAGAGCGGTGATGCTGTGGAGTTGGACGAGCTGCTGGCCATTGCCGGGCAGCGGGAGCAGCTTATCCTCTTCATAAGCCACTACTCAAGAAAGCTGGACCTCAACGTCTGCACGGCTGTCCACCGCATCATCTGGAAGCGGCCGACCTATGCCCACCAATTGTGGGAGCGGGACGAAATGGCGGACTTCACCACCAAAGCATACGATTTCTTCAGGGCAATCAATGGACCGGTGGCTCAGAAGAAAGCGTGCCTGGTGCTGGACATGGAGAATTTCGCATTCCTGCAATGCAACAATAAACTGCCGGAGTGGTGGTCCGACAAACTGTCTCGGATATTCAAGGACATTCAGATACAAGGCGTCAGGATATAAGCCTCACAGAAAGACTGCTACCAATGAACACAAGAAAGGAGGTGTGCAATATGTATAAGGATGGAGCGCTATTCAGAGCGATAGTCGATGGCATTATCGCGCAAAGGATACTGGATGGGGAGCCGGGCAACTACGGCCCTAAAGATCCTGAGAAATTAAGGGCAATTGTCGCCCAGGGTAAAAGAATCGAGGAAAGGTGCCGTAACGAAGGACGGCTCGATATTATTGCGCGTGCCAATGAGCACACGAATCGTGCCAATAATGGCACAGGGAGATACGCATGCTGTTAAAGAGGTTTGAAGAGCTGCAAGCAACTTTGACTCATTAAGGCACTGCAACATTATTGACCAAAAACGGGAGACTTGCTCTCCCGTTTTTGCTTATGCAACGAAAAATGCCGGCCGTGGGATTAGTATTAGTGAAAGGAGGTGTTGCCATGACTGAATGCTAGATCAACGGCATAAAAACATAGAAAGGAGGCAAAAATTGAATAGAGTAGAAGTATTAGAAAAACTTGAGCCTATTGCTCATACCACGGTGAGACAGGTGGAGCACACGCCCCGGACAAGAGTGCTTGTTCAGCCCGGCCAGGTCGTCATAAGGCCCGGCAGCGGCGGGCTGCTGGTCCCGCTGAGCAAGGATGGCACGAAGGCGCTGACGAATTTCGTGGGTCTGCCGCAGAAACTATGCCAGGAGCTCAGCCCGGAACTGTTCGGAAGGGTAGCCACCGAACTCCTGGGCCGGAAAGAAAGGTACAACTTGCTCCTCGACGGTGATGAAGTGCAGAACTTCTCCGAGTATCGCGGGGTGAGAAACCTGCCGGTCGAGAGGGTGCTGACCACCATCGAGCGGGCAATCAACAGGTGTGATTATCACCGGGTCACGATGTTGCCGAACTATACTGTGGCCCTGGAGATCACCGGCGCTCAGGAACAGGCGGTCCGCCGGGGCGACCTGGTGCGGGCCGGTGCCGTGGTTACTTTCAGTCCCATCAATACAGTAATGCCGGCGGTGCAGAGCTATATCCTGCGCCTGGTCTGTACCAACGGTGCGACCAGCAAGGTTGTACTGGCTCAATACTCCGGTGGCGGTGGCGAGGGTGACCATGTCTGGCAGTGGTTCAGGCAGTCTGTCCAGGCGGCATACCAGTCGGTAGGAGACTTCGTAAACCGGTATCGCGAGATGATCCAGGAGCGTATACCCGCCGAGCAACGAGCTGGTGTGCTCGAGGAGTTGCTGCGGCAGGCCGGCATAACCGGGAAAGAGGCTGAGGCGGTTCGGGCTCAGGCGATCCAGAATCCACCCCGCAATTCCTATGACATGGTGAACTTGATTACCTGGGCAAGCAGCCATATCGTCCGGTCTCCCCAAAGGATACAGCGAGCCCTCAATGCTGGGGCCACCTTTACCGAGCAAAGTGAGCATGCCCGGGTGTGCCCGCTATGCCATATCAGACAAAAATCCTAAATCATAATTATGGCCCTTTGTGCCGGGGCCCCGGGTCTACCCCCGTTGGCTCGGACCGCCCTGGCACAGGGCCACCACTTAATTAGAAAGGAGTCTATGGATGCCGGATACTATCTTAGGAACGTGCTCTTCAATACCGAGGCACATGAGGCTTGGCTTGAAGAAGCGGACGATCTCTTCCTCATCACATTGAATGTCTACTCGAGGAGATATGTTGAAGGTGATCAAGCGACCACTAAGACAGATGCGTTCCGCATGGGGGCAATTTTCGGTGCCCTTTATGAACAATTGAGAACTAACCAGGAGAGGAAGCCATGACCTTGAAACAACCAAAATTTCATGCGATGATGTCTCTACTGGTAAGAGCTAAGCTGGCCTTAACCTGGCCGAGCAGAATGCAGAAGGGCTGGATTCTCTCCTGATGTTGGAGTATCCGGCCCTTCTGTTTTACGAATCACACATAACAAGTT
>JAWOFK010000061.1:0-4897 GCA_046497565.1 Dehalococcoidia bacterium
GGGCCTGTCCAACAAACCATGGCAATACCCTTTCAGCAAAATCTTTACTTCTTCGGCGGTGGCCCTCTTGTGGATCTGGTCCATACATCCCTCCTCTTTTTGTGAAAGGATGTAATATCCCAGTCCAGTTTTGAATCGTTAACTGTCCAGCTTTCAAGGATTAAGTGTCCAGTTTTCAAAAATTACTAAGAGACGCAATTCGACCCCTTGACAATATGTAACGAAAATGTTACAATTAGACCAGTAAATGATATATGTATGTAACATCGAAAGGAGGTAACAATGGATAACAAGACTATAGGTAAGCGTTTGCAATCCGTTAGAGAATCTCTTGGCTTCACTCAAGAACAAGTTGCAAAGTACCTAGGAATTAAAAGGGAAATCATCTCTTACATTGAGACTGGTACAAGACCAGTAAACACATTGATGTTACGGAAGCTTGCTGATCTCTATGGCTACAAATTCTCATATTTTGTGGATGAGTCTGCAAAAAATGAAGGGCCTCAGGTGTGTATGGCTTTCAGAGTTTCAGATTTGAGCGACAGCGACCTCCCGATTATCGCACAAGTGGAGAAGATAGCGCGTAACCTAGATAGCTTGTACCATCTCCTTGGAGAGTGAATTATGACTGAAAGCAAAGCACGTCAGTTGGCAATTGACACTCGCCTGAGGCTCGGATTACAGTCAACCGAGCACTTCGATGTCTACAGGGCTGTAACGTCACTGAGGATAACCTGTGTCAAGAGGCCATTAGAAAGCAACATCTCAGGCGCAACACTCAAGACAAATAAAATCAAGGTGATTCTTGTGAATTCCTCTAAAACTCTTGGGCACCAGAATTTCACGATTGCTCATGAGCTTTACCACTGCCTTTATGATGAAAATCTCGTTAGCCGTGCGTGCAAAACGGAGACTTTTGACCAGAGTCGAGGTATCGAGCAGGTTGCTAATATGTTTGCAGCTTATCTGCTCATGCCGGAAGATGCTATATTCAATCAGCTTCGGCTGCGAAAGAAACTGGACATGAAGCTAACGTTGGCAGACATCATAAATCTGGAACAATTTTTCGGCGTAAGCAGAAAGGCGATCTGTTGGAGGCTGGAAGATTTGAAGTTCATCACACGTGAACAGAGCGAAAAATGTTGCATCAACGTTATCCAGAGCGCTAGGTCACTTGGTAAGAACACTGATTTGTACATGGCAACCAATGATAAGGTCATAATCTCAGATTATGCTGAAAAGGCAAAAGATGCGTTACAGAAGAATCTTATCACCGATTCGAGGTACGAAGAGATCTTAGCTGATGCAGACTTACTAGAAGAAGTAGTGGAGGCACCGGAGGAGGTAGACGTTGTCGACTGAGCCTCCCATCATTCTTGATTCGGATTTGTTATCGAGTTTTGCTTGGGTTAACCGACTAGACATATTGGAAGTCCTGTATTCAAAACAAATGATTATACTGGAAGAGGTATTAGAAGAATTAAGAATGGTGCCACATTTAGCATCAAAGGTGGAACTGTCTATAGAAAAGGGGCATATAAGAAGTGAGATGATACTCGCTGATTCCCCCGCAGCTCTTCAACTGGCGAAATTCCTCGATTCTGGCAGATACGGCACGGGAGAGGCATCTTGCATGGCATATCTAACACAACACGATGGCATTCTGGGAAGTAATAATCTGTCTGATATTAAAGCCTTCTGCATCCAAAATAAAAAACAATTGCTGACAACAGCCGATGTATTACGCCAAGCCCATAAAACAGGACTCATAACTCTGGCTGAAGCTAATGAAATCTGGGTTGGCATGCTCTCCAAGAAGCGAAAACTGCCGGCCTCATCTTTCACTGAGTACATAGCGACCATCGAGAAGGGAGGAGATAGTCAAGTTTGAGAAGGACATTTGCCGCCACGTCAATTGAATCTACTCTTCGCTCGAAGTTCCAAGGATTCGCTTTTAGCACGAACCGTTGGGTTTTTCTGTCGGTGCTGGCATCAGCTTCCCTCTTTGCGGCTGCAGATGTCCTCAGTCTGAAAATAATTTTCGGCTTGGCGTTAGCCGTCACAAGCGGGCTTTTAGTAGTGCCACTAACGGAGTGTGTCGTCTCTTTTTCAGAAAAATTACGAGAGACAATGATAATATCTGGTGCAGGAAGAACATATTCATTTGGGCTTATTGAAGAGCTTTCAAATCTTGCCAAAACGCTTGGTGTCTGTTTAGAAGGAGAAGACGCTTTGAAAGTGGCGCCGCAGTGGGTAAACGCAGGAGCTACCATAGAGGGCAAGATTATCTTAGGCCAAATCGTTGCCGATGAATTCGATAGAGAAGCACGCAGAGGTATTCTGGCACATGAATTGGCTCATCTTAAAGCCAAGCACTCTATGAGAAGTTTCGCAGTATTGTTTCTGGTTTCTATGCCGGTTCTTTTATTTATCTCACTCTTACACTTGCCTGGCATTGTCAATTTATTACTGATGTTCTCTGCATATGGGTTAATCTTGCCAATGGTGAGTTGGCGCTTTGAATACGAGGCTGATGCAATCGCCGCCACCTTTGTGGGCATTAACCCAGTGATAAAAGGACTCAGGAAACTCGCAGAAGCGAAATATACTGATGTCAGGCGTGATACCTATTCACATCCCTCTATTTCCAAACGAATTTCTAGACTGCAAAAGATTGGTAGTTAACTGCTTAAGAAGGAGGATGCTATGCCCATGGCTATACGCAAATATTGGCGATATATATTCACGATCTTTATGTTATTAGTTTTAGCGATAGTAGTTCAGGTCTTCAAGGAGAAGAATGACGTAGCTGCATGGATATTCAGTTTCATTAGTGATTGGTCAGTAATAACCAGCGCCGTATTTACCCTGGTGCTTGCCCTCGCAGCCTTCTTATCAATCAAAGAGATAAGGAAAGACCGAAGGCGAAATCGAAATATGATCTTGATGGGAAGAATTCGTAACTGGGCACTATCTATGATTGAGTTTTTCAGAGAAGAGTTATCACTGAAACCCGACTTTGACATACTTGACGTAGCGCGTAGGTGGGCGTTAGTAATAGCAGATACACCAACAATTGTGATGCTGAGCAGAGATTTCTTAGAAGAATACAAAGACGATGCGCTTGATAGATTAGTTGGTGACGCAGTACAAAAAGCATACAAACTGAATAGTGCGTTCAAAGTGGCATGTGATAATCAACCTTCTGCGCAGCAAGAAGTAGAACGTGATAGAACCGAATGCGAGAAGGCACTGTGGCAATTGCTTTCAGGCTTGAGCATGCGAGAGGCAATATTATCTTAATAATGTATCGAAGTGGTGTTTTTCAATAAGGTTGGAGCGAATCCCAGGGACACCTTGCCAATGAGACCTGCTACAAACCACGCATTATGTCCCCGGAATACCGCACGTAGTCAACCCTGCTCTGAGCTTGCCGCCGAACTAAGGATGAATGCTGGCTGCCCTTAAAGGTCAACCCATTTTTATTTCGACTTGGCTTATCTTATCGCCGCTAAAAGTAGCAATCCCGGGGACACCATACCAATTAGGCCTGCTACAAATCAGGCATTATGCCCCCAAAATACCAGCCGCTGAATAAGCTCGTTTATGCTTGAGGCTCCGTTAATTCTAGAGTATATTGTATAATCAGATTTGGGGCAAAGAACCTATCCAAATGAGAATACTAACTACTGATTACATTGCATCTTGCCAGTTGAAGTGGGCGGCTCAGGAAAACATCCCTCTTGAAGGCCACTATACCACAAGAGCGCTGGATAACATCTTTGGCCATGAGCTTCATCCTGAAACCAAAAAGGAATATAAGAGAGGAGAAGGCTAAGCAATTGACAGAGAAACGGGTTACTGTTTCAAGGGTGAAGCGAAAACAGAGCACGGAAGGTCATTGAGTGTTCATATGTCTGGATGAGTCGGGAGACCTGGGCTTTGATTACAGCAAGAGAAAGACCACCAACAAGTTTGTGGTCACTCTCCTGGTTTGCAACTCAGCTCAAGCCAGGAAAGCCCTTGAAAAGGCGACGAGGCGCACGCTGAAAAACAAGCTGAATGTGGGCAAAAAGAAGTCCCGTATTGTCACAGAACTCAAAGGAACCAGAACAACTCTTAAGGTCAAGGAATACTTCTTCAGGCATATAGACAGCGACGACTGGGGGATTTACACGCTGGTGCTGAACAAGCGAAGGGTGAATGCTAATCTTCGGACAAGAGCCGGCAGGCAGAAGCTGTACAATTTCTTGTCTCGATTCTTGATAGAGCGGCTGCCACTGCGGACGGTAACTCAAAACGTCGAACTGATAGTGGATAGCTGCAAGAACAGGGCGGAGAGAAGTGACTTCAACCAGTATCTCTGTAATCAGCTACAGGCGATGCTTCCGCTCAACACCGCGTTTCACATTACGCACCAGCAGTCCACTGAGGCCGCAGGATTGCAGGCGGTCGATTTGTTCTGCTGGGGCATGTTCCGCAAGCATGAGTTGGGCGATACTGCGTGGTATGATGTTTTCAGCAGCAAGGTGAAGTATGAAGATGTATACTTGCCTTAGGACAGATAGAAAGAATAAAAGCGGCCCCTGTAATGCCGTTCCACCTCCGGGCTCATGCCAACCGATGGAAGGGAGCACCCGGAGCACATCACAGGACTTACCCGCTGTGTCCACATTAGCATATGGGCATAGTCTTGTCAAGTCTAATCTTAGTAATTTTTGAAAACTGGACACTTAATCCTTGAAAGCTGGACAGTTAACGATTCAAAACTGGACTGGGATATTACATCCTTTCACAAAAAGAGGAGGGATGTATGGACCAGATCCACAAGAGGGCCACCGCCGAAGAAGTAAAGATTTTGCTGAAAGGGTATTGCCATGGTTTGTTGGACAGGCCC
>JAWOFK010000076.1:0-6226 GCA_046497565.1 Dehalococcoidia bacterium
TGGTAGCCGATTGAATTCAGGAGGTACATATCCTCCGTAGAGAATTGACCTGGCGTATGGGCAGCGATGTTCATCACACCTACGACCTTGTCCTTTGCCTTCAAGGGGACGCTAACAAACCCTCTAAGACCTTCCGTGCTAACCAAATCTGGGTGAACAGCCCTTGGGTCTCTGGAAATATCCTCCAACACAATGGGCTCCCCGGTTCGGGCCACCCTTCCTGCTACTCCCTTGCCCAGCTTCATGTGCATCTGTTCAACATATTTGGCGGACAGCCCCCGATAGACCCGGTAATGCAGCAGCTGAGTTTGCTCGTTAAGAAGAAGTATGCCACCCGTGGTTGCACCGATGATTTCCAGCACAGCGTCCAGGGCCATGTTGAGAATGGAATCCAGATCCGACAATCCACTGGTGGCGCTGGAAATACGGTTCAAGGCATGCAGGTGGTGATAACGCCTCAGGATCTGGTCCTCGAGTTCCCTTTCTGCGGTAACATCTTTTCTCACTTCGACAAAGGCATTTATGTCACCCTGACTGTCCCTGAGAGGGTAAAGGGTGATCTTGATGTACCGGTTAGACATCGGCTCGGGAGTAAGCCTTTGATCAAGTGAAACAATCGTGGTTGCGTCGCCATTCTGGAGCACCTTCGAAAGAGGGCATGTCCATAAGGGAGAGCTGCAGGGACTATTTCTGCGCTCGAATACTTCGTAGCACCGCTTGCCGATGACCGGTTGGCTCTCTGACAATGTCCGCTTCATAGCCAGGTTAGCAAAGCCGACACGGTATTCCCCGTCGATGATGAAAAGCCGGTCTTCGATGCCATCCAGCGTCGCCTGCAAGCTCAGATCTGAGTTTGCGTTCCCTCCGGCGGGTTGAATCGGGGCCTTCTTTTTACACACAGCTACCTCAGCTCTTATGGAATTCTGGTTGGGATAAAGGTATCTTATAGTGCAAGAGTTGTCAAAAACCGAGTGTGAAGAACACCCTGCAGCCGCCCATCTCGTTGTAAGCCACACTGGGCCACCGGAATCCCGTGTGTCTGCCGACACGCGACATGCCGGCCTGCGGATGTCGATTCAACTTGCTCGGTGGGTCGATTTGGGAGCGATTTGTGCGCCGGACGGCAAGTTGTCAGCCAGTATGTAGCGTATTGTGAACGTTGTCAGTTGCGCCGCTGGATGACAGGCCAGTTGACAAATTTTCGGGGGCAAGGTACGATAGAAAGTCAAGGCAAGTGTGAAGAGGCTGCGCGTTTGCGCAAAGGACAGTGATGTTTGTTTCGTGAGGTTGCCAACGGAATTCCTTTCGGAGCCGTTATTCACCATCTCCTGACGACATTCGCCGGCTTTCTTACCGAATACAGACAAGACTGTGAAGAGGCTCAATAGAGCGCTTAGTAGACAGGGGGTGATGCCTATCAAATGAGATTATCGAGAACCAGACTATTGCTAAGTCCAAAAAAGGAGGTAGAAGTATGTCAAAAAAGCTTATAGGCATTATTGTCGCTGTTGTGGTGGTAGTAGTAGTAGTGGTGCTGGTTATGGGTCGTGGTGGTGATGGTGGTAATGGTAATGGCGGTGATGGAGAACCTCTACCCAGTGAGTATATCGGCAGTGGCGCACTTGATGGTGACGGTATTCCGGTGGATTTCTTCTCTGACATAGACGTGCGCAAAGCCTTCTGTTATGCCTTCGACTATGACACTTATATTGCCGATGCTCTGAATGGTCAGGGTGTGCAGAAGGGCTCGCCGGTCGTTGAAGGGCTCTACGGGTACTATGCTGATACACCGATGTACAGCTATAACCTGACGAAGGCTGCGGAACACATGCAGGCTGCCTGGGACGGCGAGGCCTGGGAGAAAGGATTCAAATTTACACTTCTCTACAACGCCGGCAACTTGCCGCGTAAGACTGCCTGTGAGCTGGTATCCGAGGCATGGGCCAAGATCGGCGCCGATTACGCTGAAGATCCTGAGAGATTCCAGGTAAGCATCCAGGCACTGGCGTGGCCCACTATACTGGGTAAAATTTTCGGCACCCGAGATATGCCCATGTTCCAGATTGGCTGGCTGCCCGACTACCCGCACGCTGACAATTTCATTCATCCCTTCATGCACAGCGAGGGCGTGTTTTCTCACTACCAGGGCTACGGCGATGCCACAACTGACGCCGCTATCGCGGCCGCCTTCGCGGAGCCCGATTATGCGACACAAATGGCGCTCTACGCTGATCTACAGGAGCAATACTACAACGATGCCCCGGGTATCGTGCTGGCCCAGCCGATAGTGAGACGCTACTTCACCCAGCATATAGATGGCTTCTATTACAACCCCGTTGAATCTTCTTATGCCGGGCGCCTCACAGACATGAGCAAGTCGGATCAGGGGGGCGACATACCATACAAGAACGATGGTGTCTTTGTGTTTGAGACCATCGGAGATATCTACTCCCTCGACCCGGCGTGGGTCTACGACACAGCTAGCGGTATGCAGGTGGGCCTGATCAATGAGCAGCTCCTGTACTATGACGGCAGCTCGACCGAAGACTTTCAACCCCTACTGGCTACCACTTGGTCGTTCAACGACACACACTATCGCTTCACTATCCGTGAAGGCGTCCAGTTCAGCAATGGTAACGACCTGACCCCCGAAGATGTGGAATACACCTTTGAGCGGGCGATGTGCCAGGACAGACCGGGTGGACCTATCTGGATGTTCTACGCAATGATGCTAGGTTCAGATGTGGGCCATTACGAGGACACTACTTTCGCAGAGATTGATGCGGCCGTTGAAGTTGACGGCAATGACGTAGTGTTTAAGGTGAGTGACCCCGCCTGGGAGATACCCTTCCTGCAGATTATGAGTGGCCAATGGGCCTGCATTGTCGACAAGGAATATTGCATTGCCAATGGCGACTGGGGCGGCACTGAAGGAGATGTTGAGAATTTCCTGCACCCCGAGAACCCCGGTGACATAGGGCACCTGTACAACAATCCGATGGGTACCGGTCCGTGGAAACTCAACACGTGGGACCAGGGCGTTCAGATCATATTGGAGGACAACGAGCTCTACTGGGGTGCCCCAGTCCCGTTTGATAATGTCATCACCAAGGTGGTAGATGAATGGTCCAGTCGAAAACTGTCACTCCTTGCCGGGGATGCCGACCTTGTCTATGTTCCGGCGAGTAGATTTGTGGAGATGGAACCTGAGGAGCCTGACCTGCAGGTCTTCAAAGACCTGCCTTCGCTTTCCATAGACGCATTCTTCTTCAATCTCATCATCGGAGGACCCGAGGAGTAATGTTGCAGGGCTCTCGGTGAGCCTGGTGAGATAAGTTAAGAGACCCCCGCTTGCAAGCGGGGGTCTCTGTATGGTATTAAGGTGTCCTTTGGAACTAAGGTCCTATGTAATCCGGCGTCTGCTTCTTCTCATCCCGGTGCTTTTCGGAGTGACCATCTTCATCTTCGCCATTACGATGCTGTTCTCCCCGATAGAGCGGGCATCTCTTTATGTCACCGACGCCAGGATGTTTACCAATATACCGGCTATCATCCAGACTTATGGCCTTGACCAGCCGTTCTGGATACAGTACGGCAACTGGATGAACGAGGTATTGAGTGGTAATCTGGGCTGGTCAACGGTGGCGGGCATGCCTGTTTGGGATGCTATCTGGCATTTTCTGCCGACCACACTGGAACTGGCAATATTCGCCACACCGATTATCATTTTGCTGGGCATTTTCCTGGGTACTCAGGCCGCCGCCCACAAAGACAGGCCGCTTGACCATGGAACACGGGTATTGTCCATCCTTGGATGGTCGCTGCCCACCTTCTGGCTGGGATTAGTGCTGCTAATGGTCTTTTACGGCGCCTTGAAGGGCTTACTGCCGCCCAGCCGGCTGAGTATCCCGATGGAACTGCTGGTCAACTCCGCCGAGTTCACCCGTTATACTCATATTAATACCCTTGACGCTATTCTCAATCTTAATGGACCTGTCCTGCTGGATGCCTTAAGACATCTTATCCTGCCGGTTATTACCCTTACTGTGGTACAGATGGCCTTTATTATGAGGCTTATGCGTTCCAGCATGCTGGAAGCTCTGGGTAGGGGATATATTCTCACCGCCCGGGCCAAGGGGCTTTCTGAAAGAGTGGTGGTCAACAAGCACGCCCGCCGAAATGCCCTCATCCCGGTGATAACCGTAAGCGGTTACTTGTTTGCTGCCATAGTTAACGGTGTCGTTATTACCGAGACCATCTTCAACTTCAAAGGTGTCGGCTGGTGGGCCTGGCAATCCGCGGTTCGTCTGGACATAGCATCGATCCTGGGCTTTGCGCTGTTTAATGCCGTCCTGTTTGTGCTGGTCAACCTGGTGGTTGATATCCTCTATACCCGCGTCGATCCGCGAGTGAGATTGGGAGGAGTAATGCAGTGAGCGACTGGAAATTCATGGTACGTCAGCTAGCTAAGAACCCGCTTTCGCTGGCTGGAATTATAATTCTGCTTATCTTTGTCGTCATTGCTATCTTCGCTCCCCTTATAGCCCCTCCGCCCGAAGGTCATCTGGACGCCTACAAGATACCGCGCGACGGTTACTCGGCGACACCACGACCTCCCAGCGAGGAGCATATCTTCGGCACCACCGAGGGGCAGTACGATATCTTCTACGGGGTTATCTGGGGCACGCGCTCCGCGTTTCGCGTGGGTTTGACTGTGATAGGCATCGTGGTTGTCATAGGGATTATTTTGGGCAGCCTGGCCGGCTACTTCGGAGGGGTTATCGACGAAATTATCATGCGCATCACCGATATCTTCCTGGCCTTCCCGGCTCTCATTCTGGCCATGGCAATCGTGGCTGCCATAGGGCCCAGCCTGAGGAGTGTTATGATCGCTCTTATCGTGGTCTCGTGGCCTTCGTATGCGCGGCTGATCCGAGGCGACATACTGCAGGTACGCGAGGAGGACTACATCGAAGCTTCTCGCGGCGTCGGCGCTTCAAACTTCAGAGTTATAATGCGCCATGTGCTGCCCAACGCCATCTACCCTACCCTGGTTATGGCTTCACTGGACATAGGGGCGGTGGTGCTGGCAGCGGCAGCACTGAGCTTTCTCGGCCTGGGTCCACCCGAAGGCTACGCCGACTGGGGGCAGTTGACTTCATTCGCCCGCACCTGGATCGTAGGACCATCGGATGCCCCGTTGATGTACTGGTACGCAGTGACTATTCCCGGCCTGTTTATCCTCTTCTTTGTGCTGGGCTGGAATCTTCTTGGGGATGCCTTCAGAGATATTCTCGACCCGAGGTTGGCGAGGCGCTAGGTGAAAGACCTTATCAGGATAAGAGACCTCACAGTCAAGTTCTACACCTACGAGGGCGTTGTCCACGCCATTGATGACCTGGACCTGGACATCAAACAGGGGGAGACGCTGGGGATAGTAGGCGAGACCGGTTCGGGGAAGACGATGACTGCCCTGGCAATCCTCCGCCTTATCCCCTATCCGGGCAAGATAGAATCAGGAAGCATTTCCTTCTTTGACAGAGATCTCAGCCGCGAAATCGAGCTGCTGAAATTGAGCGAGGACAAGATGAGGGCTATTCGCGGCAACAAAATATCCATGGTTTTCCAGGAACCGGGCGCTGCCTTGAACCCTGTCTATACCATCGGAGACCAGATCTCGGAAGTCTTCTTACTTCACCGCCGCAGCGAGCTGGGCCACCGGGCGAAGGAGCGGGTAGAGAACCTGCTTAAGAATGGAGATGGCTTTGCCGCCAGCATCAAGAGGCCCTTCTGGCAATGGCAGCGGAGGCTGTACGGGAAGATAGCGCAGGATTCCGAGTCTATTGAGCCCCGCCTTCTCAGTCACCTGCCGCTGTTCAGACGGCTCCTATGGCGGCTGCGAGAGGAGGCTGAGTTGCTGACAGTTGATATGCTGAAGGATGTAGAAATCCCCGACGCGGTTCGTGTTGCCACCCACCACCCTCACGAACTATCGGGAGGTATGAAACAGCGGGCGGTGATTGCCATGGCACTGGCCTGCTCTCCGGAGCTCCTCATCGCCGATGAGCCGACCACCTCGCTTGATGTCACGATTCAGGCGCAGATGCTGGAACTCTTCCGGCGCATCAAAGTGGAGAAGGGGGCGTCTGTTCTATTTATTACCCATAACCTGGGAGTGGCATCTGAAGTCTGTGACCGAGTGGCGGTTATGTACGCCGGAAGGGCT
>JAWOFK010000028.1:0-11233 GCA_046497565.1 Dehalococcoidia bacterium
TTCTCATAGTGTATGTATTGTCTGTAATATTCTACAAGCTCAGCATATCCTCTCATATTTGCAGTAATTTGTTTCAATGATAACTCAACAAAATATTCCCAAAGCCACTTGGCTGACTGTGTTTTTGCATAGCGGTAGTATTTTTTCTTTCGGCCAGTTCTATGTTTAACGTCAACAAGTATGTCTAAGCGTGAATCTATATTGGGATAATCGGCAGCGGGAATAAAGTTCAAAGTTCTCAATAACTGCTTGAAATCACGAACAAGGTCTTTCCCTATTAGGTCCATCAGGTCACCCCTCAGTCTATAGTGAGTATTTTGTTAATGATCTCGGTTAAATAGTCATGAGTGACGAAGTAATTATATCATACTTATGTTTTTGACTATTGATACTTCAATTAAGAGACAAAGAATTCATCCCTGAGGGTGGTTGCTCTTAGGTTTATGTGGTGGTGAAAAGTTCGTTAGAAAAAATTTCATCTATTGTTGCTGGCCTTGCGTGCTGGATTATAGGGCGGGCTTTGATTCGGCGGAATTGAACCGGACTAAAGCTTCCCAGTCTATTTTGCCATTCATTACGAATTTTTCACTGAACTCAATGGTGAATTTGTTTACTATTTGAGCATATTCCTTCTGAAATTCCTCGTTCTTTTCTCGCGCTGAATATCCAAGAGGTTTAATTATCTTCAAATACAAGTCAGGATTGCCGGATATGAATTCCCAGAATTTTTGCCCACAATATTTGAAATAATCGCCCCTGTCTGGCTTGGCATTTCTACCGTAGCAGCATCCGTTCACCGCAACGACATGTAACTTTGAATTGCTGGTTCGGATGGTTTGTTTAGCCTTTCGGAAATCGTCCCGCATCTTTCTGATTTGGCTGCTATTTCCCCAGTTCGGGCCAGACTTGATTGCTACGATGTAGCGGATATTATCCTTGTTGCATTCCAAGTCTATACCCTGGGTTGATGACTTCCAGCCGGTATATACTTTTTGGTTAACGAAGATGGCTAATCCTTCCAGGAAGTTTCCAAATATCGTTTCCTCCTGGGAGGATAAATAGGCATCAAGCAAGATTCTCACCAAGTCTTGAGCAAGGAGAATGTTTCGAGCCTTGAAAAGATAAGGATTCTTTCTTAATAGAATGCTGGTTAGTTTAAGCTTTCTTAGACTATCCAGTCTACCCGTGTGGAAGCTGCCGATGTTATGTTCTACATATTGGCGGACTTCCTGTGTTCTAATTACGTCCATAAAGTCATCTGCCTAGAGTTACCGTTATTTCCAGCTTTCCACTTTTCGATTGATTCAAGTGCTAGCTTGTAGTAACTGTCCATTGCCTCTATTCCAATATAGTGCCTGTTTAGGTCAAGACAAGCGACAGCGGTTGTTCCTGAACCGATAAAGGGGTCGAGTACTATCTCTCCCTCCTGGGTGAAGAGTTTTATAAACCAGGCTGGTAAAGAAAGAGGGAATGAAGCACTGTGGCCCCGATTGGCACATTCAGTGGCAAGGTGTAATACATTCGTGGGATAGACGAACCGCCTTCCGAGCCAGTTGGAAACGTTCTTACCAAAGCCACTTCCGACCTTAGATTCGTCTCTAATAAGGTCTGTGTCAGTAAGTCTAGCTAATCTTCTCTTGCTCCAATCACCTATCGGAATCATAACAGCTTCCTGGTACATCTTGAATTTCTTTTGCTTGTTGAACTGTAAACATCGTTCCCAGGCATCCCTGAAACGATTAGGCCACTTGCCCGGGTAGCAGTTCTTCTTGTGCCAGATATACTCCTCCGTCCAAAGCCAACCTTGTTTTCTCATTTCAAGGATTAGCTCAAGGACGTAGGTCTGGCGTTCGCCGTCTTCTGTTCTTTCTTTTATGTTCAGGACAAAAGTGCCGTCATTCTTTAGAACTCGCTTCAGTTCGGAAGATATCGGCAAAAACCAATTAACATACTCTTTTATAGGGATTCCCTTATACGTGTTTTTGCGGTTGTCAGCATATGGCGGTGAGGTGAAAATCAGATTGATGCAGGAATCCGGAAGAGATTTCAAGGCGGTTAACGAATCACCTTGAATTATTTTGTCAAGCGCTAGTAGGGTACTCGTTTCCGTCGTCATTGTTATGGCCCTATTAGTCTTTTGTGTAATTATAGCACATAGCCGATACCCCAAAAATCCTAAAGAGGACTTGACAAATTCAGTGATTTAGAGAGTAGGCCGTACAGAATTCGACCCTGTGATACCCTGATTAAAAGTTGGGGGGTCTCTGTTAATTTGAAGTTGTCCACCGGTGAGCAACGTTTGTGAGCCTCCAATGCATCATAGCATCCTACCGCCTGGCAATACCGGTTAGTCATCATTGAGGCTGTGCGTCCAAACAATCACTGGAGCATAAAGTTATCGGCTCTTCTTTTTCACCTGGTACCGGATTAGTGTCTTGATTACCTTAGCGTCTGGCTTTGTCAGGTATTCTTCCTCGTGCGGGCCAGTTATCTCATAGCCGTTTGCCGTGATGAATTGTTGCAGGCGCTCGATGGTCTCTGTTTCCTGGTCGTAAGGGCCGAGGTGGAGGATTTGAGCTACCGTGCCGTATGTCCAGGTCTCAAGCTTTACTTCGGTGCCCGGTTCTTTCTGGGGCAGCGAGGCGGTGTTTTCGGGCACGGGGATACCGGCGGTTATGAGCCATTCTTCTTTCGGCTGAAGGTGGGCATCCGGATAGCGAGCGCGGGGCGGGCTTACCTGGAAGGACTCCAATCCCCTCTTCTTCAGGTCGAACTTCAAGGTGTAGACTGAGCCGAATAGGGCAGGAAATATGCTGGGGAAGACCTTGTCCGGAGGGCCTTTTCCCCGGACGACGGCCATCTTCTGGGACGACATCTCAAGGATTGTCGGGTCAGTCTTAAGTTTGCGTGGTGACATGCGCACCTCCGTTGTAACAGCTTTCCGGCAAGTATAGCACGGCAGACTGAAGTCAGGAGGGGTGCGGTACGAGTTCATAGTATAGTTCTCCCTCCCCTTGCCTCACCCTAACCCTCTCCATCAAGTGGAGAGGGAACTCCCGTCGAGGGCGAGGAATTCTATACAAGATGGTGCGGTTATGGGTTTAGATACAACCGGGACTTGACAGGCTCGGTGGCTATGCTAGAATATGGTGGGAAGCGACGAAAAGTAGGAATGTCCCACTTATCGGCTAATCGCACCCATGAAAAGAGGGCAAAATGGCGACTATAATTAAGGATACAGATTTAAAGATGGTGGCCTCTAGCGTGAAGCCGGATGCCAAGAAGCGAGTAGTCCTGCCCAGGGCCGTAGTTGAGGAAGGCGTCATCTATCATATATACACCAACAAATTCGGGCAAATTGTGCTGGACCCGCAGGTAACGATTCCTGCTTCAGAGGTATGGCTATTCAATAACCCCGCGGCCCTGGCCTCGGTGGAACGGGGGCTTGCCGATGCTGCACAGGGCAAGGTGTCACCAGTTGACCTGGACACTCTTTAGGGTCAGCCGTGTTGTATGAGTTGGAATGGACCGACGAGGCGAAGGCGACCTATATCGACCTTAGGAGTGATGCATCCCGGAAGAAACGTTATAAGGCCGTTAAGAAGACCATAGAGTTGTTAGCCAGGAATCCCCGGCACAAAAGCCTTCAGACTCACCAGTATTTCAGCTTGAAAGGTCCCCACGGGGAGAAGGTTTTTGAGGCATATGCAGAGCAGAAAACACCGGCGGCATATCGAGTCTTCTGGTTCTACGGGCCTTCCCGGGGCAAAATCACGATTTTCGCCATCACCCCTCACCCATAATCACAGCTACCTGGATATCCCTGGTCAGCCCGATAAATCAGGCAATTACCGGGGAACGATCACAAACGAAAAAGCTCAATCCCGATTTAATCGGGATAGGCTCAAAGCCCAGAGGACACAGACTGCGTTTCAATTTGCTCAATTCTTCAGGCCCGGACACCTTTCGCGGCTGCGAGAATCCCCCTGCGCTCCAGGTCTTCGCCGACAAAATTCAGGCCCAGTTTGTCCAGTGTCTCTCTGGTAGGAATACCTTCGTTGTTCCAGCCCTTGAATTTATAGTACTCATCTGCGAGCTTAGCCTCATACTCGGGAAATCTGTTCTTCCAGTGGTCCTCGGGAGGACGCTCATCCTTTCTTCTCAAGCCCCGTCTGATATTGATGGCTCGAAGTAAGTTCCGGTTCCTCTTGTATATTTCCTCCAGCCCCGCTTCGTCCATATCCAGCCCGGCTGCTGAGATTAGCCTCGATAAATTGTGTATATGGTAGGGAGGCTTATAGGCAAATGACGACAGGCCGGCGCAGATGCCCGTGCAGTCATCGATGTAGTGCATCATCTCCTGCCACTCCACAAGTTCGCAGACTAAATCGATAGACGGCCAGAACGGCGGTCTGTTGTCTCCGTCTCCCCACTCCAGTATGAACCGTTTGAACCGTTCCTCCTTGCCGGTGGGAATCTGGACCCAGTCCGCTACGAATTCCTCCTTCAGTTCCCTGGTGGGCAAGGGCGCCTGGGGTATCTGCCCTTCAATTTGAGTGATGTTTATCTTCTCGCCCGTGGACCACATGAGGTAATAAATGGGGTTCAGCGTTCCCAGTTTTATGGGGATCTGCTCCTGTTTCTTGATGGTGTTGTGGTCGTAAGCTTCAGCCCCCTTGCCAATCTGACGGGCTGCCCAGTAGACGCCGTTGGCCAGAACATCTCCAATCCCTTCCCGCCGCACGATTCTGTCGAGTAACCAGAAGAACCTGCCTTCGGTATCAGGCGGCATCCCCGGCATATCTTTATCGGTCAGAATTCCCGCTTCATAAAGCTCGAGGGCAAAGGCCAAAACCTGGGGCGTAGTGTACCCGTCCACTCCATATTCCTGGGCCTGACCGGCGATGTTGAAACCGAAATCCAGGTCGGAAAAGGCTGCCAGTGTATAGGTGAGTTTGGAGAAGCATTTCATCATATACCTGTTAAGTCTGGGATGGATGACTATTCCGCCACATTTAAGGGGACAGTTATAACAGCTTATCAGCCGCTCGACTGTTTCTCCCTGTATCTTCTCCCATTTCTTCCTGGTTTCCGGGGTCCAGAAGTCTTTTCTTCTGACACGGGCATTGCCCCAGGCAAAACTGGTGGTATGCCACTGCTCATCAGTTACCGCCATCTCCTGGGGGGCTCCAAGTAAGGAGTGAATGGCCATTACTCCTTTGATGGGATTGTTCAAGCGGTATGGGATAAATTGCAGCACTGCATGGCAGAGTTCCATGAACTCGGCCGGCCGGGCGATATTGATATCCTGTGTTCCACGAACGGCTATCGCCTTCAGATTCTTGTCTCCCATAACCGCACCTATTCCGCCCCGGCTGGCACTGGACTTGCTGTGCTCAATGGAAGCAAAGTAGACCCTGTTCTCGCCGGCAAGGCCGATAGAGACCACCTGGGCTCTTGGCTCCTTCAGTTCTTGTTTGATAAGCTCGGCGGTTTCCAGAGCGCCTTTACCCCGCAGGTGAGAGGCATCACGTATTTCCACTTTGTCATCTTTAATCCACAAATAGGCCAGGGCGGGAGACCTGCCCTGAATGATTATCTTGTCATAACCGGCATGCTTCAGTTCCGGTGCAAAGAATCCTCCCATCATTGAGAAGGCCAGTAACAGGGTCTGGGGAGAAAAGGTAGAAACGATGGTACGATTGGCACCGGGGGCAGCCGTGCCGGATAGAAGTCCGGTGCTGAATATCAGCAGGTTATCGGGAGAAAGAGGTCCAACCTCGGGGGGAACCCTGTCCCATAATATCCTGGCGTTGGTGCCCAGGCCACCCAGGTGAAGGGCGGTTAATCCCGGGTCGCTTTGCTCCCTCTCGACGCTTCCCCGGGACAGGTCAATGTCTAAGTTAACCCCTGTCTCGGCATATCTCATCTTTTCGTCCTTATCTGCTCAGCTTTTTCAGCCTTTCTTTTCAACACGACATAATAAAGCCTTGAACGCCGGATAGCCGATAATCGGGTCAGCCGGCTCCTGACTGGTCAGGATATTGACGTTGGCTTCGTCCCAGCCATGGGCAATGCAAACTACGTCGGGCATAATATCCCCGGTAACTCTGGCCTTAATCTCAATGCTTCCTCTCACGGTGCTCACTGTCACCATGTCGCCATCGGCAATGCCGTACTCCGTTGCCGTGGCGGGATTGATTTCAGCCACTGGCTCAGGGATTCTCCGGCGCAGCATGGGAATATTGTGGTGCTGGGAATGACAGAATTCCAGTATCCTGGCGCCGGTGGTCAAAACCAGAGGGTATTCCCGGGCCAGGTCCGGAGTGCTCTCGGGGCTTTCCGGAGGTTCCTCGAAGGCGGGCATGGGGTGATATCCCAGACCGGCCAGAGTTTCCGAATATAGTTCCACTTTGCCGGAGGGCGTGGGAAAACCCTGGGGCTCATATTCTTTGTATTTGACCGAGCCGTAAGTGGCGCCCTGGGGAATCTCTTCGGTCAGCTTCTTGACGGTAAATCCTGAGGGCTCGAGGACGTAATCGACGGCCTCCTCTATGGTTTTCCAGGGGAAATACTCAGCATAACCCAGCCTGTGGGCCAGCTCGAACCAGAACTTGAGGTCGGGCCAGCACTCTTCGTAATCAATGATTTTTTTTCGAAGCATTACATAAGGCAGGCCCCACAAGCTGTAGTAATCACTGAGCTCCGTTCTCTCCAGGAAAGTGGCTGCCGGAAGGACCAGGTCGGCCATCTTGGCGGTCCGGGACATGAACTGGTCCATGACCACCAGGAAGTCCAGTTTCTCAAAAGCCCGCCTGACTTTCTGCGAATCGGGCCAGGTGAGCAAGGGGTTGGAGCCGCTGACAATCATCATCTTTATGGGGTGGGGTTCGCCGGTGAGAAGAGTATCGGAGAGAAGCATAGCCTGACCTTCTCCGAATTCCCGGCCGAGGACGCTGAAAAAGATAGGGTATTCCTCCTGCCCGATGGCGGGCTCTTTCGGTTTGACCGGCATCTCGATGGGATTTTCGCGGAGCCTGGGCGCCCGGATGAAGCCACCGGGGACATCGATATTTCCGGTAATCGCCTGAAGAATGGCCACGCCGCGACTATTCTGGACTCCGGTGTGGTGCTGGTCCAGGGCATTTGTCCCCTGAGCGATGCACGCCGGCCCGGTGGTGGCATAGACCCGGGCCACCTTTTCAATCATATCTGCCGGTACCCGGGTTATCTTCTCCACATAGGAGGGGGTGTAGGCTCTGGCGTGTTCGGCCAGCCGGTCGAAACCGAAGGTCCATTTGTCAACAAATTCCCTGTCGTAAAGCTCCCGGGAGACGATAACGTTGATCAGGCCCAGGATAAGGGCACAATCGGTGCCCGGTCTGGGCTGAAGATGAATGTCGGCCATTTCTGCCAGCGGCGTCCGCCGGGGGTCGATGACGATGAGAGTTGCCCCCTTATCTTTGGCTCTGAGGATGCTCTGGGTAATCATGGGATTGGAGTTTGTGGGATTATGGCCCCAGAGAATAATACATCTGGAGTTCTCGGGGTCGGCCATCCGGAATCTGCCGTAGGTCAACAGGTAGGAAATGACGCGGCAACGATAACACATGCTCTCAACCGAGAAACAATTCGGAGAACCGAAGGCATAGCAGAACCTCCGGATAAGCCCGACGGCAACCGACCCGGAAAGCAAGATTGACATGCCGATAGCAACAGCAAAAGCTTTGGCCCCGTAAGTGTTCTTCACCCCGGTCATCTTGTCGACTATAGTGTCCAGAGCTTCATTCCAGGAGATTCGTTGCCAGTTATCGCCATCCCTCTTCATGGGATACTTGACCCGGTCTGGAGAATAAACATACTCTACCACCGCCTCCCCCTTCGGGCAGAGGAGGCCCTCATTCAGTGGATGTTCAGGCATTCCCTCCACCTTGACGATTCTGCCGTTCTCGAGATAGACATTCATTCCACAACCGAGGTGGCATAATTGACAGGTGGTCTTGACCAATTGAGCGGGCGAGTTCATCTCTGTGTTACCTCCTTGCTGACGGACTCAAACACCATAAGGATACATGTTTTTGACCGATTCTGCGAATACCCCAAAACCGTAGCTTGACTGGGCGGAGAGAATATGGCATATTCGGGCAGGGATGCCCCCGCAGCAGGAAGGAACAGCCGGTTTTGGCAATACCGGATATCAAAAATACGCAACTCGAGGAGTCGTAAACATGAGTGACAGGCCTTTGGAAGAGCTCAGTCAAGCTGAGCTAGCCCATTACGCAACTGATGTGTTCAGACGGATACTATTGCACTATGGCATATGGTTCAGCGAGGTCACCCATCAGTTGGGACTGGAAGAAGCTATCCGGATTGAGAAGGAGGTTTTTGCCTGGTTTTTCCCCATCGCTATAAACCGTCTGGGCCGGACTCTTGGCTTCGAAGTTGAAAACGGCCTGCCGCTGCCGCTGGTCGATATGGAAAAGGAGAAATTGGTCAGACTGATAAAGGCTATGTCCACTATCTGGATGGTAGGTGATGGGGTATGGTTCCGGACCGTTGAGAACGACCATGACATGTATACCAGCAAGAGGTGTAACGACACCTGTTGGACCAGGTATTCACCTGTGGAGGCAGCCATGACAAAATCGTTCTTGCAGCTTCCCGAGCAGAGCGGGCTGGATGGCCTAGAACAAGCTTTACGCTTTCAGTTTTCGGCACATATCAATGAGCGGATTGTGGAAAGGTCAGGCGATGGACTCGTTCTTCGGACGGTGAAATGCCTGGTCCAGGAGTCAAGAAGGCGCAACAGGCTGCCCGACTACCCATGCAAGTCGGCCGGAATGGCAGAATTCAAGGCGTTTGCCAGGACGATAGATTCCAGGATCGGAGTCGAATGCATCAGCTGCCCTCCCGACGAGCATCCGGAGACATGGATGTGTGCCTGGAGGTTTTACATCGATGAGGTATAATCTGAGAAATGAATAGTCTGGAGGGTACATGAAACCGTTGGTAGTCTATTATTCTTTGACAGGTAAGACGAGGCTGGTAGCCGGGGCGATCGCCGAAGCGCTGAATGCAACTCTACTGGAGATTAAGGAGACAAAGTCCAGAAAACCGGGGGGCCTGACCTATTTGACGGGTGGCTTCGCAGCTGTGATGAACAGGAGAAGTGAGATAAGTCCCATCGCTGTCGATTTGAAGCAGCACGACAGGATATTCATCGGTTCACCGGTCTGGGCTTCCAGACCGGTGCCGGCCGTTAACTCATTCATATACCAGACAAATTTTGAGGGCCGGAGTATTGTCCCTTTCTTTACCCTGGGTGGCAACGATGCCAAGAGACCTCTGGCAAACATCACAGCCAAAATCGAGAGAAGCCAGGGCAAGGTTCTGGGCTCCTTTGCAATAACGTCACAGGAAGTACCCGACGAGGAAATCGTAGCCAGGGCCAAAGAGGCTGTAAAGAATTATTAAGGAGTGGCGTCATCTGTGTTAGCTGAACTGACATTTCTGGGTGCGGCGCGCAATGTCACGGGTTCCTGCTACCTTCTGGAGAGCCATGGTGTCCGCGTGCTTATAGATTGCGGGATGTATCAGGAGCGGAAGTACCAGGAGAGAAACTGGCAGCCATTGCTATTCGACCCCCGGTCAATCGATGCAATTTTCCTGACTCATGCCCATCTTGACCATTGTGGCCTTCTACCCAAACTGGTACGTGAGGGTTATGAGGGCAAAATATACTGCACCCAGGCGACGGCTGAGATAGCCCAGATTATCCTCCTCGATGCCGCCCATCTGCAGGTGGAAGACGCCTTATTCAAGGCAGAACGCCACAAAAGGGAAGGCCGCCGTGGTCCTTATCCTGAAATACCTCTCTATACTGTAGAAGATGCCGAAGCAGTGGAGCCGCATTTTTCGGCCGTAGAATACCTGAGTTGTGTCAGTATCAATAGCAATGTCGAAGGCTGTTACTATGAAGCGGGCCATGTACTCGGGGCAGCAGCCATAAGCATAAATATCCGGCAGGATGGAAAGAACCGCAAGGTAATCTTTTCCGGCGATATCGGCGAGCCCGACCGCCCAATAATAAATGACCCGGCTATTTTCGATGAGGCTGAATATGTCGTCATGGAGTCAACTTACGGCGATCGCACTCACGAGGAACACAAGAATATCGATATTCAACAGCAGCTACGTGATTGTATCAACAGGACGGTAAGCGCCGGGGGCAACATCATTATTCCCAGTTTCGCTCTGGAGCGGAGCCAGGAACTGCTGTATCACCTGAACGAATTGTTCTTACGTAAAGAAATTCCACCTTTAGTTGTCTTCCTGGATAGCCCTATGGCGATACGGATTACCGAAGTATTTAAACGTCACGCTGACCTCTTTGACAAAGAGATGATGCAACGTCTGCGCCAGGGTAATTCCTGTTTTAGTTTTGAAAACCTCAAAATGGTGCAGAATGTGGAAGAGTCCAAAGCCATTAACAACATAAAGGGAAGCAGTATCATCATAGCTGGCAGCGGTATGGTAACCGGTGGCCGTGTCAAGCACCATATTGTCAACAACATCAGGAGGGCAGAAAGCACAATATTATTTGTCGGCTATCAAGCGGAGGGAACGCCGGGCAGAATATTGCTGGATGGCGCCAGAGAAATTCGTCTCCTGGGGCAAATACATCGGGTGAAGGCCCATATTGAAAAAATCGATGGTTTTTCCGCCCACGCCGACCGCGATGGACTGCTGGCCTGGCTATCCGACATTCGTGTCCCGCCACGCTGTGTATTTGTCACTCACGGTGAAGAAAGAGCAGCCGTTAGCTTTGCCAGGATTCTGAATGAAAAGACCGGCTGGACCGCACAGGTCCCTCAGTACAAAGATACTGTGGAGCTCGTCTAAACTGCCTTTGGCGTTGAGGGCCGACGTCGGTCGATCAGATAACTCGATTCCCTCTTCCACAGGTAATGGACCCGGCGGTTGTGTCTTTTGACACAGAGGTGTCACCCTGCGCATTGCACCAGAAGCTTATCGGGTTATATACTAGTGCTTACCTGCATAAATCAGCGTAAGAATACTTGAGTTGCCCGGGATGAACAACCTGCTTTGTCCATTCAAAGGGATGTCCTTTCTGGCAATAGGCTTTGGTGAAGGC
Organism: Dehalococcoidia bacterium; assembly: GCA_046497565.1. GTDB lineage: Bacteria > Chloroflexota > Dehalococcoidia > GIF9 > AB-539-J10 > RBG-13-51-36. The sequence continues at coordinate 11,156 of JAWOFK010000028.1, forward strand.
ATCAATAGCATTACGCACGTGCTTAGGAGAAGTGGCACTCAACCCTCGCAGTGCCTGTCGCCACAGAATGCTAAACCA
>JAWOFK010000046.1:0-13199 GCA_046497565.1 Dehalococcoidia bacterium
AAAAGTGCCTGAGCCCACGGGACGAACCAAGCAGTTGCTCGATGCCGCCAATATCAAGTTGCCTGCAGTGCTACCATTGAGAGGAGTGCATGTAGCCACCAGGAAAAAGCTCGTTTCTCAACGGCGTTAGCCTCAATTCTCAAGGGGCACTCCGTTCAAGCGAAAATAGCCTCAATTTGGAAGATCTGCTACAGGCAGGCCAAAGAGGCCCTGCTCCGGAGTTGGCAGACAATAGCCAGACAGAGAGACCAGATAGCCAATATTCTGAACTCAATGGTAGATGGTATATACATCGTGAATCAAAGGTATGACATTGAATCTGTGAACTCCATACTTGAGACGCAATTCGGTGCATTTGAGGGGCGCAAATGTTATCAGTATTTGAATGACAGGGAAGAAGCATGCCCGTGGTGTAAGAATGCCGCTGTCTTCTCGGAGGGCAAAGTCGCCTCCTGGGAATGGCATTCGGAGAAGACGGGCAGGACATATGACCTCATGGAAGTCCCTTTTAAGAATGTGGACGGCGGCGTTTCCAAGATTGTGGTTTTCCGTGATATCACGAAGCGCAAGCGGTCGGAGCAGGCGTTGCGGGAAAGCGAGCGGGACCTGAGCCATGCTCAGGCTGTAGCCCATATCGGAAGCTGGCGTCTGGATGTTCGGCAAAACCGGCTTCTGTGGTCCGACGAGGTTCACCGAATCTTTGGCATTCCCATAGGGACTCCTATGACTTATGAAGCTTTCCTCTCGAGCGTTCACCCGGAGGACAGGGAATATGTTGACCGGAAGTGGACGGCGGCTCTGCGGGGCGAACCGTACGATATCGAGCATCGTATCATAGTGGGAGACGAGACAAAGTGGGTTAACGAGAGGGCAAACTTGGAATTCGACTCGCAGGGATTGCTCAAGGGAGGATTCGGAACTGTTCAGGATATTACCGAGCGGAAAAGAATAGAAAATGAACTGAGAGTTAAAGACTATGCTGTAACATCAGCTATTACCGGCATTGCCATCGCGGACCTGGATGGCAATGTCACCGATGTGAATGTGGCTTGTCTAAGTATGTGGGACTACGAGAGTGAAGATGAGATAATCGGTAAACACGCATCCATCTTATTTGGCTATAGCAGTGAGCCTGGTGTGGCATTGAATGAGGTCCTAGAGAAGGGGGCGTGGCAGGGCGAAGCCAAGGCAACGAGAAAGGATGGCTCAACATTTGACGTACAGGTCTCGGCGAATCTGGTTACCGATGCTAATGACAGCCCTATCTGCATGATGGCTTCTTTTGTGGACATCACCGAACGCAAGAAACTTGAGCAGCTTAAAGATGAGTTTATCGGACTGGTCTCCCACGAATTGCGGACACCGTTAACTGTGATTGGTGGGTGTTTGAGTACTGTGCTCGCCGAGTGGGACCGCTTGCCGTCAGGTGAGGTGCAGCAACTACTCAAGGATGCCCTTCTAGAAACCGAATCTCTGTCCTATCTGGTAGAGAACCTGCTGGAGCTATCACGGGCGCATGCTCAGCAGTTGGTTATTTATGCGGAACCGATTGATATCAGGACCCTGGTTAGAGAGACACTGTCTAAGCTAAGGCGGCAAGCTGGTGCACACAGGTTCGTTACCTCTATCTCCGACGGGCTTCAGTTAATAGAGGCCGATCCACTAAGGGTCGAACGCATCCTTTATAACCTTCTGGACAATGCAGCCAAGTATTCTCCGCCGGGAAGCCAGATAAAGGTTTCCGCTAAGGCGGAGCCAGAGCGTTTGGTCATAGGTGTCAGCGACCAGGGTAAGGGTCTATCCTCCAGCGAACAGGCCAGGATCTTCGGCGCATTCGAGCGTCTGGAGAAGAAAAGACCCGACCAGTCCAGAGGTGCTGGGCTCGGCCTGATGGTTTGTCGGAGACTGGTGGAGGCTCATGGTGGGGAAATCTGGGTGAAGTCCAGACAAGGCAAAGGTTCGACGTTCTTCTTCACGCTGCCTTATCATAATGAACAGCACGCCTGCACAGAGAACTAGATGTAGTGCAGTCGGATGACTCTCATTATTCGTGGCCTGGATCAGACGCTGGCAAATTTCGCGTATTCTTGCACCAATAACCTCCAACACACATAGACGCGTTGCCCTTGGTGTCCAGGAATCGACGACAACAGGTTTTGATAAACTGGTGTCGCCAAAGTATAATGATGTTGAAGCTGTTGGAAGTTGTTATTGACAATTTATTATCAAGCATCTGTCTTGTCTAGCGCGATGGTCCAATTAGCTTTGGGAGAGGTGGCCGAGTGGTTGAAGGCGCCGCTCTCGAAAAGCGGTAGGCAGTAATGCCTCGTGGGTTCGAATCCCACCCTCTCCGCCAGCAGGAGAGTATCAGCCGGACTCTATTGAGGTTTTGGGGTTGACATAAGTCTAACCCGTTGCGGAGAGGTGCTGGAGTGGTTTAACAGGCACGCCTGGAGAGCGTGTGTCGCCTTTGGCGACCGTGGGTTCGAATCCCACCCTCTCCGCCGATAGCAGACTAAAGCTTCTGTACTCGACACTTCTGTACTCGGCGATTCGTTTTAGAGCGCAAAGTTGTGCTATACTTCGTGGATTGTATCGTGGAGCTGTCTGGAGGAAAGAATAATGATTGTAAAGACGCTGGTGGTTGGCCCTTTTGGCTCTAACTGTTATATTGTTGGTTCATCCTCCAGTGAGCAAGGAATGATTATCGACCCCGGTGCTGAAGCCGGCAATATTTTGAGAACGGTGCAGCAAGAGGGGTTGTCGCCATCATTGATTGTGGTAACCCATGCCCATATGGACCATGTCGATGCCCTTCATGAGGTCAAAGAAAAGACCAATGCTCAGTTCGCCCTTCATGAGGCGGAGAAGGAATTATTGTCTGGCGGTTCCATGCGTATGCTAGCATCGCTCGGTCTTTCTCCTTTTAAATCACCTCCAGCACCAGATAGGTTACTGAAAGATGGTGACCGCATAGATGTTGGCGAGTTACATTTTGAAGTCCTGCATACTCCGGGACACAGTCCTGGTGGAATCTGTCTTTTGGGGCATGGAGTAGTCTTTAGCGGTGATACGCTGTTTAGTTTCGGTATTGGCAGAACCGACTTCCCCGGTGGCAGTTACGAACAGCTGATGAACAGCATCCATGAAAAACTGATGGCATTGCCCGATGAAACCATCGTCTATCCAGGCCACGGACCGTCTACCACTATTGGAGATGAACGCAGAGGGAATCCTTTCCTCCGTTGATTAACCATTCTGAAGACGGTTTACACCAATTCGTGAACTGCTATTGATGCTATCTGTGACAATGCTCCACTGTTAGAGACAGCCCCGTCACCTCACATCCCGAGGAATGGCAGCTCCGCTGTCATCACCGCAGGTTTGGTACAGGAATCTAGGCTGGGGATAACTATGGCTTAATATTTCCAACAAAATCGTATCCTCGGCGCTCAACCCCGATATCCTCGCCTGCATAGCATTGACAAACCCTAGCAGCGACCGGAGCGATAGTCCGGGTGGTTCATAATACTCCACTATCGCAACTTCGATGTCAGCCAGTTCTCTTGCCAAATCTATGGCCGTCTCCAGGCCGCCTAGTTCGTCAACCAGCCCCAATCTCTTGGCTTCGCTGCCACTGTAAAGTTGCCCCGTGGCCAGATTTCTGACCTCGTCCTTACTTAGCCCCCTCCCTTCAGCCACCACCTCTACAAAATGCTCATAGTACTCATCAATCATTCCCTGCATTATTTCTGCTTCTTCTGGCGTCATCTCCCTGAACCCTGAATACATGTCCTTATACTTTCCGCCCTTGAAGGTCTCTATCTGGATACCCAGCTTCTCCAAAAGTCCTTCTATATTTATTACTTGAGAGACAACCCCAATGCTCCCCGTCAGTGTGCTTGGAAGGGCCACAATCTTATCTGCCCGGGTTGAAATATAATAACCGCCTGAAGCAGCCATGCCCCCCATGCTTACCACAATGGGTTTCTTCTCCTTAACTCTTTCGATCTCCCACAGGATTTCCTGGCAAGGAGCTATCTCACCGCCGGGGCTCTCTATTTGCAGAACAATCGCCTTGACTGCCCTGTCTCGTTCTGCTTTCCCCAAATAACTTCTCACCAGGTCCGGGGTAATGGTCGGGCCAAATGACAGCTGAGAATCACCGGCGGTAATAGTCCCACTAAGGGGAATAACAGCAATCTTGTTTGCCACTGGTCTGGAAATAGTTAGAATAGTTGTAATTAGTATTGCCGCAAGCAGCAATATGCCCACAGTGAGAGTGATTGCCTTTTTCCTTTCCACTTCTTTCCTCCCGTTAATACCTGATGTGTTTAAGTTATGTGTCTGGACATTGCTCCATTTTCCTCAGGCTATCAAGATAGCTCTGGAGGACAAAAGCTGCCGCTATGGCGTCTACTCCGGCTTTAGGCCGAAAGCTGTGATTCCTGGCTCCTCTTCTCGCCCTGGGCCGGAGTTTGCCCTCCTTACCACCGGCCTCCGTCTTCAGGCGCTCGGCAGCTTGGGTAGAGAATCGTTCATCCCATAGTTGTACATTAAGCTCGTTGAGATTCTTTTGCTTTGCTCGCAATAACAATCTGTCAACGAAAGCTGTTACCTTACCGGCTTGTTTGCCAGGCTCGCCGGTCAAGCTGAGCGGCAAGCCAACTACAATGCGGTCCGCCTCGTATTGCTCCACCAGCTTGAGAACCAAATCTACAATGGCATCCTGGTCTTCATTGTCGAGCACGGTTAAGGGGGTCGCCAGCATTTCCTGGAGGTCGCTTATGGCTACTCCTGTTCTCTTACCTCCAATATCCAGCCCTAAGCTGCGCATTTCACTTCTCCCTTTCAATCTGGCTCGCAATGATACTTTTGACTGATTTCAGAGCTTCGTCTATTCTGGCCGAGTCTTTCCCCCCGGCTTGAGCCATAGCAGCCTTGCCACCACCACCTCCGCCAGTAGCTCTGGCTACCTGATTAATAATATCGCCAGCATGGAATCCCCTCGCTATCAGGTCGGGAGTGACCATAGCCAAAAAGCCAGGCTTACCGTTATAGACCGTAGCCAGTACCACTATGGCACTCTTCAGCCTGTCCCGTAACATGTCGCCCATTTCCCTGAGCACAGGCATGGTCAATGCCGGCACCCTGGCAGTCAGAACCGTCACGCCGCTCACCTGCTCCGCTCGCGCGGGCAAATCCTCCGCTATTTGGCGCGATAGCTCTCTTTCCAGCGAAAGCGCTCTCTTGCGCTCTGATTCCAGCTCGCCGACGAGAGATTTGACCTTGCCGGGAACCTCTTCCAACGAAGCTTCCAATTCTATGGCCGAGCTCTGTAAGGCTGTTGAGCGAGATTCAACCAGAGATTCGGCTTTTCTTCCCGTTACGGCTTCAATACGATGCAGTCCTGTGCCAATGCTGCTTTGGCTGGTTATCAGGAATATGCCGATCTCCCCCGTTGCACTAATATGAGTACCACCACAGAGTTCTTTACTTATCGGCGGCTCCCCGATTTCCAGCATCCGGACCTCTTCTCCGTACTTTTCTTCAAATAAAGCGATGGCACCCTCGGCGATGGCTTGCTTGTAAGGGAGTCTTTTTGGTGCCACTTTCAAGTTCTGCCGTATCCATTCATTAACCTGCCTCTGAATTTCGGTGAGCTGCTCTTCAGTTACCTGTCCTAAATGGGAGAAGTCAAATCTAAACCTTTCAGGGTCTACCAGAGACCCCTTCTGATACACGCGACTGCCCAGTGTTTGCCTTAAAGCAGCCTGGAGGAGGTGGGTGGCAGTGTGGTTGCGGGCAATATCCAGGCGGCGGGCGACATCGACTCTGGCCTCGACTTCATCCCCGGTAGATACACTCCCTTCTACTACCTTCCCCACGTGTACTATCACGTCTGAAGGAGTTCTGATGGCGTTTGTGACGGATATCTTGCCGTCGGGGCCAACGATGACACCGCTGTCGCCTATTTGCCCACCCATCTCACCGTAGAAAGGAGTTCTGTCAAGCATCACGTCAACCTCATTATCTTCAGCCACAGTGCGGACAGAGGTTTGGTTAGTGACCAGGCCGAGCACCTTTGACTTAGAACTGTATTCCTCATGACCAATAAAATCTGTTTGCTTACGTATGACTGTAGCCCTGACCTCTAAGCTACCAGTTCCACGCATGGTGGCCCTGGCCCTTTCCCTCTGTTTCTCCATCTCAGCCTGGAAGCCTTCCCAATCTAGGGATAGACCTTTGTATCGGGCAATTTCAGCGGTTAACTCCGCAGGAAAGCCATAGGTATCATAAAGTCGGAACACCTCTGCGCCTGTTAGCCGCTGCCTCCCTTGAGCCGAAGCTTCGTCGGCGGCCTTTTCCACCAGATTAAGCCCGCTATCCAGAGTGGTAATGAACTTCTCCTCCTCAACTCTGGTTACTTCGGTAATCGGGCTCTGATTAGCCATGAGCTCAGGATATATATGGCTCATCGTGCTGACGACTATCTCGGTCATTTCATTAAGGAAGGGGTCATGCAGTCCCAGCTTCCGGCCAAAAAGCGAGGCCCGCCTGAGTATCCGCCGCAGGATATATCCCCTTCCTTCGTTGGAAGGCATCACTCCATCGGCGATAAGAAAGGCAATGCCTCGTGAATGCTCGGAAACGATTCTGATGGCTCGGTCACTATCCTCGTCCTGACCATATTCTTTGCCAGACAAGTGGCAAATGTGGTCGACCAAAGGGGAAAATAGGTCTGTTTCATAAGGCGAGGACTTGCCCTCGATAGCAGCCAGGGTCCTCTCCAGTCCCATACCGGTATCTATATTTGGTTTTGGCAAAGGGGTACGTTGGCCACTTCGGTCCTGATTGTATTGGGTGAACACCAGGTTCCAGATCTCGGAAAAGCGACCACAGTCGCAATTGGGCTGACATCCGGGTCTGCCGCAGCCCAACTCTTCACCCAGGTCATAATGAATCTCGCTGCATGGCCCACAGGGGCCGGAATCGCCGACCGGTCCCCAGAAGTTATCATCTTGGCCGAATCGCAATATCCTCCCGGCGGGAACGCCAATCTGCCGCCAGTAGGCAAAGGCTTCGTCATCGTCGAGATAGATAGTTATCCACAGCCGTTGCTCGGGCAGTTTCAAGTGTTTGGTAACAAACTCCCAGGCCCACAGGACAGCTTCTTTCTTAAAATAGTCACCGACACTGAAATTGCCCAGCATCTCGAAGAACGTAAGGTGTTTGCTATCGCCCACCGAATCTATATCTGTGGTGCGGAAACACTTCTGGCAGGAAGCTAATCGCTGACCGGGCGGGGTCTCCAATCCCAGGAAATATGGCTTAATCTGTACCATGCCGGCGCTGGTCAACAGCAAAGTGGGGTCCTTATGAGGCACCAAGGAGGAACTGGGGATAATCTTATGTCCTTTATCCTGAAAAAAACTCAGAAAGGCTTGCCTAAGTTCGTCACCAGTCACTTATCAATCACCCGCTTGATTTTAGAAGGTAGCAGCTATAATGTCAATCAGGCCGTCGTAAGAGAACCTTCACTAATGTCATGCCGAGGAGTCGAAACGCCAGTCCGATGCCACACTGTCCAGGAATTTATCCCCCCACCTCAACCAGGAATCTGGTTATTTGCCCTTCTTTGCGTAATCAGGACACCAGGTGGCATTGGGGCGTTCAGGGCGGTGACAGGCAGTTCTCCAGTTCCATTTACAGCTGTCACAGAGGAAAATGTGCATGCCAAGACCCTTCTTGACCCTGAGTTTGAATCTGTCTATCCAACTGGGATTGCGTCGCTTTGTCACTTCGTTGAGAGTCGCAGCCAAAACAAGGATGCTCGCTAAATATCCTTAGACAGAGTGGCTAAGAACTCAGCATTGTTCTTCGTCTTGGCCAGCCGTTCCAGTATTCTGTGTGTGGCCTCGCCATGGTTAGGGGAATCACTTTCTATCATGCTGATTACGCGCCGGAGCAGCCATACTTGCTTCAAAGTATTTTCATCCAGCAGAAGCTCTTCCCTCCTTGTGCTGCTAGGCATAATGTCTATAGCGGGGAAGATTCTCCTCTCGGACAGTTTTCTATCCAGGTGGAGTTCCATGTTACCGGTTCCCTTGAACTCCTCATATATGAGGTCGTCCATGCGGCTGCCCGTATCCACGAGGCAAGTAGCAATGATGGTGATACTCCCGCTTTCATCGGTGTTGCGGGCAGTGCCGAAGAACCGCTTGGGGGGATGCAAGGCAGTTGAATCTATGCCGCCGGACAAAGTACGCCCGCTAGGGGGCAGGGCCAGGTTGTAAGCTCTTGTGAGCCTGGTAATGCCGTCAAGTAGTATGACCACATCTCTGCCCATTTCCAGCAGCCTCTTGGCTCTCTCTAGCGCCAGTTCCGCTACCCTGGTCTGGCTTTCCACCGGTTCATCGAAGGTAGCAGCGATAACCTCGGCGTTAACCGACTTCTTCATATCAGTGACCTCTTCGGGCCTTTCTCCAATAAGGCAGACCATGAGGTGAATGTCATTGTAGTTGGTAGTTATGGCGTTAGCAATTTTTTGAAGGAGTACAGTCTTGCCTGCCTTAGGGGGTGACACAATGAGTCCTCTTTGCCCCCGGCCTATAGGTGTCACAAGATTGATCAGACGGGTCGATAACTCATTTGATGTTGTTTCCAGATTGATAAGCTTGTCAGGGAAGGTGGGTGTAAACGAAGCAAAATTGCGGCGCGTTCTGGCTAGTTCAGGGTCAAGTCCATTGATACTCTCTACTCGGAGTAGGCCGTAGTATTTCTCACTTTCTTTGGGAGGCCTGGCCTGTCCATATACAGCGTCGCCGTCTCTTAAGTTGAATCGACGGATCTGGGAATTCGACACATACACATCATTAGCGCCGCGCCGGAAAGTATCCTGTCGTAGAAAGCCGTAGCCCTCGCTGATGATTTCCAGGATGCCCGTTACGAACACATTTCCCTGCTCTTGCGCTTCCGCTTGGAGGATGCGGTGGACAAGCTCGGACTTCTTCAAAGCAGAAGAGCCGATGACGCCGTAGTCCTTAGCTATTGTCTCTAATTCATCCCGATTTTTGCTTTCAAGTTCTGCCATGGTTGACATATTAGCCTCTTTCTAAATACCTTTCCTTCTCTGGTGTCTATACCTGTGATTTGGCGGGGGCTTTTACAATAGTTCCTCTCTCGCCATCACCTTTTTCCAGTCATCTCTAAAACGGTCAATGCCGATATCCGTTAGAGGGTGTCGTATCATTTGCAGTAACACCTCATAGGGCACGGTGGCGATATGTGCGCCCATCCCGGCTGCCATTAGGCAATGTTGAGGATGTCTAATACTGGCGGCAATAACTTGTGTGGGTAGTTGATAGTAGTCGAGGTATTCTACAATATCAGCCACCACTTGCATACCATCTTCGCCAATATCATCTAATCTGCCCACAAAAGGGCTCACAAAAGCCGCTCCTGCTGCTACTGCCAGCACAGCCTGGTTCAAAGTGAAGCACAAAGTGAAATTCACCTTTATGTTTTCACCAGACAGCACCGAGGTTGCCTCCAATCCTTCGAGGCTGGCTGGTATTTTGACCACGATATTCTCTGCCCAATTAGCTATCTCTCTGGCTTCGGCTACCATTCCCCGAACATCCTGGCTCAAGACTTCAGTAGACACTGGGCCGGGGACAATCGAGCAGATTTCCTTGACCAATTTTCGGTAATCAACCTTGCCTTCTCTCGATATAATGCTGGGATTGGTAGTTACTCCTTTAACCACACCCAGGCTGACCCCATGGCGGATATGCTCTAAATTGGCAGTGTCTAAAAATATCTTCATCTTTCTATATTCAGAGGCAGGCTTGTCTGAGTGCCTTCAACAAGTGTTTCCTTGGCTGCCCCAACAAACCCCAGAAACAACGGGTGAGGCGAATCTGGGCGAGATTTGAACTCAGGGTGAAACTGGCAGGCAAGCATCCAGGGATGATCCCGCAATTCGGTAATTTCCACCAGTCTCCCATCCGGGGATATCCCGGATGGTACAAGACCGGCTTCCTCTAACGCCTGACGGAAACTATTGTTGAATTCATAACGATGGCGATGCCGTTCGTGGGCTACTTCGCTACCGTAGCAACGAGCTGCCGTTGTTCCCGGGACCAGATGGCAGGGATAAGTGCCGAGCCTCATGGTCCCTCCTTTTTGCTCTATGCCATGCTGTTCAGCCAGGAGGTCGATAACGGGATAAGCACTGCTGGCATCAAACTCGGTAGAGTTTACCTTGTCGGTATGAAATATATGACGACCGAATTCGATGACCATGGTTTGCATCCCCAGGCATAAGCCCAGGTAAGGGAGTTTTCTTTCCCGGGCGAATTTGGCAGCTTTTATCATGCCTTCGATCCCCCGGTAGCCAAAACCACCAGGAACCACTATGCCCTGGACCTGCCCAAGCTTATCAGCGGCCATGCCGTCCAGTTGTTCTGAATCCAGCCATTCTATCTTCGCCTCGCGATTATGAGCTAACGCAGCATGGCATAATGCTTCTCGCACGGAATAATAGGCATCTCGCAGCTCCACGTATTTACCCACTAATCCAATAATCACGGGTTCTTTGGGAGCTTTCAGCCTGGCTACCATGCCTCGCCATTCCTCCAAACTGCTTTGCTGGGCGCTCAATCCCAATCGATGAACGATGAATTCCCCTAACCCGGCATCCTCAAGCAGCAAGGGCACCTCGTAGATGGTTTCGCTGGTAACAAGGGCAATGACCGCCTCTTTGTCTACATCGCAGAACAGCGATATTTTATCCTTTATCCCTTCAGATATTTCCTTATCGCTGCGACACAGTATGACATCGGGCTGAATACCAATTCTTCTTAGCTCGTTGACGCTGTGTTGAGTGGGCTTGGTCTTAAGCTCGTCGGTGGCGGCGATGTGTGGTAGAAAGGTGACGTGAATGTAGAGCACATTATCCTTGCCTTCATCTTTTCTCATCTGCCTTATAGCTTCGAGAAAGGGCTGCCCTTCAATATCTCCGACGGTGCCTCCCACTTCAACAAGCATCAACTCAGCACGGGATATTTCGGCTGCTTCCTTTATTCGCTGTTTAATCTCGTTGGTCACATGGGGAACCACCTGAATCGTGCCTCCCAGAAAATCCCCTCGTCTTTCCTGAGCGACGACCGAAGAATAGACTTGCCCTGACGTGACGTTAGAAGCGTGTGTCAACTCCACTCCAATGAATCTCTCATAATGTCCCAAATCCAAATCAGTTTCGGCACCATCCCGAGTAACAAATACTTCGCCGTGTTGGTAAGGGGACATCGTCCCCGGGTCAACGTTCAGGTAAGGATCAAGTTTCTGCGCAGAAACAGATATGCCGCGGCTTTTCAATATTCTGCCTATGGAGGCTACTGAAATTCCCTTTCCTACAGAACTAACTACGCCACCGGTGATGAAAATATATTTAGCCACTGCTCATTACAAGAGTATAAGGAATGCCAAATCTTGCAGACTGACCTTAAGATGCGAAGCAAACCTGAGTTTCCTTTCATTATAGAAAGTCGAGGTCGAAGTTGTCAAGTCTGCGGGCTGCCACCCCAAAATAGCGATTGAAATTTCTGCCCAGCTACAAAAAGCCCTCTGTTTGTATTAGACTAAGTGGCGAGAATAAATCACCTCGGGGGTGAAAAATGGCAGAAAGATACAAGGAGGGACTTTTACCTTTCAAGGTAGTAGCTAGTGATGATCCTTTGATTGCCAGGAGTGGGCTGCTGCTTCCCTATGAGATGGCAAGAGCCCTGAAACTGCCCGGGATTATAGATAGGGAATTACCTGAGCCAGGTAGTGGTCGGGGTTATAAGCCATCTCAGTTCGTTGTGCCTTTAGTCCTGATGCTTCACGGTGGGGGTAAGAAGTTGGAGGACTTGAGGGAAATAAAGGGTGAAATGAGCCTCAGGGAATTATTGGACATGGACAGCTTACCCGCCTCATCCACTATCGGCGATTGGCTGAGAAGAATGGGACAAGACAGTAAAGGGCTTTCTGGTTTAGGAAAGGCAAATCGCCATCTGGTGAGGGAAGTAATCCTGAGAGATGGGCGAAATGATTATACCCTTGATGTCGATGCTTCGATAATAGCATCGGAAAAGGAAGAAGCCAAAGTTACCTATAAAGGGGAAAGGGGTTACCAGCCCCAGATGGGTTTTCTCTTCGAAGCTGGCCTGGTTTTCGAAGATGAGTTTAGAGAAGGCAATATTCCGGCTCAAGCCGGAGCAGTAAGCTTTGTTGAGAGGTGCTTCAAGGGTATGCCGCCTTCCAAATCTATAGCCTACCTTCGAAGTGATAGTGCCTTTTATCAGGCTGGGGTAATAAACCTTTGCTTTGAGCGTAATAAGCTGTTCACCATCACCGCCGACCAGGACAGGGGAGTAAAGGAGAATACAAAAACGATAAGGGAATGGCGACCCTATCTCGGAGATAGAGAAATTGGTGAAACAATTCACAGTATGAATGAGACTAAAGAGGCGTTCCGGTTAATCGTAATTCGCTGGCCCAAGCTACAGGCAGAACTATTTGACCCCTCCCCATACTTTTATCACGCCATTGCCACCAATAGAGAGGAAGGTGCTGAGGAAGTAATTAGACTCCATAACCAGAGGGGTCAAGTGGAGAATTACATTAAAGAGCTTAAGAGTGGCTTTGGCATGGAATGGATGCCGTGTGGTGAAACCTATGCCAATGCTGTCTTCTTCAGGATAGGCGTGATTGCCTATAACCTATTTCTGGCCATGAAGCTTTTAGCCTTACCACCCTGGTATCGGACTTTCACTATTTCCACCATGAGGTGGCGGCTTTACCAAATCGCTGGGGCTGTGGTCAGGCATGCCCACCAGCTCCTGCTTAAGTTAGTTGCGCCTCTAAATAAGATAATCCTGTTTCATAAATTTCGCTTGAGATGTTGTGAATTAGCCTTTGGTTAGCCTGGGTGCCACTTAAGGCAAACTTTACTTCGGGCCTGGATTTCCAGGAGGGGGCTTTTCGTTCTATTACACAAACTGAGCCTATCTGATGCCTGTAAAGGAAGCAAGCAACTCATCCTGGACATAGCCCGGGCATCAAAAACCTGGCCATAAAGGTCCAGAAGTGGGAAATTCCGGGCAAAAACTAAGGATTTTGAGAGATAAGTTCTTCAATCGCTATTTTTGGGG
>JAWOFK010000063.1:0-33377 GCA_046497565.1 Dehalococcoidia bacterium
TGCAATTTGCCAGCTGTGCTCTGGCCTTCTGCTTATCACCTTCGGTATAATCCACACGGCGGAATTGAGGAACTGAGGCCAGTTTTTCTTATGACGGCTAAACGGACTGAGGAAAGCAAAGTGACATGGGAAGAATTACCAATGGAGGATGAAGGCGCTGGACGGATAACCTCATACGACTTTGCACCAGGGCGTGAGAGATTCCTGGCTGAAGTCCTGACCGGACTCCGCAAGCCGCAAAAGGAGTTACCCTCCAAATACTTCTACGATGAACATGGTTCGCATCTGTTCGAGCGTATCTGTGAGCTGGAAGAATACTACATCCCTCGAGTTGAAGCATCTATCATGCAAGCTCAAATCGGGGAGATGGCCGAACTCCTCGGCCCTCAAGTGCTGCTGATGGAGTACGGTAGCGGCAACTGCGAGAAGGTACGGTTCTTACTGGAACACCTGTACGATCCGGCAGCCTACGTGCCAATTGACATATCCAGGGAGCAGTTGCTGCATGTGACAAAGCAGCTCGCCTCAGAGTATCCCGGATTAGAAGTCTTTCCGGTCTGTGCCGATTACTTGGGCGATTTTGATCTACCGAAGCCCAGGCGCGCCGCTGAACGCGTTTGTGTCTACTTCCCCGGGTCGACTATTGGCAACTTCGACCCGATGCCGGCCAAACAGTTCCTGGAGCATGTTGCCGGTGTTTGTGGCCAGGCCGGTTCTCTACTTGTCGGCGTGGACCTCAAGAAGGACCCGGTTGTGCTGCACAGCGCCTATAATGATAAAGAGGGCGTAACCGCCGCGTTCAACCTGAACCTGCTGAGGCGAATTAACCGGGAACTCGATTGTGATTTCGATCTCGAATCGTTCCGGCACTATGCTTTCTATAATCCCCGAAAAGGCAGGGTGGAGATGCATCTAATCAGTCAAAGCGACCAGGCGGTGCATCTGAACGGGGAAACCATCTCCTTTGCCAGGGGCGAAAGCATATGGACCGAGAGCTCATACAAGTATGACCTCAATGAGTTCGCACGGATGGCCACAAGGGCGGGATTCAAGGTGGAGAGAGTGTGGATCGATGAGCGGCAATGGTTCAGCGTCCAGTACCTGGTACGAGCGTAAAGCTGAATCAGCAATAACTCCGTATCGCTGATCACTTACAGGGTATGAGCCTCACCATATCCTTCTCCTTGAGTACCTGCGCCAGGGCCGATACAGTGTAGTCGATGTCCTGCTCTGTCGTATAACGGCTCAACGAGAACCTCACCGAGCAGTGAGCCTCCTCTTCGGTTCTACCCATACCGATGAGAACGTGAGTTGGTTCCGGAGAGCCTGATTTGCAGGCGGAACCAGAAGAAAGCGAGATGCCATGCTGGTCGAGAAGGATGACGATAGATTCACCGCGCAGGCCGGGGAGGGTCAGATTAAGCGTGTTGGGCAGCCTGTACTCCGGGTGACCGTTTAGTCTGGCCGCCGGTACCAGGTCCTTGATGCCTTTCTCCAGTTTGTCCCGCAAGCTGCATATTCGACCGTTTTCCGGGAGGGCGTAGGCTGCCAGCTCTGCTGCCTTTCCCAGCCCGACAATGGCGGGAATATTCTCCGTACCGGCCCGCATTCCACTTTCCTGCTTGCCTCCGTGAACAAGTGGCTCCAGTTCGATTCCCTTCCTGACGTACAGCGCCCCGATGCCCTTCGGCCCATGAAACTTGTGACCCGAGATGCTCAGCATATCTACACCCAGTTCCTGTATGTCCACCTTCACCTTACCTGCGGCCTGGACAGCATCTGTGTGGAACAGCACGCCTTTTTCGCGACAAACAGAGCTCAGTTCCCTGAGGGGCAGGATAGTGCCCGTTTCATTATTGGCCATCATGATGCTGACCAGGATGGTGTCCGGTTCCAGGGCCTGATGCAACTTTGCGGGCTCCAGCCGGCCATCTCCATCTACCTCGAGGTATGTGACCCTGTATCCGCACTTCTCTAAGAACTTGCAGGTGTTGATTACCGCCGGGTGCTCTACGGTCGTTGTTACTATATGATTGCCCTTGCTCCGCAGAGCAAAAGCTGTTCCTTTGATGGCCAGGTTAGCCGCCTCGGAGCCGCCGCCGGCAAAGACAATTCTCCTGGGCTGGGCATTTAGCAGCCTGGCCACCTGTCGCCGCGCATTATCCAGAGCCTCCCGGGCAACCCGGCCCGCTTCATGTATGCTGGAAGGATTGCCGGCACCCTCACCCAGGTATGGAATCATGGTCTCTCGTACTGCATCGTCCACCCGGGTCGTGGCATTGTTGTCGAGGTATATACGCCTTGGCGGCTCCGCTCGTTCTGCCTGGATGCTTCCCATATCACCTCGAGCAGACAACAGCTGTCTGTCCACAGCACAACGGGTCTCATCGGTGCCGGAATCGACTTTGTGCACTTCACACAGGAGCGCTTTGTATACGGGAAAACCCGAGATTCTGTCGTAGTTGTTGATGTCCGTCAGTTCATTGACGTTCCACTCCTGCCATGCCTCGGGTCCGACAGGGGTTCCCCCGCCGAACATGCACTCCACGCACCCCCGGGCAATATCGGCCGTGGCCTTGGCTCTGAAAAGTACGCCCCCTCTGGCGGTGGTTACTCTTACCAGGTCGCCGCCGCTGATATCCCTTTCCTGCGCATCTTCAACGTTGATTTCCACCACAGGCTCCGGGGTGTCCTCGACCAGACCTTCGATGCCGTGGTGTTGAGACCTGAAATCAGTCTGCGGCCTGGCACCGGAGTTGAAGACGAGGGGGAAACTCTCTGCCAGTTTCGGGCTGCCCAGCGGTCCTTCGGTGGGCTCAATATATCCGGGCAACGGTTCATAGCCATACTCTGCCAGAATTGTGGACCATATTTCGAACTTCCCGGTCGGGGTGTCGAAGCCAGGTCTGGCGTCTTTTCTAAGGCTGCCCTTTTGCCATTTCTTGTACTCCAGCATTGGTGTCGGTATTCTTACCCACCCGCCGGCGGACCTGACATCTTCAAGGCTGTATCCGGAGCCGTCAAGCACAAATTGCAGCATTTCCTCTTCGGTCTGAGGAAATAGATGGCCATAGCCCAGGTGCCCGGCCAGTTCGGCCATGATAAGGTAGTCATTGCGCGCCTCTCCCACAGGCTCGATTACTTTCTCGCGCAGACGAAAAATGGGGCCATAGGTCATGTAGGAATAGTTCTCGAACATCGTCGTGGCCGGCAGGACTATGTCGGCATAGGCAGCATCTGCGGTGAACTGACGGTCAATGGAAACCAGGAAGTCGAGCCGGGAAAGCACCTCCCTCCAGATTGGTGTCTGTGGCCACGATGTCAGCAGGGAAGCTCCGTGAATGATCAGGCCGCGCGTCCTGTAGGGATGCCCTCTGAGGACGGAATCGACGAGCGCAATGGCGTGTGACTCACCGCGGTAGTCGCTGTAGACCGGGAAATCAGTGCGGCCGATGGCCATATCCAGGTTTGGATTCTCAAGGTTGCATGAGCGGTTGATTGGAAATTCGCTGTTCAGCATGGTGAGGCCAATGCCGCCGGGTACGTCAAGCTGGTCGGCGAGGGCAAACAGGGTTAGCACTGCCCGGGCGGACTGAACGCCGCTGTTGGAGTACTCCAGGCCGGTATACATGAGCAAAGAAGCACCACTGGCTTTGCTGATGCGTCGGGCCAGGTCTCTTATGGTATCTGCCGGGACCCGGGTTATGTTCTGGACCACTTCCGGCCGGAAGTGTTGAACATAGCTCTTCAGTTCGTCAAACCCGTGACACCAGTTCTCAGCGAAGTCTTCTTCATAGAGGTCCTCGTCAATCAGTACCTCTATCATGCTTAAGGCCAGGGCGCCATCGGTGCCGGGCCGGATGGGAATCCATTGAGCATCGGTGCGTACGGCTGTTTCTGTGCGGCGGGGGTCGATGACAACGATGTCTGCGCCGCGCCTGGCTGCTGCCTCCAGCCGTTGCATGTCCGCAGGTGGTGAATCAGTAGCCGGGTTCGTACCCCAGACCACGACCATATCGGCATTCTCTATGTCGGCGAACATGTTCATCTGCATCCGCCCCATGGTCACATGGGGGGCAATCATGTGCAGAGATACGTAACACAGTGCACCCACGCCGGTCGTGTTGGGAGACCCGAACGGGAACAGAATATTGGAGGCTGAAGATACGACGACGCCCCTGGGCTGGTACAGGTCACACAATGACAATTCTTGCGCCCCACGACCGGTGTAGATAGACACTGCTTCCGGCCCGGACTCCTGCTTTATCCTGAGGAGGCCCGCGGTGATGATTTCGTAAGCTTCATCCCAGCTAATACGTGCGAAATCATGTGAACCCTTGGGCCCCACGCGCTTCAAGGGATGTCTCAGTCGGTTATGGGAATATACTATCTGCGGCGCATATTTGCCGCGCTGGCAGACCATACCCAGTGTATGGCTCTCATCGGCTCTGATATCGACCAGCCTGCCGCCAGCGAGGCCGACCTCTACCCAGCAGCCGGCCGGGCATACGCCACAGAGCCCCCTGCGCCACTCGATATCGCGGTGCTGCTGCGCAGCTTCGACGGGTGCTGTATTTGTCTGTGTTCTGTCCATATTCAGAGTATCGTATTATTATGTTATCAGCATTGGCACAACCTGCTCAAGGTTCTGGGCAAAGACCTGCCGATAAATCGACTGTGGTCGAATACTGTAATTCGCTTGAAGGCCTGTCAAGCCGCACCGCCGCCATGCGGCTCGTCACACCTGTCGCCGCGATGATCAAGTGTGCTTACCGGATACAATGGCTTCTCCTACGTAGTATAATGTTGTGGTGAAAAGGCTCTGGCGCAGACATCGCCGGTTAACAATACTGTCCTGCGTAGTACTGGCTTTACTGCTCCTGGTTTTGGTTCTGCCCTATCTGATACCACTCGGTAAAGACCATGCTGAAGTGCCCTTGGAATCTCTGATCGGTGAGAACGGCCGGCTCCTCGACATCGACGGGGTGCGCATATATGTCGAAGAACAAAACCCGGAATCACCAGGAGAAACCATAGTGTTCCTCCACGGATTCGGAGGTTCGACCTTCTCCTGGCGGCACAATGTTTCCTTCTTTGCCAGCCGGGGCTACAGGGTCGTTAGCCTGGATATGAAAGGGTTTGGCCTTTCCCACAAGGATTTTGAGTCGGACTATTCACATCTGTCACAGGCTGAACTGGTGGCGGACGTGTTTGCAAAGCTGAGTATCGAGCAAGCCTACATCGTGGGGCACAGTCTGGGCACCAGCGTTATGCTCCATTTCGCTCATTTATACCCTCAGAAGGTCATGGGACTGGCGAGCGTGGCGGGTGTGCTCAATCTGCATGAAGGCTCAGCCCGTCCGGGTGTCTTATTGAGCTTCCCCCCGTTCAGAAGAGCACGCGAGGTTTTCCTCACCCGCTACACGACGAAAGAGCGGGTCAGTGCTATTCTTGCTAGTGCTTATCACCAGGACACTATTGCGGGGGAGGCTCTCGATGGCTACTACAATCGCATAGTCAGCGGTCGATGGTCACAATCGCTGCTCGCCATGACCAGGGACATGCACAAAAATACCATCGGTTTCGCTTTGGAAGACATCACCTTTCCCACAATAATCTTCTGGGGTGAACACGATACCTGGGTTAAGCGGACAGACATAGACGAATGGAAAGATAGAATCCCGTCGGCTGAGTTTCACGTCATACCTGAGGCAGGACACTTGTTAATGGAAGAGAAGCCGGAATGGTTCAATAACATGGTGCTGGCTTTCCTCGAGTCCGGTAGAGAATAAGAAGCGTGTACTGAAACGGCCGGTCCCGCCCTAGCATTATCGTTGTAGCAGGCGCCCGTTCTTGCCGTCCACCGAGGGGATTTCACGAGATGTCTACGCCCGGCAAAACAAGAGAGGTTATGCACGTCTGAGAAAGGTCAGGGCAATCACCAGGGCAAGCAGCACGGGAACTGGAGTTATCAGCAGGCCGGCAGCCGTTCCCACGAGGCCTCCCACCCATCCCATCAGCGGTGCTCCGACGGCTACCCCGGCGGTGAGCAGGGCATGGAACAGGCCTGTCGCCAGGCCGCGCTCGCCCATACCTGTATGGTCGGTAAGCAGTGCTGAGATCGAGGGAAACAACAAGCCATAACCTGCCCCGTAGAGGGCCATTACCACGGCCAGAAGTGGGAAGCTGGCCAACCAGGGCAGCGCGGTCAGCGAGAGGATGACGCACAACAGGCCGCCGACTATCGGCGGAAGACGTCCCATCCTGTCGGAGATAGTCCCGCTCGGGAACTGGGTGATTACGAACATCGCGGAAAAGCCAGCCAGTAGCATGCCTACTTCGAAAGCCCCCATGCCCAGCCTTTCCACATGTACCGGCAGAAGCGTCACCACACCCCCGAAGGTGAAGTACTGGGCGAATATAGCTGCATAGGAAGGCAGCAGTCCTTTCCTGGTGAGAAGACTCCTGACGTTCCGGAAAATCTCCCCAGTTGCCGATCTGCCTTTGGCAGTCTTGCTGCCGCCGGGCAGCATCAGGCTCAGGAGCATACCCACACCCACCAGTGAGGCTCCGAAGAAGAAAAGGGCATTGAAACCGAGGCGGGAGGCAATGAGTCCGCTAACGGGATAGCCTATCAGAGATGCACTGGCCAGAGCCATGCCGTAGAAGGACATGGACCGGCCTCTTCTTTCACTGACCGAGTGATGGGCAATGATGGACATAGTGGACGGGGCAACCAGGGCACCGCTGGCGCCATGAAGGACACGCACCAGGGCAAGATGTAGCGGGCTTCGTGTGAAAGCATAGAATACCATGCTGAAGACGTTGCCGATTAGCCCCCCGATGAGCGGTGCTTTGTAACCCACCCTGTCAATCAACTGGCCAAAGACGATATTGGCAGGCGTGTTGATTATTGAATAAAGGCCGACAATGAGTCCGACCATCCCTATGCCGGCCCCGAGACTGGAGGCATAAAGGGCTATGACAGGTATCAGCAGGTGGGTATCAATGAAGCCGAGAAAGGTGACGGCTGAAGTTACCGGCAGGACCCACTTGCTATCTTCCTTTAAGACGCCCATGGCTCGTTACGGACAGCATATCATAACAGACACGGCCCTGTGGCGTAGCTATGTGTTGGCAGAAATATCGGGTCTGCATTGCTCTATGCTCTCAGCACCTTGGGTTTTCGTGCAACACACGGGCGAGACCTTCGCCACACACCTGGAGTCAGGCCAGGCCTGGTCGCTGTCTCTTCGTTCCGCACCTCAGCTGGGGATCTCCTCCATCTTCCCGGTTACCAGGAAGATGACCCTTTCGCAGATGTTGGTGACCCTATCTGCACTGCGCTCCAGATTGTGTGCTACCCAGATAAGGCGGGTTGCCCTGGTGATGGTTCGGGGGTCCTCTATCATGAAGGTGAGTAGCTCTCGGAAGACCTGGTTATAAAGATCGTCCACCTCATCGTCCTCGGTGGTGATTTGCCGGGCTGCATCGGCATCGCGGTTGATGAAGGCGTCCAGGCTGCGACGCAGCATATCGTTTGATTTTTCGGCCATGCGGGGTATGTCGATCAACGGCTTAAGGGGAGGCTCATCACCTATCATGATTACGATTTTCGCTATGCCCTCGGCATGGTCGGCAATCCGCTCTATTTCAGTAATTATATTGAGGACACAGATAATGGCACGCAGGTCACTGGCCATAGGTTGCTGCGTGGCGATGAGCTGGATGCACTTCTCTTCTATCTCAAATCGCTTCCCGTTTATCTTAAGGTCATCGGCCACTATGTTGCGGGCCATATCCAGGTCTCTTCCTTTAAGAGCCTCAACGGAACGGCTGGTGGCCCTCTCTACCATACTTCCCATAGCCAGAACATCGTCTTGAATTTCCCTCAGTTTCTTGTGAAATACTGTCCTCATCTCCATTTATCCGAACCTCCTTACGGCCTTTAACCAAATCGGCCGGTGATATAGTCTTCGGTGCGTTTATCTTTGGGACTGGTGAATAGCTGAGATGTGGGACCACACTCCACCAGCACTCCGGCTCTATCCTCTTCCATCAGCAGAAAGGCAGATATGTCCGATGCCCGCGCCGCCTGCTGCATATTGTGGGTAACGATCACAATGGTGTAATCCTCGGCCAGTCGCCTCATTAAATCCTCAATCTTGAGGGTAGCTACCGGGTCGAGGGCGCTGCATGGCTCGTCCATCAGGATGACCTCGGGCTCAACCGCTAACACCCGGGCAATACACAGTCGTTGCTGCTGACCTCCGGACAGGTCGAAGGCAGACTGGTCCAGCTTGTCTTTAACTTCCTCCCACAGCGCCGCCTGACGAAGGCTCTTCTCAACGATGTCCTGAAGTTCGCCCCGGTTATTTCTGCCGTGCCGTCTTGGCCCAAAAGCCACGTTCTCGAACACCGACATAGGGAAAGGGTTCGGCTTCTGGAATACCATGCCCACCCGCTTGCGCAGTTCTACGACGTCGATGATCCTGTCATAGATATCGATGCCGTCCAGCTCAACACTCCCCTCCACCCTGGCCCCGGTAATCAGGTCGTTCATGCGGTTGAAAATGCGCAGGAAAGATGACTTGCCGCAGCCCGAAGGGCCGATAATCGCCGTAATGGCACGCTCAGGTATATCCAGAGTAATGTTTCTCAGGGCCTGGAAGGAATCATAGAAGAGGCTGACCCCCTTCGTTCTCAGTTTTGCCCCTCGATACTCAGGTGGTCTGTTGTTCGATATCGCAGTATGTAGCTTCATGATTTATGCCCTCTGTCGCCGCGCTCGCAATCTCACAATAGTGGCCAGGACGTTAAATGATAGCACCACAGCCAGCAGAACTAAAGCAACGCCCCACTTGGTATCTGCCGGCATGCCGGGAACCTGTGTTGCCACGGTATACAGATGGTAGGGCAGAGCCATAAACCTGTCCAAAGGAGACTGCGGCAGTCCCGGCGCGAGAAAGGCGGCTCCCACTACCAGAATAGGTGCACTCTCCCCGGCTGCCCGGCTCATGGCCAGTACGGCCCCGGTAATTATTCCCGGGCGCGCCTGGGGCAAGACGACATGTCTTATCGTCTGCCATTTCGTTGCCCCGATTGCCAGGCTGCCTTCCCTGTATTCCGCGGGTACCGCCAGTAATGCCTCTCTGGAGGTCGTGATGGTCATAGCCAGTGCCTGGCAAGCCAGGGTGAGGCTGGCTGCCAGCAACGACATGCCAAAATTAAGCATCAGGACGAAGACGCCCAGCCCGAAAAGCCCGTAGACGATACTCGGTACACCCGCCAGATTGATTATCGCCAGGTTGATAACCTTGGTCAGCCAGTTCTTGGGAGCATACTCAGCGAGATATATTCCGGCCAGTACACCGATTGGTAACGCGATGATAAGGGTGCCCAGCATGAGATAGAACGTGCCCACCAACGCCGGGAAGATGCCGCCCGCCTTGCCTGCCTGGGATGGAGCCTCGGTCAGAAATCCCCAACTGATGGTGCCAGCGCCGTCGACAGCAATCCGGAGTATGATGTAAAGGGCAATGGCGACAACTGCGACAGTGCTGACAAGAAGCAGTGCGAAAGCAGTTCTCTGAGACAGCCTTCTGAATCGCTCCGACTTGACTCTCACCGTATACTACCTTTCAAACTTCCGTTTCTGTCGCTCGAGTACCCGGTCTGCTATGATGTTCACCGCCAATGTGATGAGAAAGAGCAAGAGCCCAATAGCAAACAACGCTTGATATTGCAGACCTCCGCGCACGGCATTGCCTATACCTGATGCAATCGCTGCAGTCATCGGCATCATGGGCTGAGTCGGAGAGACAGGCACAGCAAGGGCGCCTCCGGCGATCATGAGGACGGTCATGGTCTCACCGATGGCGCGTCCCATTCCCAGCATAATGGCAGCGGCAATACCGGAAAGTGCGGCCGGAATCGAAACGTGCCTTACTACCTCCCATTTGGTGGCGCCTAGGGCATAGGCTGCCTGTCTGAACTCATCGGGAATGGCACGCAACGCGTCCTCGGACACGCTAACGATTATAGGCAGGCTCATCAGCGAGAGCATAATCCCTGCCGCAAGCCCGCACAGCCCGGTGTTCAGATTAAACATGCTCTGCACCAGGGGTGAAAGAAGCAGCAGGCCGATGAACCCCATGACTACCGAGGGAATCCCTGCCAATAACTCGATTATCGGCTTCAGCGTCTCTCTTACCGCTGCCGGAGCTACCTCAGCAAGATATGCAGCGCAGGCAACGCCGACCGGCACAGCTACAGCAGTGGCTACCACAGTTACCCACAGAGTTGCCACGAAGAACGGCGCTATACCGAAGGTGGGCGGCTCAGAGACGGGGTACCATTTTGTGCCGAAGAGGAACTCCCAGGGGGGGGTATGAGAGAAGATGGGTAGACCCTGTCTCAGCAGAACGGCAACGATGCCCAGCAGGACGACGATGGCCAGCAGGCTGGCCAGGAATATCCCTCCCTCGATGGCTCTCTCGCCTAAACGCCACCGCCGCCGGAGGCCCTTTTTCAGGGCACCGTCGGCGGTGGTGGTGGATGCCGGTTGCAGTCGCATATTATGCTATATGATTATCCCAAAGGTACGTATCCCACCTCGAGGACCTTGGCCTGGCCGGCAGGGGACAGACAGTACTCGATGAAGGTCGCGACTATCCCGGTTGGTTCGCCGTCTGTGTAGTAGAAGAGCGGCCGCCACACCTTGTACGTTCCGTCGGTTGCTGTCTCCACAGATGGTAGAACGTAGGGGTCATCGCCAGTCTGGCTGACTGCGACAGCCTGCACGGTCTCGTCGACGTAGGCCAGCCCTGCGTAGAAGATGGCACCGGGATTCCCGGCTACCTCAGTTATGCCTGCGCTGGTCGAGGGCAAGAACAGCACGTCGGGGCCGTATTCGAGGCTAGTGTCTTTGGTGGGGAGGCCTCTCATCTGAACAACCGCCTCTTTGAAGAACACGTGGGTGCCTGAGTTGGTGTCGCGTGACAGAGCCACTATCGCCACGTCCGGCCCACCTAGCTCCTGCCAGTTGGTTATGTCATTGGTGTAGATGGCAGAGAGTTGAGCATATGTCAGCTCAGCAATACTATTGGACGGGTGCACTACCACCGCCAGCGCATCCTTAGCGACCACGGTCTCATAGGGGTTCACCCCGTTAGCTGTGGCAGCATCGATCTCCGACTGCTTGATCGACCGGGAGGACTGAGCTATGTCTGTCGTGCCGTCGATTAGCGCGGCTATGCCCACTCCCGAACCGGGACCGCTCACTGCTATCGATACACCGGTGTTGGCCTCCATGAACTCCTCAGCCCACAGTACGCTGAGGGGCTGCACGGTGTTTGAGCCGGTGATATCAAACGACTGCTCACCATTGCCATTGCCACCGCCGTTGCATCCGGCTACCACGATAGCAGGTACAAGCAAGGCTGTTACCGCCGGTATCAACCATTTTCTTGTTATGATCCTATTATACATTGTTTTCCTCCTTTTTATTGTCTCTATGTGGTTGTTGTGTCTATTCTATACTGATCTCATCTTCACATGGCTACACCTCTTTTCATGAAGTTCCTCACCGGGGTTTGCCGATACTGTCTTTTCTCTCGCCTCGTGAGGCGCTTCTTGCCGCTTCTCCGTCTGGGCCTGATAATGACCGGGCCCTGATACGGGAAGAGAGCTTCGTTAACATGCCTTTGTATAATCATCCTTGCTTCACTCCTGCCGTATTTCTTCGACCAGTTTCTTCACCTTGGCCTCGATTTCGTCCCTGATTTCCCTCACCTTTTGGATGGGTTTGCCTTCCGGATCCTCCAGTTGCCAGTCTTCCACAGGGACAAAAACCACAGGGCAAGCTTCCTCCACTCCACATCCCATTGTGATGACTCTGTCGGCGTTCTGCACCATCTCCGTGGTAAGCGGCTTGGGGCGCTGCTGGCTGATATCCATCCCCATCTCCTTCATAGCCTCCATCACGGTGTGATTGAGGTCACTTGCCGGCAAGGTGCCGGCCGAAGAGGCACGCGCCTGTGGTCCGGCATAACGGTTGAAGAAGGCTTCTGCCATCTGGCTCCGTCCTGAGTTGTGCACGCAAACAAACAATATTTTATTCATAGTCAAATCAAAAACTCCAACTGACTTTCGGTTCATCTAACATTAGAGTAACAGACGGACTTTAAGGATGGTTTAAGGATTTGTTAAATCGGTGTTAAATCTTGACGCCGGTTGTTTCCGGTCAAGATGGCTATTTGAGGGGTAGACTGAAGCTGAAGGTTGAGCCTCTGCCTTCTTCACTCTGCGCCTGAACACTGCCCCCGTGGGCCTCCACGACATGCCTGGCGATTGCCAGTCCCATGCCGGTTCCTCCTCCCTCTGACCTGGCTCTATCACCTTTATAGAAACGCTCGAAAACGTGGGGCAAATCGCTGTTGGCGATTCCTACCCCGGTGTCGGATACGGATACAGTGACTGAACCATCATCCGCCTCGGTTGCTATTGTTATCTTTCCACCAGGGCCGGTGAACTTGATGGCGTTATGAACCAGATTGACAATCACCTGCCTTATCCTTGCCTTGTCAACTTCGACCGCTGGCAGGTCGGTGGCAAGCTTTTTGTCCACAGTGAGTTGCTGCCTCTCCACCTGGGGACCGAGTTGGTCGATGACCTCTTCCACCAGCGGGTTGAGATTCACCGGCTCCAGCATTAGCTCTGCTTTGCCCGTCTCGATACGAGAAAGCTCGGTTAGTTCCGCTACTATCTGCGTGAGCCTTTCCACCTCGTCATCTATTCGGCCCAGGAAATCTCGTGCCACCTCTTTGTCATCGATGGCGCCCTCGCGCAAAGTTTCTGCCATCGCTTTAATGCCGGCCAGCGGTGTTCTGAACTCATGGGATATGTTCCCGATTAGCTCTCGCCGTGTCGTTTGCAGGTTCTTCAGGTCGGTAAGGTCTTGGACCAGCAGCAGCGTGCCAGCTAACTCCTCATGAACTACGGGAATGGCAATAGCTCTGATGTATCGCTTCGCTGTGCCGGATTCGTACTGCGTGGTTTGCGTCTTCGCTGTTCTCAGACACAGTTTCAATGTCTCATCCATCTCATGGTCGCGCACCACCTCAATGAGCGTTCTATCGACTGCATCCTTGACGTTGAACAGCTGCATCGCTGCATTATTAGCCAGCGAGATATTGCCTTCCACATCGGTCATGATGACGCCGTCAGCCATGTTGTCGAGAATGGCTGCCAGCCTGGCCCTGTCTCCTGAAATCGTCTCTACCAGTTCTTTTAGCTTCAACGACATTTCATCGAAAGCCTGTGCCAGCTCTCCTACTTCGTCTCCGGCCCCTATCGCTATTTTCTGCTCCAGTTTTCCCGAGGCAATCTCCCTGGCGGCAGCGGTAAGCCTCCGTATGGGCCGCGTAGTGACACGGGAGATACCCCAGGCTGCCAGGATTATGACCAGGGTGGTGACTCCCATAGCTAAGATGATGCTTACCGTCAACCGATGTACAAAGCTCTCGACCGCTGTCAATGGAAGCGCCGTACGGGCTACGCCTATAACCTCGCCCTCATGCAAGATGGGCACGGCAACATACATCATCCTGTGTCCCAGGGTCATGCTGTAGCGAGTGCTCTCGCCGAGGCCATCTTCCAGTGCGGCACTGACTTCCGGGCGGTCGCCGTGGTTCTCCATGGTTGCCGGGTCCTGTTCCGAATCACCCAGCACCGTGCCGTCCACGGCAATGATGGTGATTCTGCTATCAATCTGTGCGCCCAGGCTCATGGCCAGGGCATCGAGCGCCGCAAGTCTATCCTCACTGAGAAAACCGGGTAAACTGGCCTGGGCGGTGATCCTGGCCTCATTCTCCAGTTGAGAGCGCAGGTTATCAAGCTGGGAGCTCCTGGTCGAGTTGACCAGATGGGCTCCAAGTATGCCCATGCCGACCAGTATGACTACGATGAAGGAAAAGGCGATACGCCATTGAATGCTGCGGAACATCTCTAGCCTTCCAGTTTGTAGCCTGCTCCCCGTACGGTTATCAAGTTTCTGGGATGGGCCGGGTCGGTTTCAATTTTCTGCCTTAGCCATCTGATATGGACATCTACTGTGCGGGTATCGCCAGCGTAGTCATAACCCCACACCTTGTCCAGGAGCTGTTCTCGACTGAACACAAATCCCTTGTTTCTGGCAAGGAAAACCAGTAAGTCATACTCTTTGGCGGTGAGTGTTAGTTGCGAACCTCGACAGAAGACCTGGTGACGGCCAAGGTCTATGCTCAGGTCGCCGAGCTCCAGGGATTCCTGCTCACCTGATGGTTCCAGTCTGGACATGTCGGCTCGACGGAGCATGGCCCCTACACGGGCCAGCAATTCTCTCATGCTGAAGGGCTTGGTCATGTAGTCATCCGCGCCGATTTCAAGCCCGACTACTTTGTCGACCTCTTCCGTCTTGGCGGTGAGCATCAGGATGGGTACAGTCATCTCCTTTCGTAAGATGCGGCACACCTCAAAGCCATTCAAATTCGGTAGCATAATGTCCAGGATAATCAAGTCGGGCTTTTCCCTTCCAGCAATATCCAGGGCCTGAGCACCATCGAGTGCGGTACTGACACGATAACCTTCTTTGGCGAGGTTGTACTTGATCGTGTCCAGCAAGTTCTGGTCATCCTCGACAATCAGTACCTTGGTAGCCACTCGTATCCTCAGCGATAGTATAAACTTTGCAGTAAGCTCTATCAAATGCTGTAATGGCTTGGCTATCGCAGAGCGCCCGTCGACTCAATAGGAATGGGCTCATGTCGATTACCTGAACACCTGCCCGTAGCAATATGGCTTTTGACAAACTGTGTGATGCATGTTATTTTAAGCCTTAGAGACACAACTACGAATATGCGCAACCTGATCAGAGCCTACAAAAGCTTATCCGATGAGACCAGGCTTCGGATTCTAAACTTACTCACGGAGAGGGAGTGTTGCGTCTGTGAGGTGATGCAGGCGCTGCGCATATCTCAGCCCAGAGCTTCTCGCAACCTGCGCATGTTGTACGATGCGGGCTTTCTGAAGCTGGAGAAAAACGGCCTCTGGTCTACATACTCCCTTGATACAGAGGGAATGGGGCAACACTTACTGGATCTGGTAAACAGCGTCAGTAAGGCGCTTGATGAAACCGAGGTGGCAGCTCTTGACAGGAAGCGGTTAAGGGAAGCCGAGCGCATCGGCCCATCTCGTGCAGCCTCCCTTCAATAGCGCAGCCATCGGGTCTATTCCAGGCCGGCATCCCGCAGGGCGGAAACCAGCGTTTCTTTACCAGGGCAAACACCCATTACTTTGACCAGTTCCTCGACAACCACCGCCGGAGTTGGCGTCAGGTCATACTCTTCAAAATTCTGACCGTCATGACTATGCGTCCATTTCTCTCTGGACTGCTTTTTCCATCTCGCTCTCAGAGATGACCTCCCCTGCCGAAACAACCCTGTCTTCTATGACCACTGTCGGGGTGAAGAACACATTGTATTTCTGCCCCTCCTCTGATATGGCGTCCAGTTTGGACACCTCTACTTGGCCGGGATATTTGCCGGCTACTTTGTTGGCCCTCTTCTCTACCTCTTTGCACTTGGCACAGGGAGGGGAGGAGCCAAAGACTTTTATCTTTATCATGCTTGCCTCCTTATGTTAAGTAACGTTGTTGATAGTGCTTCCTTTGCTCTCACCGGTACTCTTCTTCACACGGTCATCTCGCTAACCTCCGGGCTTTCGTTTCGTTAGCCCAGGATAAACCCGGCCACCCAGCCTACTAACGTCCCCAGCACTATGATGGTCGGGACGTAGACCAAGGCTTTCTTCGCTCCAAAGACCCTGGCGATTGCCAGCCAGTTGGGCAGGCTAATGCCCGGCCCGGTCAGTAGCAGGGCCAGTGCTGGCCCCTTACCCATCCCCAGGCTCATCAGGGTGTCAACGAAAGGAGCTTCGGTCATGGTGGCAAAATAGGTAACAGCGCCGATCAGGGTGGCCAGGAATGACTGGCGCAGCCCGGCGCCACCCAGCCAGGTCTCGATCCACGCCTCAGGTAGAAGAACACCGATAATCCCCACTATGAAGACCCCGGCCAGCAACAGGGGGAAGATGATACGCACAAACCACCACGTCTCTCCCAGCCAGGCTTTAATCCTGTCTTTCTCGATAGCTTTCCATACATAGGTTGCCACCACTGCCAGCCCTGCTGCCCAGACCACCACTTTGTGCCAGTATGGTCCCTGCGTCACTATGTAGTTCGGTGCCAGAAGCCAGGCTACAAGCAGCACGAGCAAGACGAGGTCCTTTCGGTTCACGAGCGGGCCGCTGCCCATCTGAATTGTGGAAACACGGGTACTTTCTTCCTTGTGGAAGGCGTAGGCCATAACAGAGCCAACAACGAAGCACATGACCAGAGCGCTCACCAGCCGGGCCACAACCATCTCAGCACCGAGGATTTGCCCGGTATAGACCAGAGCCAGGATATTGGCTGCCGGGGCAACCCAGAGCAGGATAAAGGCAGCACCGACACCGGCACCGCCACGGTAGATCCCGCTGGCTACCGGAATGACCGTACAGGAGCAGGCGGCAACGAAAAAACTGCCGCCGGCAGCAATGCTGAAAGAGGTCAGCTTGCGGGCGGCAGCACCGAGGTAGCCAATGATTGTTTCCCGCCGGATAAAGGTTACTATGCCACCGGCCAGCAGAAAGGCCGGAATGAGACAGGTAAGCACATGGTAGCCAATGTAATCCCTGAGGGCGTCCAATCCGCCGAACAAGACATCGATAACCATTATGTCTCCCCTCTCCAATTAGCCAGGCACGTGCCGATGTGGGCGAAAGCGCTGTCCTGACTTCGGGTCACGCTATCAGCCGGAACCGGGGCTAAACCTCCTCGGACCACTACTCTCCAGCAGTTCTTTGACGGGCAGCATTTGTTTCGTTCGTTTAGCCTAACTGACACTTATATGCGCATAAGCGGTTATAATTTAGCAAACAATCTAGCTGATGTCAACTGCTCGTGACGGCGGGTAGCAGCATTCGGTGGCATGGGGACTGACTAGCCACCGGCCAGAATATCCCTGACCCGCCCGGCGAAAGCCTCGCTCTCGGCGTCTCCGGTGACCAGCTGAATCTGTTTTGCCGAGGACACGCCCAGTCCCAGTTCAACGGCTCGCGCAATCTGGTCTTGTTCAAAGATAGACCCGCGGCTGACCTCGGGTGTTGTCCCCAGCAGACGGAGAATCGCTACCCCCACAGCGTCGATGGCCACTCGGTCGGTGCCGGCCAGCATCACCCCGGCATCCACCCTGGTGCCATGGGCCGGCCCACCGTCGACAAAAGCCTCCACGCCATCCAGAACCACCAGATCGGGCGAATAGGCGGTATTAATCTCGGCAATCATCTGCCGCAGGTACGGTGAGGAGTGCAGTTCCTCCATATAGGGATAACCTGCCCTCGGTACAAGACCTACGGAATTCTTCAGAGAAAGTGTGAAATGGCCGCCGTAAGCGTGTGTCTTGAGACAGCAGGTCTGGACAGTTGACTCGGCTTCGAGATAGATGCGCGGAAAGTGAAAACCCCGGCTCCAGTGGCTCTCTCGGGGCTCTATCTTACTCCAGACTTCGGGGCCTGCCTCCTCCAGATTGAGGATGTCGAAGCCCATCTCTCGAGCCAGCTTGAAAATCCCCTTCTTCTCCATAACCGCCCGGGTGCTGTCTCCCGGTCCACTTCGCTCGGCCAGTGTGATGTGCTTTGCTCCCATCTGCTGAAGAGCCAGAACCAGAGACCGCAGTGTGTCGTTGTGCGTCGAACCCGGCGCCGGGTCAGCCGAGTTGAAATTAGGTTTGAGGACCACACGTTTGCCGTGAACAGACTTCAGTTCGAGGAGATTTACTGCTTGCCTGACACCTTCACCCCGGTCCCTGGTGTTTACCAATGCCACTTTTGTCATATCACCTTTCCCATTTTACCTAGCGTAGCTCATTATAGCCGACATAAGCGAGTTCAACCAATTCGCTGAATTTGGTGCGATTACTATGAGTCACAGTTAGCATCATTGCCACCGCTAAGAAAACCGTTCCTTTCGTCACCCCGATCGGAACTCAGATGCCGAGCCTTAGATAATTATGATTTGCTACAATTATATGCTATGGATGCATCGCCGATGGAAATCCTGAAATGGGTAGGAATAGTACTTGCTGCCGGGTTCGTTGGCTACTTTGGGCGCTATTTGGCAATGCTTATCATCGAGAAGAGGCGAAGCGAAAGAACTGAACAAATGCCGGAGACACCGGTGAGGGAGCCGAACGGCGATAAGGATCACTTACACGAGGAAGCAGTGCTGAAGCTGGAGAAGAAGCGAGCCAAAGTTGAGTCGAAGAGGCTCAAGAAACAGGATAAAGCGGCGAGAGGCTAAAGAGCGGCATCTCCGCTTTTCTCAACAACTCAGAGAAGAAACCAGAGGACCGGGCGTTGGGTCTACTACTCTCGCACATACGTGGCCCCGTGACCGCCCGCGGTCGCGGGTGAAGGTTTAGCCCCACTTTGCCCAACCCTTGCCAGTGCCCTTACCCCTCCGATCTGCACGTTTCAGGTGATTGTTATCAGGTGAATTGTCATTCGTATTCTCTCGGGACAGCGCAGATTATAAGCAGGTTCTGGTTCTCAGAAGAGTTCTTGAATTGATGCTTCTCTCCAGGTAAGATTAGGGCGAAATCACCTTCTCTTAGCTCATGTTCCCGGGCTTCAGTGACCAAAATCCCTTCACCATTTATCACGTAATTCATGTGTTCAAATTCATGCTGGTGAAACGGGGTATGCCCCCCTGGCTCAATAGTAAACACTCGAAATGAAAATGTCGGGACTCCATCTTTTCTAGATAAAGGAACCTGTTTATGGATGCCTTTAGCACCTTCCATTTTAGGAATAGTTTTGTCGACTTTGTCCAACCTGGTTACATGCATTAAGACCCCTTGTACGGACCTAAACGGTCATCTGAAAATGATTATACTAGCGATTCGCTCAATAAACAATGTGAGTCACAGCGCGAACGGTAACAATGCGGACGAGTGTTGGATAGCCGTCCAAGCAAGTGTGAGACGAAAACATTCCATCAACCGGCACGAAAGCCGGCCATGCCAATGCTATTCACTTCTGGCCATCTCCAGAACGGCAAGAATGGACCAGGGCTTGTTAGCTAGTTCTCCCGGTAGGTACACCGGCTGATTGTTGGCATCATAGGTCGCATTTATTGGATTACCCTGCTCGGCGAGATTTACGCGTACCCAGGGTACCCCTCCGGTAACGGCAGCATTGACCATATCTGCGGCGTGTTTGCACTGCCACCACGCGGGAGGTTGATGAAACATAGGTATTTCAGCCGGTTTACCCGGCGGTTGTGCATGGTCCCACTCCGCCTGCAATCGCAGATATCTGCCCCGGAATTCCCCGATGAATTTGTCGGCCTCTCGTTCTGACCAGAAGGCCTGATTTTCTGGAGACGGGTCACGATAGATGCTGTAGTGTCCAAATATTTCGTACACCCGTTCATATTTGGTGTGGTGTGGGTGCGAAGGGGGACTGTAGAGTGCCCAGGGCTCATGAGCAGTGACGAAGCCGTTAGACGGCCCTTCAGCATCCACAACATACTTTACGGGTATCCCCGGATAGCGGCCGACACAGCCCGCTGCCATAGTGATACCATAAGAAAGAGTCCTGATGCCGACGTTGTCTGCTATGACGTAGTCCAGACCGATGACATATTGTAGAATCGCAGCCAGACCATCTTGATGACGGAAGCCATTGAAGTCTTCAGTCCCCTCTGATGCAATGTCGTCAGGATGATTGCTGACCCTGCCTTCGGCATTGAAACACACTACCACCATTCCTGATTCAGCGAGGATTCTGGCTTCGGTACCCTGCGCATCCACTCTGCCTGCGCCAAGACCGCCCGGGATCATGACAACGGCGGCAAATGACCGATTAGGATGGACTGCCGGATCAGGCCGCCGTATCATCCCATAGATTCTGTTGCCAGAGGGCATCACAAGGTCAAAATCCTCCACAATGGTTGCATAGGGATTTGTGCCGGGTTCTTCATTAGGCAGGGTTTCAGTGTAGCCGTTAGTAGGACTGCAACCGGCTATCAGCCAGACCCCGATCGTGGCAATAGCAATCAAGATTCTCTTCATCTGTCTCTCGTACGTCGCAAAGAAGATGGTCAAACTGGTTCCGGGCAGCGTTCAAAACCCCATTATGATGGCTGACCGGCGACTAGTCAAGCGGTGTGTTAAGCCCGATCGAGCTGAGCGCTCTCGGTCCCAGAGGTGGATCAGATCGCCCGAATATGAAGGCAGAACAAGAGCATCCCTGCCGTTGTACTGGCGCCGCCGGCTTATCCCAGCGCCATGCCGGCCGTTGTGCTCTCGGCCTCCGGACGGCCCCAAGAGGCTGTGTGCGGACCAGGCAGGCAGGCACGGTGTAATGGGACTACGGGAATGGTGGTCCAGGCCTGTCAGTCGATAGGGAGGATATTCTTCTTGTCGGCGATAGGATGTCTGACCAGAGATGCAGGAATCCCGATGCCGACAAGGACGTTTCGATTGTCGGTCTTATGGACTAGGCCAAAAGGGTCATTGACGCTGCCTCCGGCACTGGTACAATAGCAGTGCCACGGGGATACACATGCAGAAAGTTATCAGTTGGCTGATTGTGGCGGCACTGTTCACAGGCATAGTAGGCTGCGCCGGTGTCAACTGTGATCTCACTATCGCCAGCACCGCGGGCGGATCGGTAACCACACCGGGAGACGGAACCTCTACTTATGCGGCCGGTGAACTGGTCGACCTGGTTGCCATCCCGGCTGCTGGTTACCGATTCATCAACTGGACCGGGGATGTAGACACTGTTGCGGACGTCAGTGCTGCTTCAACCACGGTCATCATGAACGCCAATCACTCAATCACCGCCAACTTCGAGGAGATACCGCTGGTTCAGTACAGCCTCAACATCTCGGGCACGGCCGGCGGTACCGTCGCTGCACCCGGTGACGGTTATTTCACATATGATGCCGGCATGGTCATCGACCTGACGGCAACCCCATCCAACGGCCACGAGTTCATCAACTGGAGTGGCGATGTGGTCACCATTGCCGATATCAATGCCGCCTCAACCACCATCACCATGAACGACAACTACTCCATAACCGCCAACTTTGAAGAGATTCCGCCCGACCAGTACGATTTGAGCCTCTCCAGCACAGCCGGAGGTTCGGTAACCACGCCTGGTGAGGCTACATTCACCTATGACGAAGGTGAGGTGATAGACCTTGTGGCCGAGGCCGAGGAGGGCTACCAGTTTGTCAACTGGACCGGTGACGTAAGCACCATTGACAATAGCGAGAGTGCCTCGGCAACCATCACCATAAACGGAGACTACTCCATAACGGCCAACTTCGAGCCGGTTCCTGTTGTCCGGTCCTATTACTATCTGACTACCAGCAGCACCGCAGGTGGCTCTGTTACCAACCCCGGTCAGGGCACTTACGTATGCTATGCCGGCACGGTGGTTAGCCTGGTAGCGACTGCAGCTGGTGGCTACCAGTTTGTCAACTGGACCGGTGACGTAAGCACCATTGCGGATGTGGATGCTGTCTCGACTACTATCACTGTGAACGGAAACTACTCTATAAGGGCCAACTTCGAACAGATACCCGGAGGGCAGTTTGGGCTCAGCATCTCCAGCAGTACCGGTGGCACGGTGACAGCACCCGGTGAGGGGACCTTCACATATGACGCCGGCACAGTGATCGGCCTGACGGCAACCCCGGCTAGTGGCTACTACTTCGTCAACTGGACTGGCGATGTCGGCACCATTGGCAATGTGAACGATGCCTCAACCACAATCACCATGAACGGCAGCTACTCGATACGAGCTGATTTCGCGACGGAGTCATCAAGCCCCCCCGGGATAGGCTATACTGAGGCAGAAGCTGAAGCACTGATAATAGTGCTGGTCAATGACGAACGACAGCAGTTCGGCTTGTCTGCTCTCATCGAGGATCCTCTCTTGACCAGCCTGGCCAGAGAACATAGCATCAGCATGGTGGAGAACGGTTTCTTCGGCCATGAGAGATATCCGGGGGAGAGGAGTCTTAGCTACAACCAGCCTCCGGGCACCATACGAGGAGAGAATCTGGCAATGATACCGACGAGACGGACGATTCCAGGTCCTTATCTTTCTCTGCAAGAAGTTTGCGAGTGGGCAGTCTCAGCCTGGATGAGTAGTGCAGGACACAGAGCGAACATACTGGAACCTCGTTACACCAAGACAGGTGTGGGAGTTTCGTTTTCGGAGGGCGCAGAATACCTATATATAACCCAGGTCTTCGAGGGCTCCTACTAGGAGGATTAGGAGGAGATAGTAACAGGAAACGAAACCTTGCCTGGCAATTCCGTAACAACACTGACAGCGGAGAATCGCTAGCCCCACAGCATCGACGGCCACTCGGGCTGAATCCTCTGCGATAGACGAAGTGACATGCAATCCTGTTGTGTGTCGAATACACATAAGAACGGCAGACGCAGGCAACGAACGGGAAATCGTGGCCGGATTCTCTTCGTTAACCCGGACAAGTGGGTTTCGAGGTTCGCAAGTTATGAAGCCTGAGGCAGCGCCGACCTGGCCTGCCCGCTTCAAAGATATATTATGATTCCTGCTATCCCGGCGATAATAAGTACGAGAACAGGGTTCACCTTGCGGGTTCTGAGTACCGCAAAGGCGGCTACCGCTATGACTATTCCCCATATATCGGTCATCCCTTTCCCGGCTATGGAATATACAGCTGCGGCTATTAGCGCGATAACCGCTGGCCTCAAACTCCTTACAATTCTGTCTGCCCATATATTCCCTTCAAACCTATGCAATAAATAAGCGACGATCAGTATAAGTGTTGCTGAAGGTAAGCACACTCCTATGGTAGCGACGGTAGAACCCCAAACCCCGCCCAGCTTGTAGCCGACAAAGGTGGCGGCATTTATCGCTATTGGGCCGGGAGTGAGCTCAGAGATAGCAATAAGCTCGAGGAACTCACTATGGCTGAACCATTGCAGCCCTGTTACTATCTCCCTTTCGATAAGGGGCAAAGTAGCGAAACCTCCGCCGAAAGCAAAGAGCCCTATCTTGGCAAAAGTAAGAAAAAGCTGGATAAAAATCACCAGTGTCTCCTGACGAAAAGCCCGAGAATAACGGCAATCACTATGGCCAGTACCGGATGCATGTGGAGGAAAAGGAGCAGAAGTAGAAGCCCGATGGCAATGATAATCTCTCTGTACCCTCTCAGCGCGTCTCTGCCTAAATCTACGATGGCGCCGACAAGAATTGCCACTATGGCCGGAGTTGCCCCTTTGAAGAAACCTTGCACCACACTCAGTTCTCTAAAGCGCAGGAAGAATATCGATATAACCACCATGCTTATAAATGAAGGGAGCGCGGTCCCTATTACCGCGGCTATTGCCCCTGGAGTCCCTGCTATTTTGTTACCTGTAAACGTGGCCAGATTTAGAGCTATTGCCCCAGGAACGCTTTGAGATACTACTATTCCATCTATGAAATCTCTGGGAGTAATCCATTTTCTCTTTTCTACCAGCTCGTTTTTTATAAGCGGGAGCATGGCATAACCGCCTCCCCAGGTAAAAGCTCCTATTCTGAAAAATACAGCAAAGAGGGAGAGGAGAATCCTCTTGTCGGAATTCATTGGTTTCTTTCCAGCGAAGTTGCTACCCGAACAGGGCGCTGACTCCGAACTGTGCTATCATTCTACACTCGCTCACTAGGCTGCCACAAGTGTGAAGGCAAAGAAACCGCTAAGCGAACAAGGCCGGGACACTTTCAATCCCGTGACATTGCACGAACGGCAGGTTTGCTCGCTGTGGGTGACCGGGCTCATAATAAGGCGTGCTATGATATCCAACCGGGACTGTCGCGGCTGCTGAGCCCTTCCGGGAAGACGACTAAAGCTCATCCTCGTACCATTCGATGATGCTGGTCGACCAGACATCGCCTATGGCTTGTTCCAGCACCGCCTTACGTGGCTCGGGTATGTCCAGCAGCATCCGCAGGATGCGGTCCTCGAACTGGCCCACGAAAGGGCACCGCTTTCGCAGCGACAGTATTGTGCTCCTGGCTCCGCCGTAGACCAGGTAGTCGAGCGACCGGACGTGGGGCCCGATATGCTCTCGCACATGACCGCAGACCCGGTCCAGGAAGTCGTCTATCTGCTTTTCCCGGTGTCGGGCAAACCGCGCTTGCGAGGAGCCGCCTTTCTTGTGGCGGCCGTGTACCAGTCCCGTTCCCGTCTTGCTATCTAGGAGTTCAGTGCCCCGGCAGACGCCAATGCTGTAGGCACCCAGTCTGACCAGGACAAGGGCGACAAGAAAGTCACGGCTGAGAAGGGAGGGCAGCGGCCCCACATCATAGCCATTGGTCATGTATCCTTCTTCAATCGGGAATGGTGGCAGGACCAGGTACTTGCGAGGCACACCCCAGAAAAGCACCGCCCCGGTTTCCGAGCCGGCGACTAGCTCATCCATGCCCGGTGGCATAACAGTCGAAGCCAGGGCTTTTTCCAGCGATGCCCGGACCCCGGCCAGCGGCGTCCGCTGCGGCAGGTATAACGATACTGCTCTGTCTTCCACGGCAGCCAGCTCGTCCAGGAAGCCGAGCATCCTCGACCTGCCGAGACGGAACCTTCTTGATGTAAACATAATAGCGACCAGCCTGCCTGACGTAATACTGAGGCTACATGCTGACTATGGTAACGCCATCACCGCCCTCTCCTTGCTCACCCGCTCGAAAGGACGTGACCAGTGGATGAGAGGCAAGGAACTCTCTGACAATCTGGCGCACCGTGCCCGTGCCCACACCGTGAATGATGCGGACCTGGCTCAAATTGGCCAGAGATGCTTCGTTAAGGTAGTCGTCGAGCGCCGGTTCGACTTCTTCCGCCCGCTTCCCTCGCAGGTCGAGCTCAAGGTGCACTCTCCGTTTGCCCAGCCCGCTCCTTATGGTGCCGGTCTCCGGCTTCAAGGCGCTGGCGACGGGCATCACCTTCTCCACGCTGTCCAGGCTGAGGGTCATCTTTGCCTTCCCCACGTGGACTTCCACCAGTCGGCGTTCCTCAGACACCGAAAGCACCGTTGCTTGCAGCCCCGCGTCTCTTAGCCGGACGGTGTCGCCGGCGGTGACCGGGCCCGCCTCAGCTTCCCCCGCGTCTGTTCCCGCTGCCGGCTTGGGCCTCCACACCTCGGTGCTGAGTTGTTTCTGCACCTCTGACAGTACCATTTTTGCCTGCTCAATGCTCTCTCTGGACTTCTGCTTGCGCAGTTCCGATGTCGCCTCCCTGACCTTCCCCTGCAATTCAGCGGCCTCCCGGACGATCCGGTCACGCGTCTCCTTGATGATCCTTCGCTTCTCTTCTTCTAACTGACGGAGCTGGTTGCCCAGGGCCGCATTCCTCTGTTGTGCTTCATCTCTTTCCTTCTCCAGGCTGCGGCGAATAGACTCAATATTCTTCTGCTCGGTCATCAGATGGGCAAGCAGGCCCTCGAGTTCCTGGGTGCCCTGGGAGAGCATATCTCTGGCGCTGGCGATGATTTCCGAACGCAATCCCAGGCGGGACGCCGTAGCCAGAGCATTGCTGCCGCCGGGAATCCCTACTGTCAGGTTATAGGTGGGCGTCATCGTCTGCGGATCGATATCAAGAGAAGCGTTTTGCAGGCCGTCGGTGGTGTGAGCCAGTGCCTTCAACTCGGTGTAGTGAGTGGTGGCCACGGTCATCGTCTGCTGCGCTAAGAAATGGAGCAGGATAGAGCGAGCCAGAGCCGAGCCCTGGCCCGGGTCGGTGTTGGTGCCCAGCTCGTCGAGAAGCACCAGGCTCTGTCCCGTGGCGTTGTCGATGATACGCACAATGTTGCCCACGTGCCAGCTGAAGGTGGAAAGCGTCTGCTCGATGCTCTGTTCGTCACCGATGTCGGCAAAGACGCCGTCAAAGAGGGGAATGTGACTTTCCGGCCGGGCGGGGATGGGCAGGCCAGACTGTGCCATCAGGCTGAGCAGCCCTATGGTCTTGAGGGCGACCGTCTTGCCCCCCGTATTGGGCCCGGTGATGACCAGAGCGCGGAAATCCCGGCCAATCTCCACCGACAGCGGCACGGCCTTCTTTGCCAGCAGCGGATGTCTGGCTTCCAGCAGCCTGAGTACGCCGGGCAAACCGTCGTCCTCTGTTTCAGCGCTTCCGTCCGCGGCAACGATAACGGGTTCGGTGGCTCTGGCCTCTCTGGCATACCTCGCCTTGGCCAGCGCCAGGTCGGTCTCAGCAATGAGCGCTATATTACGTGAAATCTCGCCTGCATGTGCCCCAACTTCAGAACTGAGCTGTCCCAGTATCCTTTCTATTTCGTACTTCTCCTCCATAACCAGCTCACGCAGTTCATTGCCCATATCCAGCGTCGTCCACGGCTCAATAAACAGAGTGGCCCCCGTATTGGAAACGTCGTGGACGATGCCCTTCATCTCCCGGCGCCATTCCACCTTGACCGGAATCACGAACCGGCCTTCTCTTTCGGTGACGATGGGTTCCTGGATTATCTTCTGCCTCCTGGGTGACCGGACTATGGTTTCCAGATGGGTGAGCAACTGCTGACGTACTTCGCGCATTCTCTG
This sequence comes from Dehalococcoidia bacterium, assembly GCA_046497565.1. GTDB lineage: Bacteria > Chloroflexota > Dehalococcoidia > GIF9 > AB-539-J10 > RBG-13-51-36. The sequence goes on from JAWOFK010000063.1 coordinate 26,740, forward strand.
TCTCACCGATGCCAGCCTGGGCGAGGCCGTGTCTAACAGTTCCCCGTTCGGGCTCAAGCAGCCACCGATATCCTTTTCCAGCTGGCCCAGTTCTACGATGCCCCGGGCAAGGCCGGCCAGCAGGGGAAGCTCATCCGACCAATTCAGCAGGTTGCTTCGTAACCGGTGGGCGGAATCCAGCGTTTTCTGAATCTCCAGCAAGGTTTGAGGCTCGAGGACTTTGCCGCGCGCCGCCATCTTCGCCACGTTCCGCATATCAAAAACTTCGCCGATGTGGATGTCCGGGCTGAGTGAAAGCAGGCGCCGCGCCTCGGCCGACTGCCTGAGCAGCAGGCGGACCTCTTCTCCATCTGAGAGGGGACTGACGTTGAGGGCAAGCTCCCGGCTGGCTGAAAATGAAGTGAAGCCGGCAAGTATTTCCCTTATCTTGTGAAACTCAAGTAGTTCCAGGTCTCTGTCGTCCAGGGTAGTCATCATACGCCGCTCATACTGTAATCGCGCTACTAGCGCTCAAATAGTATAAAGCAATCGCCCCAATTTTGAAAAAGCCGGCCTCTTCATCTGAAGGCGGATAGAATCATTTCTGCTGTCTGGCAGAGGGTTCAATGTAGCCGGATTGCCCGAAAGGCAGAAATATTACCCGGTGTGCATACCCATGACGGTGCTGGTGGTTCGTCCGGCCTCTATGCTTACTGGCGAGGCTCCCTCCCTCCGTCATTGCGAACCCCTGAGCCGCACTGTCATTGCGAACCCCTGAGCCGCACTGTCATTGCGAACCCCTGAGCTGCACTGTCATTGCGAACCCCTGAGCCGCACTGTCATTGCGAGCCCCGACTTGTCGGGGCGTGGCAATCTCACCTTGTGATTCTCTCTCCTCTGGCGGGAGAGAGTTAGAGTGAGGGAGACTTCACCCTACTGGGTATCCCGCCGGCGTAATACCCGACTTGCAGCAGGCCTGGCTGGTGTGGAGTCCCTGGAACTCACGTCCTACCGGCATGTCATTGCGAACCCCTAAGCCGCACTGTCATTGCGAGCCCCGACTTGTCGGGGCGTGGCAATCTCACCTTGTGATTCTCTCTCCTCTGGCGGGAGAGAGTTAGAGTGAGGGAGACTTCACCCTACTGGTATCCTGACGACATAATCCCTGATTTGTAGCAGGCCTGACTGGTCCCCGATTAAATCGGGGGTAACAGGTAAGTCTTTCCAAAATCCCCCTCTTAAGATAAGAGGGGTTAGGGGAGTTATGAAATAACCCTCTTTATCCCCCTTACTTTAAGGGGGGGGTGCTTGTGGGGAAAATGGAACTGCCAAGATTGTGGAAAAGCTAAACTATTACAATCGGGGATTGGTATGGTGTCCCCGGAATTTTCAGCACTTGACTTTCCTATCATTGCTCACTATAATGAGCACATGCTCAGTATTTCGAGCAAAAAGGATATGCTACAGCCACATTTAATCAGTACAATCAACCAGAAGGTGCTGAGCCTGCTGGTGAAATTCTCAGACCGGGAATTCTATGAGCGAGAAGTCTCCCGCAAGCTTGGGATATCTGCCGGCTCAGCGAATCGGGCCCTAAACAAGTTATTCTCGTCTGGAGTCGTGCGGCGCCGGCAAGAGGGCAAAATGTATTTCTACTCTATTGACTCCTCTAATGCCGTCCTCACCGAGTTCAAGAAGATGGTAAATCTCGTGCTGATTGAACCGCTGGTAGAGGAACTGAAGAGGATTTCAAGCCGCGTAGTATTGTACGGCAGTTGTGCTCTTGGCACGGATACTGCTGAAAGTGATATGGACTTATTCGTTGTGTCGAACGGCAAGAAAGACGTGTCAAATGCTATCAGTAGTTTTTCATTCCCGAGGGGGTTTGAGGGCATCCACATTCAGTCAGTGATCAGAACGCCTGTCGAGCTATTGGAGGCAGGGGAGTCAGAGCGGACCTTCATGGAGGAAGTTGAGCGCGGCATAGTACTGTGGGAAAAGGCTGCCAGTGAATCAAGAATTTAAACAGTGCCTCGAAAGCAAGAGGATTGTTTCCTTCGCTTATATACTCCCGGGGCTACCGTGAAAAGAGCCACTATTGCCTGGCTGTAGCTTTGAAGGCACTATTTGTGGACGAGAATAAAGTGGACGCTCAGTTAGTTCGGGACTTCCTGAATGCGATGAATCTCCGTCAGGCTGCCGATTATGAGGCTGAATTCTCTAAATCGGGGGCGAAAGCGGTGATTGCCTCAGCAGAAAAGTTCATTGAAAAAGCAGCTACCATTTTGAACATTAGGGAGTAGTTTGCATCCCGGGGACATAATCCCTGATTTGTAGCAGGCCTGACTGGTCCCCGATTAAATCGGGGGTAACAGGTAAGTCTTTCCAAAATCCCCCTCTTAAGATAAGAGGGGTTAGGGGAGTTATGAAATAACCCTCTTTATCCCCCTTACTTTGAGGGGGGGGTGCTTGTGGGGAAAATGGAACTGCCAAGATTGTGGAAAAGCTAAACTATTACAATCGGGGATTGGTATGGTGTCCCCGGAATTATGAAAAAATAACCCACCAGGGAGGGGTCGCTGGCCCCGCTCCCTATCCCTACCTCATCGCCCAGGAGGGTAAGTCCTGAGCAACATATCCCTTAAGAGCAATCTCCTGCTATAATATCGATATGGAGGGAAGGGAGATTATAACTGCGATCATGTATGGACCAAAATCCCCTTAAGGGTGATGGTGAGTCATGAAGACCGACACAACTTTCATCACCAATGAAGGAGAAAGGAATCTTCGAGAAAGATTCAAAGTACTCATACGAGACACTCGCTTCTTTGATGCTCTGGTTGGTTACTTCTACACCAGCGGCTTCTACACTGTCTATGAGTCGTTGGAGAACACAGAGAGAATCAGGATCCTTATCGGCATAAGCACGAGCAAGCAAAGCGTCGATCTCATCCAACAATCGCAATCTCCGCTTCAGGGCACATTTCAGTTCTCTCATGCCGAGGCGAAAGAGGAGTTTGCCACTTCTGTTACCCGTGAGATGGAGCATTCTGAGGACAGCAGAGATGTCGAACAGGGCGTAAAAAAGTTCTCAGAGTGGCTGCGTAATGGCAAGCTGGCGATCAAAGCCTATCCCTCGCAAAATATTCATGCCAAGCTCTATATCATGACCTTCGTCGAAGGTGACAAAGATGTTGGCCGGGTGATAACCGGCTCCAGCAATTTCACGTATTCTGGCCTTGTGGACAACCTTGAGTTCAATGTCGAACTCAAGAATATAGAGGATTACACCTTTGCCCTGGCCAGGTTCAACGAACTCTGGACAAATGCAGTCGATGTCAAAGATGAATATCTGGAGACTATCCAAAACAGAACGTGGCTCAATGACACCATCACCCCCTATGAGCTCTACCTCAAGTTCCTCTACGAATACTTCAAGGAGAAGATCAACATTGACCAGGACACCGCCGAGTCACTCTATCAACCTGAAGGATTCCTGGACCTCAAATACCAGAGAGAGGCGGTAATAGATGCCAGGGTGAAACTGGAGGAATATGGTGGCGTATTCCTTTCCGATGTGGTCGGCTTGGGAAAAACCTATATCTCAGCCCTGCTGGCAAGTCAGCTCGATGGCAGACATCTGGTCATTGCCCCACCCGTCCTCTTGGACGAGGATAGTCCGGGTTCTTGGCCCAATGTCTTCCATGATTTCAAGCAAGCAGCTAGATACGAATCATTGGGTAAGCTCGACCATCTCATCAGACAGGGGACCGAAAAATATCAAAACGTATTTATAGACGAATCTCACCGCTTCAGAACCGAAACCACCGTGACCTATGCTCAGCTTGCCCAAATATGCCGCGGCAAACGCGTGATACTGGTTACAGCAACCCCCCTGAACAACTCTCCCAAAGACATTCTCGGCCAGATTAAGTTGTTCCAGAAGGCTCGTAAAAGCACCATTCCCAACCTTCCCGACCTGGAGAACTTCTTCTCTGTTCTTGCCGCTAGGCTCAAAGGCCTGGATAGACAGTCAGATGGCGATGAGTACATCAGGATAGTCAAGCAAAATGCCGGGGAAATCAGGGAACAGGTTCTGAAGTACATTATGGTGCGTCGTACTCGCTCTGAGATCGTTAAGTATTTTGCTGAAGACCTACAGAAGCAGGGGTTTAAATTCCCTGACGTGGCTGACCCGGAGCCCGTATTCTACCAGTTCAACGAGAATGAAGACCGTGTCTTCAGCAAGACCATGGAGCTCATAATCAAAAGGTTTCACTACGCCCGCTATGTACCGCTGCTTTACCTCAAGGAGAACATCAAGATCACCCAGCCTGAAGAGTTGGCTCAGACCAATATGAGGAAGTTCATGAAGACCCTCTTGGTTAAACGGCTGGAAAGCAGTTTTTTCGCGTTCAGGAACACCCTCGCCAGGTTCATTAAATCATATGAACAGTTTCTGGCTGAGCTTGACAGGGGAAATGCCTATATCAGTAAGAAGTATGCCAATAAGATATTTGAATTCCTGGAAAATGATGACGATGAGGCAATTCAGAAGCTCATTGACGAGGACAAAGCACAGAGATTTGACGCCGGCGACTTTGAGGATGATTTTAGAAGAGACCTGGAGAGCGATCTGCATACGTTGCAGGAGCTGGATAGACTCTGGAAAACGGTAGACAGGGACCCCAAATTGCTGACCATCCTTGATATTCTTGAACGGGAGAGCACATTGAAGCACAGCAAGCTCATCATATTCACAGAGTCGAGGGAGACTGCCGACTATCTCGGGAATCATCTTGCCGGGGCTTACCCGGGCCAAGTACTTGTTTACACCGGCAGCTCCAGCGCTGCTACACGCCAGATGGTGATTCAGAATTTCGACCGCAGGGCCAAACAGCCGCGCAGTGACTATCGCATTCTGGTCAGCACGGAAGTCCTTTCCGAAGGTGTCAATCTCCATCAATCAAACGTTGTTATTAACTACGATATACCCTGGAATCCCACTCGCCTGATGCAGAGAGTAGGCCGCATTAACCGTGTCGATACCGAATTCGATACTATTTACACGTTCACTTTCTTCCCCACCATACAGTCCAACGATGCCATTAAGCTGAAGGAGGCCGCCCAATACAAAATCCAGGGCTTCATTGAGATGCTGGGCAACGATGCCAGGCTGCTCACCGAAGGCGAAGAGATCAAGTCCCATGACCTGTTCTCTCGCCTGACCTCTAAGAAGACCATCACCGGTGAGGACGAAGGCGAGGAAACCGAGTTGAAGTATTTGCAGATAATCCGAGGAATCAGAGATGGTGAGCCTGATTTGTTTGAGAGAATCAAGCGCCTGCCCAGGAAAGCCCGCACCGCCAGGAAGGCCGGAAGCGCGCAGAATGACCTGTTGACCTACTTCCGAAAAGGCAAGCTCCAGAAATTCTACCTTGCCCGCAATCAGTCGGCGGAAGAACTGGACTTCCTTTCTGCTGCCAGACAACTCGAAGTGGACAAAGCCACGCCGCGTCAGCCTATTCCTCAGGATTACTACGACCTGTTGGAGGTTAACAAGAAGGCGTTCCATTCAGCTACTACCGAAGAGCTGCCACAAGCAACAATGAAAGGCGGCCGGGATGCTGCTACCTTCGTACTTCGAGTCCTGAAATCAAATCAGGTCAGGCATTTCCAGGGCTACACTGAGGACGATGAGCTCTACATTAGAGATGTCATCAGGCTGATAGAAGAAGGAGGTCTGCCAAGGCAGATCACCAAGACCCTGCATAAGGCACTAACCAAAGAGACCAACCCTCTGAAGATACTGGGCATACTGAAGAAGAACATCCCCGCCGAGTTCCTTAAAGAGACGGCGGCCGAAAGTGCCGCTCAGACCTCCGGACCCAGAGAGGTAATCCTTTCCGAGTATCTGCTAGGCGAATAGCTATGACGAAACAACAGAACAACTATGCCTTCATTGCCAGCCAGAATCTTAACCTCCGGGTGACCTCACCCATGACAGGAGCAGTAAACAGAAAAACAGAGGCATTGCTGTGGGACAAGCCCCACACATTGGCCTCTCATCGTGATTATGGTATAAGTATAGCAAATACTCATCTTTTGTTAAGTAGGTAGTGCGGAATGGACAGGCCAGCAGCGGTCAAACTTATCCTGGACACCTTTGAGAATTCCTTTGACAAAGCCAGATTCGTCGGTTTTGCAAAGAACCTCCTAAACAGAATCGACGAGACCAAGGCTTTCTATATTCAGGGGCATTATGTCCCTGAAATCTTCCGGGACCATGTAACGGATCTTCCAGCCGGAATCACGTTCAAACAGCCTCAGGTTATCTCGAGAAAGTGCACACTAATAATTATGGGGAATAACCCTTGACAAATCTCCTGTAATGTATTATAGTGTGGACACGATGTATATCGATACAGGCTACTCCACTCAGCGAGGTAAGCGGTATTATCGTCACCTACTCGGAGAGTCGTTTCGCGAAAAGGGAAAGGTCAAGCATCGGACTTTGGCCAACCTCTCCCACTGTACTAATGAAGAGATCGCTGCTCTCAAACTAGCCTTGAAACACAAGGGGAACCTCGCCCAATTGATAAGCATAGAGGAGATTGGCATCCTTGGTTCCCAAGGCCTACCCTTAGAGTCTACAACAT
>JAWOFK010000002.1:0-24912 GCA_046497565.1 Dehalococcoidia bacterium
AACTCAAGAAGGAATATGACGCTAGAAACATAGAAGAGGCTTTCGTTAAGGCGATCAAATGATTGGCAACATCGTAAAGAAAGAATTCAAGGAATTGTTCACCATCTCAACCCTGCTCCCGATAGTGGTTATTGCCATAGTGTTCGGATCGATGGGACAAATGATTGGCAGTGTTGGGGAAAGCATGGAAGAGAAGCCGGTCATAGGAATCGTGGATAGGGACGACGGCGATTTCTCCGATATAGCCATGTCCGTTATTAGCGAGGAGGCAGAGGTTATCTATGATGGCAGTGATGCTGAAGAAGGCTTGCGAGAAGTAAGGGAAGAAGGTGGCGTTTCACTTCTGCTAATACCCGAAAACTTCAGCCATAATATATATGCCGGTCAGCACGGAGAAATAGAAATCTACTGGATAATGAGAGGGGCGGGACAGCTTGACTTCATACCCTCTGGCGCGGTTGAAGGACTTATACAATCGGTGAACCGGGAGATATCGAAGACATTGGTGCAACAAGGCAACTCATTAGATCCAGCCTTCGTCTTGAACCCGACGCTAAGAAGTGAAACCACGTTTTTCAAGGGAAAGGAGATTCAGGGGCTATCGCCAAGTGCCGTGGGGGGGATGCTTATGTCGCAAACAATAGTTATTCCAGTCGTGGTAATGATGCTCATAATCATGGCCGGGGTTTCCGTAATATCCTCGATGGGATTGGAGAAGGAGAACAAAACCCTGGAGACCTTGCTAACACTTCCCGTAAGAAGAAGCCATATAGTCATTGGCAAGATAGCTGGCAGCGCCCTGGTAGGAATGATAATGGCAGCCATCTATATGGTTGGATTTTCACGTTACATGACTTCATTTCAGATGTCAGATATAAACCTGGGGGATTTCGGGTTGGCCCTGGGCATGCAAGACTACGTGCTGATAGGAATCTCGTTATTCGTATCTCTGCTGGCCGGGCTTTCGCTGTGTATAGTTCTGGGAACATTTGCCAAGAATTTCAGAAGCGCCCAGGCACTGATCTTCCCTATCACCGCACTTGCTATGATCTCCATGTTCACAATCATGTTCAAGGATTTCGATACTATTCCGGCGGTGTTAAGAGTCTTTCTATTTGCCATACCTTTTTCCCACCCTATGATGGCTATGCGGGCCCTAATGCTGGATAATTACTCGCTGGTAATCGGTGGTATTGCTTACGCCGCAGTTTTCACTGTGGTGATGATAGCTATAGCGGTGCGTATCTTCAATTCGGACAGCCTGCTGACCGGAAGCGTCCGAAAAGGGGTAGGGCTGAAAAGACTGGTGTGGGGATTTCGACGGTAAGGAGTCAGGCAACGTCAACAGAGTCCCCTTCACTCTGCAGAACAGGGTGGTGAAGGGGGTTTCTCGAGCCATAACATCAGGAGCAGGGGTTGCATGAAGATACGATTCAGGCTGCCGAAGTTCGACGATGATTCACATGTAGCACTGATTGAACGCGGGTGGATTCCGCTGAGAGAACCTGCGAACCTGGCAGTTGCTATTCTCTTATCCATTCCGTTCATGGTCATTGCTGCACTCATTTCTGTTGGGATAATAAGTGGTGTTTCCACGATATCATTTGAGGAATTCGGGTTGACACCTGACTCTTTTTCAGTGAGGATTGACCTTCGTATTATTCTTGCAATAATTCTGTTTGTAGTCTCGCATGAACTGCTGCACCTGATTTTCATACCGAATTTTCTTAAGTCGAGAAGGACTTTCTTGGGGCTCAATTTGCTGGGCGGCTTTGTAATAACCGAAGAAGAGATTTCGAAATCGAGATATGTACTGATCACAATTGCCCCCTTCGTAGTAATATCTATGATTCTGCCAGTCATACTTGGTGTTTTCGGACTATTGACTTCGATAGTGAAGTTTCTGATAATACTGAACGCAATGGCCTCCTCAGTAGATATACTGAATCTCTTGCTGATAATCAAACAAGTGCCAAAGAATGCGATTCTGAGAAATAGCGGACCAAGGACCTATTGGAGGACCGCTCATAGCCATAGCCTGCTGGGTGGGCAGCGGCATTCTGGGCCGGTACTGGGAAATCAAGAAGTAGCTGTGAGCGTGATATGAAGAGCCTTGTTCGATTGAACAGGTCTCATGTCAAGCCAGCCTCGGATGTACTGGCTCTGGCATTTCAGGACTATCCGCTGCTTCTATATGCGTTCCCGGATGAGGCGGAAAGACAAAGAATGGTTTCGTACTATAGCCAGATGGTCCTCTATTATGGCATCCGGTACGGCGAAGTCTATGCCACGTCCCCTGACTTCGAAGGAGTCGCCGCCTGGGTGGCGTCCGATTACTTCCCTATGACATTCTGGAAGATAATACGCTCGGTCCCGATGTCCGTCATAGGTGCTTTTTCTAGAGGAGCGGGTAAAGAGGGAAGCTCCAGGATGAAACATGCCGGCAAATACATCGACGCCATGCATAAGCGACATGCTCCTTTCAAACACTGGTTCTTTCTGATAATCGGGGTGGCGCCTCAGTCACAGGGCAAGGGCTGTGCGAGCCAGCTCATAAGGCCGATGCTGGACAGGATGGACGAAGAAGGTCTGCCCTGCTATATCGAGACGATGGATGAAAGGAATGTCCGTTTGTACGAGCACTTCGGGTTCGAGGTCATGGAGGAATTCGGCATTCCCGACGCTCATCTTACTACCTGGGCCCTGTTACGAGATGCACAGGGGCCCGCGTGTGGTTTCGGTCATGGGTGACCGATTGTATGTGCTGGTACGAGAGTAGTCAGCGCTGTGGTGCGAATGTCAGTGCCAGGCCGTTTATGCAGTAGCGTTTACCGGTCGGCGGCGGGCCGTCATCGAAAACGTGACCCAGGTGGGCGCTGCACCGGGCGCAGAGCACTTCTGTGCGCACCCTGCCCAGACTCAGGTCGGGCTGGTCGACAATATTCAGCGGCGAGATTGGTTCATAATAACTGGGCCAGCCTGTCCCCGAATCGAACTTGGCGGAGCTGCGAAAAAGGTCGGTGTCACAACGCACACAGCGGAAAATGCCCGGTTCGTGGACCTGGTCGAACAGGCAGGTGCCGGGAGCTTCAGTTCCCTTCCTGGTAGTGATTTCGTGCTGCTCTCCGGTCAGCATTTTCTCCCATTCCGCGTCCGACTTTTCGATTTTCTCTACGGTTACCACCTCGTTCTTACTGGCATCATAAATCTGTACTGTTGTCATATGTGCACCTCCCGCTGAGTGTTGCAAATCTATTATAGCAGAGTGCTCGGTACGGCAAAGGCAAAACACAGTGAGAGCGGCCCGACTTCAATCCGGCCGGCCCGACAGGCACGTTGCCCGTCGGGGACCGATGTGTGGTCGAGCTGAACAGGTGGTAGAATCATCCATGGGCATGGTTGTTAGAGAAATATATCCCAGAAGCATTCTGTCGAAATCGAAGGTTTTCGACTATGTGGTCAATCCGTACGTCGGGTGCCAGCACGGCTGTTCATACTGTTATGCTCGCTTCATGAAAAGGTTCACCGGACATAAAGAACCGTGGGGCGAATTTGTTGACGTCAAGGTTAACGGCCCGGACGTACTGGAGCGCCAGATAGACAGGATGTCGCCCGGTAGGGTATGGGTAAGCGGAGTGTGCGACCCCTATCAACCGCTGGAGCGGACATACGAACTGACCAGGAAATGCCTTGAGATACTGGTGCGACATGATTGGCCGGTGACGATTCAGACAAAATCCCCACTGGTGTTGCGTGATGTGGACCTGTTGAGGAGAAGCGATAAGGTCGAAGCGGGACTGTCGATTGCCACCGCGGACGATGGGGTAAGACGGTTGTTCGAACCGAATGCGCCGTCGATCAGCGAAAGAATCAAAGCACTCGAGGAGTTACATCTTGCAGGCATCCGGACCTATGCCATGATTGCCCCGATGCTGCCCGGGGTAGAGGAGCTTGCTGCCGCGCTCAGCGGCAAGGTGGACTACGTGCTAATCGATAGAATGAACTACCACTATGGTGATTGGGTGTACAGGAAACACAATCTGGAAAGCGCCATGAGTGGCGGTTTTTTCGTCTCGAAAGGCGAGAGGCTTGCCTCCGAGTTTGCCAGGCAGAACACGGAATGCCAGGTATTGTTTTGACGACAGGGAGTCTTTGGCCCACTGCGTTTTGTGCTCATCCTCTTCTGTCCGCCGGGACGGATTTTCCAGTGGAAGCGATCTTCAAGACCGCTTGACGGGTGAGGTCGCATATAGTATTGTTTGCAGGCTGCAATTTCGGGAGAGCCGGACTCTTGCTCAACCTCTATGAAGCATGACACAGATGAATAAGGTTGTAGAAGTCGAGAATCTTGTCAAGAGGTATGGCTCTCTGGCCGCTGTGGACGGTGTCAGCTTCAGCGTGGAGGAAGGCGAGGTTTTCGGAGTGCTGGGGCCTAACGGCGCTGGCAAGACCACCACGGTGGAGATGATAGAAGGCCTGCGCAAGCCGGACAGCGGCTCCATCCGGGTCCTGGGCATCGACGCCCTCAAGGAGCCCGATTCAATCAAAGAACTGATAGGTGTGCAGCTCCAGACGACCTCTCTTTACGACCAGATTCGCGTGAGGGAGGCGGTAGACCTCTTCGGTGGGTACTACCGGAAACCAATCCCGACCTCCACGCTTCTGGAAGAGGTGTCTTTGACCGATAAGATGGAAAGTTATATCAGTCAGCTTTCGGGCGGGCAGAGACAAAGGCTTGCCCTGGCGCTGGCCCTGGTAAACGACCCGGTCGTGGTCTTTCTGGATGAGCCCACCACCGGACTCGACCCCCAGGCCAGACGCAGTGTCTGGAGCACTATCGCCGGTCTCAGACAGAAGGGCAAGACGATAATACTGACCACTCATTACATGGAGGAAGCGGAGGAGCTGTGCCGGAGGGTGGCTATCATGGACCACGGCAAGATCATCGCCCTGGATACCCCGGATGCACTGATCGCAGGTGCTGGATTGGACTCCAGAATCGAGATTAACCGTGTGCCCGAAGCCCTCCGTTCTGTGCTGAACCGGGCCGACCTTCCGGCCCGCGTCAGTGAAGATGGTGACAAAATGCTCCTGCATACCAAGGAAGCGTCCCGCGTACTCAAGGAGATCACCCGTGTTGCTGCCGAGCACGATGTCGAACTGGAGAGCATCTCGGTGCAGAAGGCCACCCTGGAAGATGTATTTCTAACTCTGACCGGGAGGCAGTTGCGGGAGTAGGACATCATGAAGATCCTTGCACGTCAGGTCAAGCTGGAAACGAAGCTGTTCTTGAGAAGACGAGATGACCTGTTCTGGACATTGGCCTTTCCTCTTTTCATCATTGTCCTTTTCGGGCTCATCTACGGGGACATGCTGTGGGAGGATTTCGGGCTGCGGGCCATCGAGTACATACTGCCGGGGATAGTTGTGATGGCCCTCATGACCTCGGGCATAATGGCCACAGCGACCGGGTTCGTGGAGGAACGGGAGAAAGGAATATACCGCCGTCTGTCGCTGACGCCGCTGAAGAGGCACACGATACTGGGCGGACAGCTAATACAGCGTTATATAGTCATCCTTGTACAGGCGATACTGCTGCTGGTGGTGGGCGGTCTCGCCTTCGACATCCGTATCAGCGGGAATTTGTTCCTGGTCTGGCTGGTGGTGACCCTGGGTGCCCTGTGTTTCCTGAGCATCGGTTTTCTTCTCACCGGCCTGATCAAGACAGCCCGGGCCGCCAACGGCATCAGCATGGTGGTCTTCTTCCTGCTCATGTTTCTGGGTGGTATTTTCTTTCCCAATGAACTGATGCCGGACTTTCTGCGGGTCTTCTCCGACGCGCTGCCCTCAACCAATCTCAATGACGTGTTCCGGGCGGTGATGATAATGGACACCGGCATCGGCCAGATGTGGCGCGAGCTTCTAATCGCCGGCGGCTGGTTTGTGGGCAGCCTCGTGCTGGCGGTGCGTCTCTTCCGCTGGGAATGAAAGAACGCCCCGACGCCAATTGCGGCGGCATATATGGCCACATGGATGGCTGTTCTCGCCCGGTCTGCCCTGTTGGGCTTGCGGTATGCTATCTCAGAACTCCCCCATCATGTCCGTGCCCGTGGGACTGGTCTGTGTGAAGACTAGCTGGGCGTCCAGATCTTACGTGCCGTGATGACGTCGACGTAACCGGACAGCATCAGCGCATTGGCCGACTTTGTATAGAAGATGAATCCCCGGCAGGCTGTCAGATAGCGATAGTTGGGCTTGATTATGCCTCCCTGAGCCATTATGACCAGCGGGCGTCTATCTTTCTCCCTGGCTAGTATCGCCATGAACAGTTCGGGTTCGACCTCAACGATAGCGCCGGACGCTTTAATCGCGTTGGCCATCGCTGCTGCTGCGGCTACTGCTGCTGCTCCTGCTCCTGCTGCATAGGCCATTGTACATACCTCCCTGATTATTAATTATCATGTCTCTGGCGTCTGGCTGCATTCTGTTCAGGACCTCTTGCCGAGCCCCTGGTTTATCGCCTTCATGGCGCCCTGCGGGTTTGTGGTGGAGAAAACGAACTCCTGGAATTTGCCCTGCCTCTTTTCTACTACCACCCGCGGGGCACCGATGATATTGTAGACCAGCCGTCTCTTGCCACCTGCCCGGGCTGTGCGGATGCCCCAGCCGCCGTACCGTATTGCCGATGCTTCGTCAAGCCGGCAACCGACAATATCTCCCCAGGGTATATGATGACGGATGATTCCGTAACCCACGGAAATGCCCTCTATCGTGACCCTGATGGTTAGCGTTGCGAAGTTAATCCCGATTGCCAGGAAGAGGAGTATCATCCCTATGAGGAAGGAGTTCGGGGCGGGATTCGTTCCCAGTGGGCCGGCGACCAGCTGCCGGATGAGTACGGCCAGCAGGGCGAGTACGACTACACTCATGATGAGGATGTTCCACCTGGAGCAGATTCTCTCTTCGTATAGAGTGCCCTCCATTGTCATTTACCGCCTGTCATGTCCCGGTGGGGGCTATGGGCCCGGGCTTTGCCCCGCCTGTCTCTATGCTCTGAGGGGCATTGTTCTCTTTGTATGAACCGGGATTATAGCATATCATGCAGGTTATTATGGCGCTCGGGCGCGTGTAGTGCGGTGAGAGGGTCAAGAAGGGTTGACTGCCACGCTTGCCCGCCATGGGATGATACGATATGATGGAAGATAGCGCAACAACCTTTGCGGCTCAGTCAAATGATGCATATTGAACTGATCAGCAAAATTGTACTGATTACCGTCTTCTCACTGTTCTCTATCCTCCGCGCTGTGTACTACAGGCAAGCAAAAAAGGCGGGTTACGTAACCGTTATTGAAGAACGAAAAGGATACTCGATATGGCTGAGCGCATTCATCTGCTATGAGGTATTCACCTTCTTCTTATATATCTGGTTTCCGCAGGCGCTGGCATGGGCCACGGTGCCGCTTCCGGCATGGGCGAGGATTCTTGGTTGCCTGCTGGGGGTAGCGGCGCTGCTGTGGTTTGTCTGGATACACCGCAGCCTGGGCAGCAATCACTCGGCCAGGCTCAGGATCAAGGACCGGCAGGTGCTGGTTACCGATGGGCCCTACCGCTGGATAAGACACCCCATGTATTCGGCTTTCTACCTGCTGCATGTAGCCGTCTTTTTCCTTACGGCAAACTGGTTCATCGGTGTGACATGGCTGGCGGGTCTGACCATCACTATTCTCCTGCGTGTCAGAAGGGAAGAGGAGATGCTGCTGGAGAGGTTCGGTGATCAGTACGGTTCTTACATGGACCGGACGGGCAGGTTTGTGCCGCCTGTGAAACTCGCCAAGCCCAGGGTGAAGTAGGCCCAGGCCGCGCCCCACTGTTGACCGGGCCCCTAGTACGCCTTTCTTCTCGCCGCTTGCACTACAACCCCGATGGTAATGATAGCCAGCCCGGCTATCGTAACTGCTACCACGCCCTGGTCAGGCACCGTGGGGTCGGACAGCCGTTTCAACAATATGCCCAGTAGGGCCCAGTCAACCACAAGGCAATAGTAGATATCCTTCCGGGTAAACAGCATGGACAATGCGATACCGATACCGACTATGATCACCGCTACTGCCCAGAACTGCTCGCCAAGCCCGAACGTGCCCCAGTTGATATCAACCAGCAGAGCGGCAACATTGGCAATCGTGGCTATGGTGATCCAGCCGAGGTAAACGCTGAAGGGAAGATGTACCAGATACCTCCTGGCCTTCGTCGCCTCTGTTCTTCCGATATCTAATCTCAAGTAAATCAGCAACAGGCAGCCCAGCAGTACAAGCATCAGGACCAGGGTAAGAGCTATATTTTGATAGTGCCAGGCGAATATCCAGCCCATGTTGGCCAGACAGGAGATGAAGAAAAGTGGCCCGATTCTCAGTACAAAGTCGGCCTTCTGCGGGTCCCTTCTAACCGAGGGCAGTAATTGATATATGACAAAGATGCCAAGCAATACGTAAATCAGCCCCCAGATTGCAAAAGTCAGACCGGCCGGCGTGAATAAATTGGGGTATAAGTCAGATACCTCGCCGGTGGTTATGTTGTTTATGGGAAGAATATTGGCCAGCGCATTGACGACAACTGTGCCGAGGAAGCCGAGCAAGTTCAGAATCGCCAGAAATAATACCATACGGTCTTTCATCGCAGGTTACCTCCTTTTATATTCAGGAACGCTGCATTATATGATAGACGTACGCTGTTGTAAATGACTGGTCTCTCCGCACGGCTCCGGCTCTTGGTACTTTGCCCCGAGTGCCAGTCATACTCCCTTGTCGATCATAGCACAAAGGAATGTGTGCTCTTACCTTCTGCCCGGGGACTTGACAGAATTTTCCGAATCGTCCATAATAAGACCCATTGTACTAGGTATATTAGAACAAATGGCGGCGATTGATGTTAGATTAGACGCAGGTTCTGAATCACCTATTTACCTACAAATAGCCGACCAGATTAAGCAGCTTATCGCCTCAGGGCACCTTGGGCAGAATGATCGGCTGCCTACGATAAGGGAAATGGCCAAATTACTCGGTGTGAATCATAATACAGTGGCAAGGGCATTTCTCTTGCTTGACCAGGAGAGGGTCATCGTAACCCGCCGGCGGGGTGGTTCTATGGTCGCCGCCACATCGAGTGATCCTTCTATTACTCTGGCCCGTCAGAAGCGCCTTTCGGATATTATGGGTGACGACATCATCAAGGTACTCAGTTTAGGTTACAGCCCGGAGGAGGCCGAAGCCGCCTTCTATCTCCAGCTTGCCCGCTGGCGTGAGGAAAGACAAAAGGCTGAAGAAAGACCGGTGGATAAGCCAAAAGCAGAAGTTGGTCGAAATACGATTAACATCGTCGGCAGCCATGACCTTGCTTTGAATATCCTTATCGACCTGTTTAATAAGCACAGCAGTGATGACACTGAAATTCAGGTCACGAATGCAGGTAGTCTGGGTGGCCTTATCGCTCTACAGCAAGAAAGAGCTCACCTCGCTGGTATTCATCTCCTTGATGAGGAAACCGAGGAGTACAACTATCCATACATCAAGCGTATTCTTCCCGGGATCGAAGTTGCCGTGGTTCACCTGGTTTACCGTATCCAGGGACTGATGTTTCCCCCTGGCAATTCGAAGCAAATAAAAGGCATTGCCGATTTGGCGCGCCCGGATATTACTTTCGTTAACCGACAGAAAGGGGCGGGCACCAGGGTGCTTCTGGACATCAATTTGCATCGACTGGGTATTCCTGTATCGAAGATCAAGGGATACGAGCGTGAGATGAATACCCATGTTGGTGCCGGGCTACGTGTTTCCCAAGGGGAGGCAGATGTGGCCCTTGGTATTGAAGCCGCCGCCCGAAGCTGTGACCTCGACTTCCTGCCTCTTTTCAGAGAAAGGTATGACCTGGTTATGCCGAGGGCCAATTATGGTAGCAGGCTATTAGCCCCGTTGTTGAATACAGTGGTCAGCGATGAGTTTCGGGCTGTCATTGATAGAGTAGGTGGCTACGATACTTCAGAGACTGGCACGGTCACCTATTTGTAGGCCGGTTCCATATTCCCCAAGCTACGCAACAGAAAGGAGGTGCAATCTGTAATAGAGAACGCTTGCTTTAAACGACCTGGGATGATTGAAAAAAGGCGAAAGGAGGTGATACTCACAGCGAGAAATACAACTCGGGTCAAACGAGAATCTTTTTTGGACGAAATATAAATTACGAGCAAAGGAGAGAAAGCAAATGAAGGCAAAATTTATGGCAATAACGTTGTGCCTTGCATTGGTGGTCAGCGCACTTGCCTGTGTAGAACCGCTACCGTCCGATGATGACGATAACGGAAATGGAATTCCCTCGCTAACCATAATCAAGTATGACCTGGATGGCACTACCGTGCTGGCGCAGGCAACCCTCACCTACCTGCAGATGGAGGCAGAACTGCCGGTGCAGGGTGACGGGGAGACCGAGTATTTTCACCAGGGTCCTACCTTCGACGATGATAATCTTTGGGATCCCGATGAGACGGAGAATCTGAAGTCCGTGGGGGTGGTAAAGGGCACGGACGTGAAAGAACTGTTGGACCTGGTTGAAGGGATAACCCCCGGTGATACCGTGCGCATTGTGGCTGAAGACGGATTCAGCAGAACGTTCCAGTATGAATCGATCTACGGGGAAGCCCCAGATCACCCGAGATTCGTAATTAGCTGGTGGATGGCCGAGGACGGCTATGTCCCGAACTACGAATCTGGCATGCGACTCGTGTTCTTAACCGACGACGGAGTATTCGGTAACTATGATATGCAACAGCACTTCCATGAAGATGACTGGCACTTCTACGACGGTTATCCTTCCTGTCACGGGCTTTCGGTCAAATATGTCAGCGAGATTCGCGTCTTCACAGGCGAGATTCCGGAGTGGGAACTCGAACTGGTGGGAGCGAAGACCGAGACGGTAACCCAGAGCTACTTCGAGGAAAGTCTGGCCTGCGCCGGCGGCACCCACAGTGTTCAGTATACTGACGACAAGGGCGACACGTGGTCGGGCATGCCCCTGTGGTTACTGGTCGCCATGGTCGACGATGATCCCGATGTCGGCCCGGACCACTTCAACTTCAATGACGACCTCGCCGCAGAGGGATACATTGTCAGGGTTATCGCAGGCGACGGTTTTTCGGCGGAGTTCGACAGTGACTTCGTTGCCCGTAACAACGACCTGATCTTGGCAAACCAGGTAAACGGCGAGCCACTGGAAGGAGGCAGTTATCCGCTGAGGATTGCCGGCCCGGACCTTAGCGGCAAGCAGAGGGTGGGGAATGTAGTCCTGATTGAGTTGGAGTGGCCGTAGTCCTGGTATGTCGACTTCCCTGTCCATGGATGGATGGCTCGAATGTGGAAGTGGCGAACAAACATAGAGAATCGCCATGGACAGGGACCGACGATACCGTTAGAGGGATCTCAGCAGGCGAATATGCAACTGAAGATACGCCTCGATCAGTATGAGGAAGGCAGAAAAGATGCTCGTTCATGTTCAGTTTGGAAACGAGAGATTGACCTTCAATCACCTCAAACGCAGAGTTGGCGGCCTCGGCGCAAAGCTAGCCATTGCCATTTCGTAAGAACATGTGAATTTTCGATGGAGGTAGTTAAGAAATGCATAGAACCAAAACAATTCTGTTAAGCCTGATGCTAATCACCGCTCTTTGTCCCGGGTTGATGCCGGCCGTACCGGCTTTTGCAGCCATGGATGTCCTATATGATGGGACAGTTAACTTGACACCCGGGGAGACCTTCGATGTCACCGTAGGCCCCACAGTGTACGAGATCAGTCGGACCACGCCGCTGGGAGCTCTCGACGCAGCGGCTACTTTGGCCGGATTCACCTACGTGGTTACGGATAAACGCTGGAGCTATGACCAAGTGTTGCTGCTGGACGACGTAGGTGCCTACGCCTACAATGATCCTGGCAGATGGTATGCCTACGTTAACGATGTATACAAGGATGGGTTCCAGAACACGCCGGACGGCCTGAATGTTATAGAACTGGCCGACGGGGATACAGTCGAGTTCTACTACGCCATAAGTGCCGATGTTCCGGACAAGGACGATCTCGACGCCATGAAGGCAGTGGCTATCGCCGTGGTGAAGATGGTGGCGTCTACCGGTGTAGCTCCCACAGACTGGACGCTGCAGCTCTCGGGTGCCAGGGACGATACCGTCACCAGGGCCTATTTCGAAAACGCCCTTGTCTGTAGGCCAACAACTCACCATGTTTTATGGGAAGACGGTGACGGCAACGAATGGGAAGGTATGCCTCTCTGGTTATTGGTTGCCATGATCGACGATGACCCCGATGTCGGCCCGGACCACTTCAACTTCAACGATGACCTGGCTGCTCAGGGCTATGAAGTCAAGGTAGTCTCTGGTGATGGTTGGTCGGCAATTCTAGATAGTGAAGCCATTGCTCGCAATAGCGGATACATCGTCGCCAACACACTTAATGGCAAATCTCTGCCCACGCTAACCGAAGGTGGGAAACCATCCTGGCCTCTCCACCTGAAAGGGCCCGAGGTTTTCGGCGGGCAGCAGGTGGGAAATATCGTACGTATCGAGCTATCCGGCCTTCCAGAATCTCCCGAAGGGTGGATACTGGAACTAGTCGGTGACGTGGGTGATTTCATGAGCCAGGCGGAGTTTGAGGATGCGCTAGTTTGCCCCGGTTCAGTCCACTACAGAGACTGGACGGACAGTGAAGGTAATGTCTGGTCAGGCGTTCCTCTATGGGTGCTCCTCGGAGCGATAGATGATATCAACACAACCGCGCACTGGACTTTCAATGATGCTCTAGCTGCGGACGGTTATACCGTCGAGGTTATTGCCGGAGATGGATATTCGAGGACTTTCGACAGCACTGACATCGCCCGTAATAATCAGTACATCGTGGCCGACAAGATAAACGGCGAGGAACTTAGTGAGCCATCATGGCCGCTCCGTCTGGTGGGTGACGGCGTTGCTGACAACGGCGTGTTAAAAGGCACAGCCGTGGGCAACATCGTGAAAATAGAAATACCTGAACTCCAGACACCACCGGCTGCTGAAGGAAGCTGGAGCCTTTCTCTCAAAGGCAAGATTACAGATGTTATATCCCAGGCCGAGTTTGAAATGGCCCTCATGTGTCCTGGCTTCGGCCACGAGGTGACCTGGACAGATAGCGAGGGCGATGTCTGGTCCGGTATGCCGCTGTGGATGCTGGCTGCCTGGGTGGACGACCGGCTGCCGCACGAGTTCAACGGCAACCGGGCAATGGCCGGTTATACAGTACTCGTGAAAGCCGGAGATGGATATACGAAGGATTTCGCCAGTCAGGATGTTGCATGGAGCAACGACTACATCGTGGCAAATATGATAAACGGTGAAGAACTCACCGGCACATCCTGGCCCCTTCGCTTGGTTGGTGACGGAGTTGCCAGCGACGGCAAGCTTACCGGCTCAAGTGTACGCAATATCAGCGAGATCGAGCTGACCGACTTCAGCAGTATCGCACCTGAAACGGAACTCCATATAGTTAAATATGACGAAGACCGTGTCACCGTCGTTGACGAAACAACAGTCGATTACCTGTGGATGCAAGAGAATCTCCCTGTGATTGGAGACGGGGAGACCGTGTACAAATACCAGGGAATAACATTCGACCCCGATAATCTATGGGACCCCGAAGAGACATATCCCACCGGTTTCAAGCTCATGAATGCCGTGAAAGGTACCCGGATAAGAGACCTTTGCGAGCTTGTTGGCGGCATGGGCGCGGGCACGGAAGTCATACTTGTCGCCGCTGACGGTTGGAAGACCCGGCTCCCATATTGTTCAATATACCCAGATCCCTGGGTCTATGAACACCAGGGAGATGCTATTCTGGCATGGTATGCTGACGGAGAATATGTACCCAATTACAAAGACGGCATGCGACTGTTCTTTACCCCTGAGGATACCATCTATAGCCTGTGGGATATGCATGAATCGCTACCTGGGCAATACTGGCACTATCACTATAGCGATGGCATTAACTATCCGTCGCCCGCCGGTCTGTCAGTCAAGTGGGTTACTACCATTGAGGTATATTCAATCCCGGAGGACGACTGGACGCTGGTTCTGGATGGGCGAGATATAGGCGGCCTGTACTATGAAGCGAGCAAGACCTACTTCGAACAGGCACTCGCCTGTGGGTTCGGCGCCAACCACGAGTCATTCTATACTGATCCTGAGGGGAATGTCTGGGGTGGCATGGCTCTTTGGCTACTCGCCGGGTTTGTGGATGATGATGACCTCCATTCGAGCGACGCTTTCAATGACGCTCTGGCCGAGGCCGGATATCGGTTAGTCATCACCAATGCCGATGGGCACTCGGTGAGCATCGACAGCAGGGATATCATAAGGAATGAAGATTACATAATCGCCAACACGCTAGACGGAGTCAACATGCTGGATGCCGACGAGAACTGGCCGCTCATACTGGTCGGTCCGGGTGTAACCGCTGAACTGGCTATTTCTCAGATAACAAGTATGAAGCTACTAAAGTTGGCTACCGATTCGCGGTGCTTCATTGCTACGGCAGCCTACGGAACTCCGACTGCTCAACAGATCAATGTGCTGCGTGAGTTCCGTGACAAGGTGCTGCTTCAAGACAGCGCGGGCTCTACATTTGTCGCTCTGTACTATCAGCTTAGCCCTCCCGTAGCGCGTTGCATAGCCGGGAGTGACTTCTTGAGTACTCTCGTCAGGGAGCTTCTAGTTAACCCCGCTGTCTGGATGGTTGATGCCACAGGGACTATGTGGCGGAACTAGAGAGAATATAGTGCTGCGGGTGGACCAAGTGACTATGAGTTGTAAGGAGATGCTCTTCAATCACCTCAGACGCAGAGTTGGCGGCCTCGGCGCAAACATAGCCATCGTTATTTCGTTGATGGCACTTGCCGGCTTGATTTCCATTTTTGCCAGTGGTTCCCCACCCGTCATGGCGGCAGGAGCAACAACCAAGATTCAGGTGGTCAAGTATGCGGTGAATGCGACCGGCATCATTGCTGAAGAAACGGTTTCCTATCAGTGGATGGAGGCGAATTTGCCAGTATACGGTGATGGTGAAACGCAATACTATCACCAGGGACCCGTGTTCGAGGGCGACATGTGGGATCCGTCCAGGACGCAGAATCTGAAGAACAAAGGCGCAGTGATGGGTACCAGCGTGCGCGACTTGTGCGAGCTGGTGGGTGGTATGGCGCCCGGAGACGAGGTGCGTCTGGTGGCCATCGACGGATGGAGTACCAAGTTTGCCTACGACAACATCTACGAACCTTTAGATAGACAGGGGACGATTGTACTGTGCTGGTTCAAAGGTACCGACCCGGTGTCCGGCGATAAATATGGCACCGGTTATCCGGGCATCGAGAGCTATAATGCAGCAATACAGGTTGTCGTTATGTCGGGCACAAAGAATGTCAATGGGCAGTACGTTTTCGGCAATGATGACATGCGAGTCTGCCTGCCAGAAGAAGAGTATCAGCATTTCTACCAGGGGCTGCCCAGCACCAACGGGCTTTCGGGGAAGTGGATCACTCGTGTTGAAGTGCTTTCGCAGGAAGAAGCGACCTCAGTGGACCCGATCCCTCCAGATGACCAGGACCGCGATACCGTTGAGAAACGTACCGGTTTTCTGGAGCCCGTAATGTGGGTGGTTCTGGGATGTGGAGTCGCTGGCATAGTGTTAATCTCGCTGGCTGTCTATCGTCTGAGGAGGAAGTAGGTTGAAAAGGAAATTCGGGAATATCAGCAGGGGCACCATGGCGCTGCTTTGCATTGGTATCGGATTACTTGTGTGCGCGGTGGCGGTTATATCTCTGCAAGTTTGGCCGCACAGCAACAATTACGAAGAAATAGAGTGGGACCTCACCCTTGTCGGGTCGGAAGGGCAACAAGTTGTGCTTTGCTTTGATGATGTACTGTCATTGCCCAGCATTCAGACAAGCGGTGGGTTTTTCACTTCTGTAGGAGTGATTCACGGTCCCTACCAGGTCAAAGGAATCAGTATTGAAACACTGTGCAATGTGGTCGGGGGGGTAACTGCATCCGACATCTTATTTGTGGCTGCGGAGGATGGTTACTCGGCAGTGTACGATTATGACCAACTGAACGGCCGCGTTGACACATTCGAGCCTGACACAGTGAGGTATATTCCCGGAGGCGATGCCGTTTTCCTTCTTATCTATGAACAGGAGGGTAAGCCTCTTACACATGATAGCGGCGGGCCTTTGAGACTTGCGGTAGCTAGTCCTGATGGCTTACCCACCGAGGGGCACTGGTGGGTCAAGTGGGTCAATCGGATTGAAATAAGGGAGCCTCGCGCTGCTGCCCCGGGCTGAGAGATGAGCGCATGTATGCATCGGTACGCAAACTAATCATTATTGGCATCGCTCTTGCTGTCATGGTTCTAGTTATCAGTCTCCTGTCCTGCCAGCGCGATGCGGACGAGAAGATTCAGCTAAGGGTGATCTGCGCCGGCAGCTTGATTGTGCCGTTCAAGGCAATTGAAACGGCGTACGAGGAACTTAATCCGCATGTAGATGTGCTTACCCAGGGACATGGCAGCATCCAGGTGATACGGCGTGTCACCGAACTGGGGCATGAAGCGGATATAGTGGCTGTGGCGGACCATTCCCTTATCCCACCCATGATGTATGACGTACAGATATCTGGTAGTGATGATAGCTATGCTAGCTGGTATGTCAGATTTGCATCGAATACACTGGGCCTCGCCTATACCCCAGGCAGCAAATATGCTGATGAGATTAACGCAGCTAACTGGTATGAAATCCTCTCCCGTCCCGATGTCAGGCTGGGAATGTCTGACCCGCGATTCGACGCCTGCGGTTACCGCGCCATGATGGCCTGCTGGCTGGCCGAACTGCTTTATGATGACGGTGACATATTTGAAAATGTACTTGGCAGCTTCGAATATCCCATTACTTTCCAGCTGGACAACCGGCGGTGCACGATACTGGTACCGGAAGTGGTCAGGCCACACGACATCAGCATCCGGGGCTCAAGCATCGTCCTGCTGGGCATTCTGGCATCGGGCGATATCGATTACGCCTTTGAATATAAGAGCGTCGCCCGTCAGCATGACCTGCACTTTCTGGAGTTTCCACCGGAAATCAACCTCGGTTCTGATGACTTTGAGAGACTGGGGTATGACCTGAGGGTCAAGCTCGATTACCAGAGGTTTGCATCGGTAATCCCGGAATTTACCTGTCAGATGATATACTATGGAGTCACCATACCAGAAAACAGCCCTCAATATGAGGAAGCTGTAAGGTATCTGGAGTTCATGCTCGGGCCGGATGGAGCACAAATATTCGCCGACCTTTACCAGCCATACATGTCCCTGGTAGCGGATAACCATGACCGTATTCCGGAAGAACTGCAACTCATGGTATCGCCGTGGGAGTGATTGTGAATAGCATTCTTCCCGTTATCAGATATGTTATAAGGAATAAGCTTACTTTCATCTTTGTCCTCCTGGGGCTTGTAATTTTCCTGTTCATTGTCGTACCTCTGGCTAAAATGCTGCTCTCCTCCGTGGCAGAGCCAGTAATATTCTGGAAGACTATTCTGGACGGGGAAGTTGCAGGCGCTATCTGGCTGACGCTCTATACCGCTCTTATCGCCACGGTTGTAGGATTCATCTTTGGCATTCCGCTGGCCTACTTTCTGGCCAGACACGAATTCTTTGGCAAAAAGCTGGTTGAGGGCTTGATTGATGTCCCCATTGTAGTACCCCATACCGCTGCCGGTATCGCACTCCTCTTTGTTTTCGGTCGTTCTTTTGCTGTTGGCAGAGCCTTTGACAGCATTGGTATTTCATTTGTTGACTCGACTGCTGGCATTGTCATTGCGATGCTTTTCGTGAGCGTCCCTTTCTTGATTGACTCGGCTAAAGAAGGATTCAAGAAGGTCGATGTAAGGTTGGAAAGGGTGGCGCGCACACTGGGGGCTTCTCCCTGGCAGGTATTTACTCGCATATCATTCCCTCTGGCCTGGCAAAGCATTGTCGCTGGAAACATTATGATGTGGGCGCGAGGCATCAGCGAATTCGGCGCTGTAATTATTCTCGCCTATCACCCGATGATAGCGCCTATTCTTCTCTTCGAGCGCTTTGAGGCGTTTGGCCTTGACCACGCACGACCGATAGCCGCCATTTTAATAATAGTCAGTGTTCTCATTTTTGTCGTATTACGTATGCTGGTCAGTCGGGGGCAACGGGCGTGATAGACATCCAAAATTTATCTGTGGAGCTGGGTGTTTTTGCGCTGCATGATATTTGCCTCAACATAAATAAGGGTGAATACTTCATCATTCTTGGACCCACCGGCGCCGGAAAGACTATTCTGCTCGAGTCTATTGCCGGTGTTCAACCAATAAAAACGGGGCAAATATGGTTGGAAGGGAAAGACATAACCGGAATGAAACCGGAGGAACGCAGGGCAAGCATCGTCTACCAGGATTACATGCTCTTTCCTCACTATTCGGTAAGGGAGAATATTCTTTTCGGGCTGAAAATGCGGCGCGAAAATACCGATCAACTAACTCTGGGTCTGAACAGGGTCGTTCAGCTTCTCGGTATAGAGCATCTGCTGCTTAGACGGCCGGATACGCTCAGCGGGGGTGAAAAACAGAAGGTCGCATTGGCCAGGGCTATCGTGACTGGTCCGGGGGTACTGCTTCTGGATGAACCGCTCAGTGCACTGGATCCGCAGACACGCGAAAACGTACGAGAGGAAATCTTGAAACTTCACGATCGGCTGGGTCTTACCGTCCTGCACGTTACCCACGATTTTGAGGAGGCTATCACTATGGGGAACCGCATAGCAGTTATTGGTGAAGGGGCGATCAAGCAGGTGGGCATACCAGACGAAATATTCCGTCGCCCCAATTCCGAGTTTGTAGCCCGATTCACCATGGCTGGCAATATACTATCTGGAGTGGCAATGAAGGACAAAGATGGGACAACGGCTTTTGTCGTTGACGGTGCCAAGTTTACGGTCGACTCAAATATGGAAGGCCCCTGTCAAGCCTCCATCCGACCCGAAGACATATTAATCTCCAGAGCCATGGCTACGAGTGATGGGTATAACCACTTCACAGCGGTTATCACGCAGATTGTCAATAAGGGCTCCGTGGTTAATGTCACGGCTAACCTGCCACCCCCTTTGACTTGCCTGCTTACCCGCCATTCCTTTGAGGAAATGGGGCTAACCGTAGGCCAACAGGCTTACGTTACATTCTCCCCGTCGTCGGTGCACTTGTTCAGCAGCTAGACACGGCCATTCTAAGAATTCAGAGGGCTTTGTGTTAGTCAACTGCTATCATCACGTTAGATGCTTTTATGACGGCATATACCTCTTTGCCCGAAGCCAGCCCAAGGTGTTCCGCCGATTCCTTGGTAATCATGGCGACGACCTCGGCTCCGCCTGGCAATTCGACCACGACCTCGGTATTCACCACACCAGCCTTCACCGCTTTGACTTTGCCTCTCAACATATTGCGGGCACTTATCTTCATGATGCACCTCCTCTATTTTGGCACTGTGCCTGAGTGAAGTCTCACCTGCTTCAATTATACACCACTTTATACTGAGGTGGTCTAAGGGTCTGGGAATTAATTGGCTCACAACTGCTTTCGAAGTGCATCCGGGTCATTCACGGGTGTCCGGCAGGAATACCGCTCACATACATACACTGTCGGCCGGTTGTCGACCATGGCTCTGTTTTTGAGGAGCATCAGATTGTCCATGGCTGCCGTGTCAGCGGGGTCGAGGGCAGCAACTACTTTGTTCGGGAGCCAGGTGTTGCAGAGGATCTGCAACAGGTCCGTCGTTGCTGCTTCCTGTCGTGGGCCGACTATAACAACTTCCTTCGGCGGAGACAGGTAGAAGTCTAAAGCACAAAGCCAGTTGCCGAAGCCGAGCGGATAATGGGACATTTTTCGCTGCATAGCCTTTAGTGATTTTGCTGCTATCTGTTCCAGCCTGTCGTTGTCGGTCAGCCGCGATACTTTCATCAGGGCCAGGACGGCCGCCGATGAACCTGATGGCGTTGCTCCATCGCTGGTATTCCTGGGACGGACAAACAGGGCCGGATGGCGCTTCCCTGTGTCGTAAAGCATGCCGGCCGATGCGTCCCAGAACTCCTCAATCATGACATCGGCCAATCTGATAGCTTCCCTGAGCCACCTGGCATCGAAAGTAGCCTGATGTAGATTCAGGAAACCCTCGATAACCAGCGCATAGTCGTCGAGATAGCCTTCAATCCTCGCCTGGCCGTCCTTGCAGGTATGCTTGAGATACCCTTCGGACATCATCGCTTTCAGCAGAAACGAACCGTTGGCTACTGCCGCTGCCAGGTAGTCGTCACGGTCCAAAACACAGGCGGCCTCAGCCAGGCTGGCCAGCATCAGCCCGTTCCAGGAGGCCAGGATTTTGTCGTCGCGGGCCGGCCGCACCCGCTTCTCACGTACCCTGAGTAAGGCTGCCTTGGCCTGTTTGACGGCGTCCGGCTCTTCCATTGGAAGGTCGCCGGGCACGTGCAGAATATTGCGACCTTCAAAATTGCCCTGCGCGGTGACCCCAAAGTAGTCTTCTGCAATGCCGGCGGTTTCCTCGCCCAGGATTTCCTGCACTTCGTCATGCGTCCAGAGGTAATACTTGCCTTCCACACCTTCAGTGTCGGCATCCTGGGTGCTGTAGAAGCCGCCCTCGGGGTCGCTCATTTCCCTTAACACGTAGTCGATAGTCTCTTCCGCTATGCGCCGGAACAGCGGTGTCCGGGTGACGATATAGGCATGCAGGTATACCTGGCTCAGCAGCGCATTGTCATAAAGCATCTTCTCAAAGTGAGGCACGAGCCACTTGCTGTCGGTAGCATAGCGGTGAAACCCGCCACCTATCTGGTCATAGATGCCGCCCCTGGCCATCTTTTCCAGGGTCGGGGTTACTATAGACAAAGCCTTCCTATCGTCAGTGCGTTGATGATATCGCAGCAGAAACTCGAGTACCAGCGGCTGCGGGAATTTG
Source organism: Dehalococcoidia bacterium (assembly GCA_046497565.1). GTDB lineage: Bacteria > Chloroflexota > Dehalococcoidia > GIF9 > AB-539-J10 > RBG-13-51-36. The sequence continues at coordinate 21,130 of JAWOFK010000002.1, forward strand.
GGTGCCGTGCCAAAGCCGCCGTTCCTGGTGTCAAAGTCCCGTTCGATAGCCGAAAACGCCTGGTGCAGTGTATCAATCGCCGGCGTCTCCCCCTCGACGGGGATATCCGCTCTTGCATCGAGCGCGGTTACTATCTGTTGCGTGGCCTGCTCTACTTCACCGCGACGGTTCTGGTAGAAATCAGCCACCGCCTTTAGAACACGGGGAAAGCCGGGCATACCGTGTTTGTCTTCGGGAGGAAAGTACGTCCCGCCGAAGAAGGGCTTGCCCTCCGGCGTGAGGAAGACGGTTAACGGCCAGCCGCCACCGCCGGTCATCGCCTGTACCGCGTCCATGTAGACGGCGTCGAGGTCGGGACGCTCCTCCCTGTCCACTTTGATATTGACGAAGTTATCATTCATCAGGAGGGCTATTTCTTCGTTCTCAAACGACTCATGAGCCATGACGTGGCACCAGTGACACGCCGAGTAACCGATACTCAGAAGTATGGGCTTATCTTCCCTCCGGGCACGTGTCAGCGCCTCCTCACCCCACGGATACCAGTCTACCGGGTTCCCTGCGTGCTGCAGCAGGTACGGACTCGTTTCGCCTGTCAGACGATTCGGTCGTTGTCGGTTCATCACAAGCTGTCTTGCCTTCCGCCCGATGGTGCTGGGCCCATATCTTCCAGGAACTCCATTACTTCGTCAAAATCCGGCAGCTCGGAGACAGGATATATCTTCCCGAATACTACTCTCTGTTGCTCATCGATGATGATGTTCGCTCTCTCCGAAAAACCGTCCATTTCTCTGAAAACGCCGTACGCCTTGGCAATCTTCCCATGGGGCCAGAAGTCGGAAAGTAGCCTCGTGTTCTTGATGTCCATCGATTGTGCCCAGGCCTTATTCGAAGGCACAGAATCAACGCCGATGCCTAAGGCAACTGTGTTTAATTCATCGAAGCCAGGATGGTTGTCCTCGAGCAGTCTCATCTGGTCATGGCAAACAGCCGTCCACGCCAGAGGCCTGAAGGAAAGGAGAATCCGCTTGCCCTTGAAGTTTGCCAGCTTTGCTATTTTTCCTCTCTGGTCTCTCAGTGCAAAATCGGGAGCCTCGCTACCAATCTCTATCATTGTGACGTCGCCCCCTTTCATTGATACTCACGTATGAGGCGGAGTCTGTGATCGGTGGCAGGTGCCCGGTCCGGCTACTCCTTGCCATAGTTCTGCTCCACGAACTTCCAGTTTACCAGATTCCAGAAAGCTTCCACGTATTTGGGCCGGGCATTCCTGTAGTCAATGTAGTAAGCGTGTTCCCATACGTCACATGTCAGCAGCGGTTTCTTTCCGTCTCTCAATGGGTTGCCGGCATTGCCGGCAGCCTCGATTGCCAGGCCGCCGTCGGGATTCTTCACCAGCCAGGCCCATCCCGAGCCGAACAATGTCACGGCGGCATTGGTGAATTTCTCCTTGAACTGAGCGAATGACCCGAAGCTCTTTTCTATGGCACTGGCCAGTGCTCCAGATGGTTCGCCACCGCCTTTTGGCGCCAGGCAGTTCCAGTAGAAAGTATGGTTCCAGACCTGTGCCGCATTATTAAAAATACCGCCCGAAGCCTTCTTCACGATGTCTTCCAAGGGCAGGTTCTCAAACTCGGTGCCGACTATCAGTTTATTGATATTGTCAACGTATGTCCTGTGATGCTTCCCATAGTGGTATTCCAGGGTCTCAGCCGATATGCTGGGAGCCAGCGCCTCCTTGGCATACGGTAGTTCAGGTAGTTTATGTTCCATGATATCCTCCTTTTCTTTCTATTGTAATCGTAGATGCCGTCACTCTATGACCTTGAACATCTTCTGGCAGCCTCAAGATTCTCCCTGGTAGACTTTATTCCCTGCAACATCTTCAGGTGACTTCGGCCATGCACGGTCTCAGCATCTGCGGCAGCTCGAAATAAACGTGCTATACGTTTGTGTCCCTCCTGCTTCGCTTTCTCGGCGAAGAAAAGGTACTTTCGATTGGCCTGTGACTCCCCGGCAAATGCAAACTCCAGATTTTCCTTGGTCGCGCCGATTGTTACCCTCCTCAAATTCTGGTAAGTCCCGGGATAAACATTATACTTTGTCCCGTTGCCATTTTGGAATATTTGTTCCTGCTCTCATTCAGCTTTGATGGCTCGGGCCACTTTTTGGCCGAGCTCCTGGCACCTGGTAAGGTCCTCTTCTCCCGGCTGCCATTTGGCCTTGACCCCCTCGGCAACCACCGGGATTTTGCACCTCTTCAGGTGCTCCTCCATTATTGCCAGTCCTTCTCCGCTCCAGCCATACGAACCAAAGGCGGCACCGATCTTGTTCTGGAATTTCAAGCCCCGCAAATCCTCCAATATGGGCGTTATGGTTGGCAGCACCCCTTGATTGAAAGTGGGTGACCCCACAACAACGGCCTTGGCCTTAAAGATTTCGGTGACGACATCATTACGGTCCGATACCCCGACGTGGAATAATTTGTGCTGAATGCCCTCTGCCGCGATTCCTTGACCGATCGCCTCGGCCATACGTCGCGTCCCATCCCACATGGTGTCATAGATGATTACGGCAGTTTTCTCCGGCTTCTGCGAAGACCACTCTTGGTACCTCTTGACGATTTGCGTTGGGTCCTTTCTCCAGATGACGCCGTGGCTCGGCGCTATCATGTCGACCGGTAGATTAAGCGCCAGAACTTCGTCGATCTTCTTGGAAACCAGAGGACTGAACGGAGTCAGTATATTGGCATAGTATTTAATCGCTTCCTCGTATAGCTCTTCCTGGTTGACCTGGTCATTGAAGCGGAAGGCGGTGGCATAATGCTGGCCGAAGGCATCGTTTGGCATGAGGATATTTTTGCCAGATAGGTAGGTGAACATGCTGTCCGGCCAGTGGAGCATCGGCGCTTCGACGAAGATAAGGTCATTCTTCCCGATATTAACCTTATCTCCCGTCTTCACTGTCTTGAAGTTCCACGCCTGATGATAGTGGCCTTCAATGCTTTCTTTGCCTCTTGGCGAGACGACGACCGTGGCTTCTGGCGTATGTTGCATGACTGCCGGCAGGCTGCCGGAATGGTCGACCTCGGCGTGGTTGGCGACGACGATGTCAATCTTGGCCGGGTCAATGACTTCGCGGATATTCTCAATGAGCTGGTCCTGAAATGGGGCCCAGACCGTATCCACCAGGACGACCTTGTCATCTGTGATGAGGTACGAGTTATAGGAAGAACCCCGGTGCGTAGATAGTTCATGCCCGTGGAATTTCCTGAGCGCCCAGTCGACTACGCCGACCCAGTAGACGCCTTCTGTTAATTGGGTTATCATCCTTTATACCTCCTGAAACACATATGGCTGGATACCACACCGCATTCTACTCGACCTTTCTGAATTCGCTCTTGGGTGCCCCGCCTGTTTCTCTTACATAGCTGGGAGCCGTTTTCGGCGTGGTCCCTCGCTTAACCTCGTGATAATAATCGTATGTCATACGGGGCTAACTCAGTTTGTGAAGGGCCTTTGGATTCAAAATTCACCTCCTGTCATACGAATCGCCTCCCTCAAACGCTCAGATCATCCGTCTGTTCGTGACGGTTATCGCCTCTTGATGCTCTTCAGAAGTCCTCGAAGACGTTTACGCTATTCATGCCAGATCGAAGCGGTCGAGGCTCATTACCTTGTTCCACACCGCCACAAAGTCCTGAACGAACTTCTCCGTGGAATCCTCACATCCGTAGACTTCCGCCAGGGCCCGGAGTTGGGAATTCGAACCGAAGATGAGGTCTAC
>JAWOFK010000057.1:0-77486 GCA_046497565.1 Dehalococcoidia bacterium
ATTGATGTTGCTGCTCCAGCCGGGAGTTGTCGCGTTGAGCGTGGTCAGAAGCACGCCGTTCTTCCAGACCTCGACGTAGGGGTTGGTCAGCTCATCATAGCCGGTGTTCTCCTCGGTTACGGTCAGGTCTACCGTATCACCGGCGTAGACCAGATAAGCAGAGGCGTCGATGGTAACCTCGGTGTCGGGCCGGATGACGCGGGAGTTCTTGGTGGTCAGCCCCCGCACATTATCACCTGAGGAGTCGAAGCCCAAAGCCTCAAAGATGTTCTTCAAACCCCAATACGGCGGCTTAGCGGGGTTGGCCGGTACGAGCCATTCAATGTCATCCTCGGCGACGATATACTCGGCGGTGAAATTGTGGCTCTCGCCCGGTGCCTGAACGAGCCTTGTCCCATTCTCGGCGTTTCCCCATGGTGACCCTTCGTAGAGAAACTCTATCACCGTGCCGTCCGGCAGGGTGTCCCAGATCCTGGTTAGCGTGTTAGTGGCGTTGTTGCCGACCGGATTCTGAACCGTCATCTCGTAGTAGATGATGTCACCAACGTAGTAAATGTTGGGCTGCAACGGTAGTGTCACGTCCTTGGTCAACATAATCGCCGAGGCGGAAGCCGGCGGCGTGAGTGCGATGGTGAGACACAGCACCATCGCCAGCGCCATCATGGTATGTAATATTCCTTTTTTCATTCTTTTCTCCTTTCTCTTTTCCTGTTACTCATTTATTGTGTTGGTCTTTCTCTTACCTTGTGTCGTGATCGACCCCGGCCGGGAAAACTGTAACCCCCCTCAGTCCGCCCCTTACTCCAAGGGGGGACCACTGAGGGGACGGCCGACCGGCATGGCCATCGGTTTGCTCATCAATCAAATCTCACCTGCAAGAAGTCCTGCCCTCCTCGCCAGACCAAAAATCGATTCCTCATCCCCAAAATAAAAAAACCGACCCAAGATACCCCGGGTCGGTTTCACCATTAGCTCCACGCTGCCCAGGTGACCATCTTAGAGGCAGCGCTTCACAGCTTCCCTATGCTGTATTCAGTTGTTCAGGTGCAAACTTTGTGGTCTTCTATCATTAGTCGCAAAATCCTCAAAAATCCCTCGCGGTCCATGCCGCGGAACCACTCACTCCCGCAATCTTACACGCCTATGAATGACGAAGTCATAACAGCAACAGGCAAGAAATAACATTTCTGTGACATTCCGGCAGAAAACCTGGCTCAAACCGGAGGCGCAGCTGAACTCCCCGCTAGGAGCTTCGCCTCTCGCCCTGATTTCCGCCTATCCTTCTCCTCCCTCCTTTATATCAGCTTTTCTCTTGCCTTAGCCGCCCCTGGTTCCGACCAGGCCACACCGCACCGGCTCCCTCGCCACCAGGGTGACCGTACAAACGAGGCGGCTCAAAGCCTCCTGCTTACTAAGGCAAGCATATTATAACCCGTTATTACGGGTTCGGCAAAACACTTAACTTAACTTTTCCTACCAATCGCAATTTTCTCCGTACTTTTTTCCTGTGCCCGTTTTCCAATGGAACTGATACTTTCGGATGATTCCACCGGGCACCGAAGTGAGTTGCTCCTAAGATAAGTGGGGTTATGATGCGTCCTCGTACGCAAGAACGGGGCGGGGATGAAGCCCCCCGCCCCTCTTTCTTTCCATGACCGGGGGTTTGGGGGCTGAGCCCCCAATGCCCTAGCCCTGGGGTCTGGGGGGGCTCCTCCCCCAGTGCTCTGCCCCTGTCATTGCGCGGCAATCTCCTGAGCTTAGCTCTGTGCCCGGCGGCGCCTCACACATATGGTGGCCCCGGCAATAATCGCCGCCAGCCCAACCCACAGCGCCAGCAAAGCCATCCTGTTCACAGGATAAGCAGTGCCGCCCACGGGAGGTATCAGGTTGCCCAGGGCGAAGGGTGTGCCGGTAAGCTCTGCTATGGTGGGACTGGACGTATCACTCAGTGTGGCCTCGATTGTTCCATTGGTATATGATACCGGTTCTACATCGTGCCAATCGTCGCCGTTGAACCAGCGTAGAACGATTCCTGAGCAGTCCCCATCGGGGCAGTCGACCTCGACCACCAGTTGAGTTGGAAGCGTTCCACTCACATGGACGTCGAGGTACAAGGTGCCGGCCGCAAGCCCGGAGCTTACACCCGTGGGATTGCCAACATATTCAGCAACGGTAACCGCGGTAGTGTCGTCCCCTCCGGTGACATTGGCTGACACATTGTCAGTCTGGGCAGATGCATCCTCACCATAGCCCCTGTCTGCCGTGCAGCCGGTAGGTTGGTTGGTCATTGCCGCCCCAAGCCAGGGGGTGAAATCCACATTGTCGCTGACTTCGTCGCCTGTGCCATCGGGATTCGTAGCATGAGTCGGCCCACTGGCGTGGCCCCACCAGTTGTGGGTGGCGTCTACTGGTTCATCACTACTGTTAACCAAGACGCCGTAGGGGTCGTTCTCAAAGATATTGTTGAAGCTGATATCAAGAGCACTGCCATAGATGTCGTTGAGGCCAATCCCGTAGCGGTTCTCGTTGATGACGTTGCCCAGGATGTTGAGGGTGCTTTCGTAAACATGTCCGACATATATACCGTCGCGATCCTGGCCCTCGTGGTGAAGGTGGCCGGTGACCGTATTGTGAGTGATGGTGACGGTGCACGGAGCCAGGCTGATACTGGAGATGTGGATACCTGTGCCAAGGTTATCGGTTATGGTGTTGTACTCGATGATGAGTGTGCTATCAATAACATGGCCGGCATAGATACCCGCACCGGCGTTACCGGTGATGATATTGCGTGCGATAGTGACGGTGCGCGGAGCATGGCCGATGTAGCCGATATAGATACCTGCGCCATTGTTATCCGTCATGGTGTTGTACTCGATGGTAACATCGCTGTCGCGGATCGATCCGACGTGGACACCAGTTGCGTTCGAAACACGGCAGTTACGGGAAATCGTGTTTGCCGCAGCCTCCGTATCGCCACCGATGGTGACGGTGCTGTCAAGAATCTCGTCGATGTAGATTCCTGGACCTTCATTGCCCTCATCCTCCTCGTCGCCACCTATGGTGTTGCCTGCCATCTCAACGATACTACTTTGCTGGACATACTGAATGTAGATGCCTCTCTGGCCGTTGTCCTGGATACGATTGTCCTCGATGACCAGGGTGCTGGCCGAGACGGTGGTGACATGGATGCCACTGTCCGTGTTACCTGTGATGGTGTTGCCTGCGATGGTGACCGTCTTCGGGCCATCATCGATACGCCAGATGTAGATTCCATGGCCTCCATTGTCTGTGATCTGGTTGCGCTCGACGTTAACAGTGCTCTCCGAAATGTAGTGCAGATGTACGCCGTGACCGGGGTTGTTAGTGATCACGTTGTGCTCGATGGTAACCGTGCTGCCGCCCTCGATCGTCGCCGCCTCGCTGCGGATGCCGGCGTCCTCGCCGGTGATGATATTGTGGCTGACGGTCACCTCGCTTCCGTTATCGACGGACAGCAGTATGCCGGAATCAGGGATCGGGTTACCCCGATCAACCGTGAAGCCGGCGCCCTCCTCACCGCCGAAGACCACCGTCTGCCCGTCATCAAGGTCTATGGTGACCAGGCCGGTGATAGTGGTGTCATCCGCACCATCCGTGGACCGGAGGGTGAGAGACCTGGTAATGGTAACGTTCTCGGTGTATGTCCCGGCCTTGACATTCACGGTCCCGTCCACAGCCACGACGGTGATGCCGTGCTGGATGGTCTTAAACGGATCGTCAAAGGTCCCCGGGTTGCCGTCGTCGCCGTGGGTGTCGCAGACCCAGACTTGCGCGGGTCGCTCCCATCCCAGCCACTTCTCCCCGAGATACCATTCCATATCTACCCTTTCCTGCGTGGTAAGGGTACGGTCATAGATGAGGATTTCGGCAATGTCGCCACCCCAATACTGTGAACGTGCTTGTGCCCCATTCATCCCACTGCCAATTATGAGGCCAGTAGCTGCAGCCATGGTACCAGTCTTTGTATCCTGCGCTACACCATCAACATAAGGTGCCGCTGTAGCGCCGTCATTCACCACAGCCAACAATCGTGCTGTGAGAACGGATTCGCCGGGAGTATTAGCGGCTATGTCACTCCATGCACTGCCATTACCGAAGAAGGTGGCGAAATCGTCGGACCTACTGCCGAAAAAGCCATGGAAATCGCTTGTCGCACTCAACTGGATCAGTCGTGAGTGTTGATTGCTATCACCTGCACCTGCGGTATTGAGACCGACCGCAAAGATGGTCAGGGGTGTGGTATATGACCCGGAGTCCTCTACCAGATAGTCTGAACCATCAAACCTGACGACGGGCTTGCCTGCTAACGCATCCTCTACCCACTCAGGCTGATCCGCGGGTGTTCCCTGCGTGGCGTCATTGCCTTCACCCGACAGGTCGGGCCACGTGGCGACAGGATCACCGTCGCTCAACCCCGTGATAGCATCAGCGTCAAGGTGAAGGACTAGACCACTGGCAACAGGCGGCCCGTTGGCCGCAGCCACCGGTGTCCCCATCACCAGTCCCAAGCTCAGAACCAGCGCCAGGGCAACCAGGATTGCCGCGCTCCGCTCGCAACGACGGATTGGGCTGGTATACCGTTTTGTCTTATTCATGTTTTCCTCCTTTATTTTTCTCTTGTCAAGAGCTCAACTTAATTGTGACTCCGGCCCAAAGTCGACGGCTCCAGGCTCGAGTCATCGCAAACATCTTTGTTCAGTAAACCTTGTGTTAAGCCTGCCTCATTTCAGGCTGCCCTTCTTCATAGTTTCTCGCTGTCATTGCGAGCACTTGAATTACTGCATCCCCTGTCGTTGCGAGTCCCGGTTTATCGGGACGCGGCAATCTCCGGGATTCCGGAGCCTGTTCCGAGTAAAACGAGGAACCTCAGCTCCTCGCAATGACGAAAAACAATACAGCTTTTGCCCGGGCCAGGCATTGTTCTCTGCCCCTCGGCGAATTCTTGATCGACGTTCATAACTCCCCCCGATTGCATCGGGGTGGGACCCTAACCCCCTCTTACCTTAAGAGGGGGAGTTCAGGGGAACAGCAAGAATCCGCTCCGGGAATCTCACATAGGCATTACCTCCTGTCCATTTTCAGGCTGTTTAACGCTGATTCTCAGTTCAATCTAGGGCGTTCTCCAACACTTCCACGATAATTACTCCAGCCCTTCGTATAATGCTATAATTCATATTCGTATTTGTCAATAGGTCAGGAGTTTGCACGAATTTCGGTGGTCATTCCCAGTCCCGACTTGTGGGGACTGGCAATGACGTGTAGAGACGGGGGCAGTCGTTGATGGCACTTACTTTTTGGGGCCGTCTTCCTTTATAATAGTGCGGAGATGAAATTGCTGCCCAGACTGGCTATTGTTGTGGGCCTCTGCCTTACGGCCGTGGCCCTGCCGGCTGTGCCGGTGCAGGCCGACGAAGAACCACCTCCGCCTTCTATCACCCTTGCCCCCTCCTCGGGAGTGGTCGGTACAGAGGTTACCGTCCGCGGCTATAATTTTGAGCCCGATGAGTGGGCCGACATTTACTATGCCGGGACCTGGATGACCGAAGCCCACACCACTGGTGCAGAGACAAGTTTCACGGCGACCTTCTTCGTTCCCGAGAGCTACAGGGGAATCCATCAGGTGCTCGCTGAGGTAGGAGATGATACAGCAGACGCTTACTTCACGGTCTGGCCGGGGCTGACGGTCAGTCCCGAGGAGGGCCCCGTAGGCGGCACGGTTATCGTGACAGGCCGCGGGTTTGCCAGGGATGAAACGGGCATCGAGCTGAGGTATTACCTTAATGGCACCTATGAAGCGGTGGCCGATAATATCACGGCGGGCGCCGCAGGGGGGTGGGAGGAGAGCTTTGAGATTCCCCCTTCCACGAAAGGAAGTCATAAGATAGATGCCCGGGGCGACGATAGCAGCCTTGCCGCGGTCAGGCATACCACCTTTATGGTAACCCCGGGGATAAGAACAGACGAATTATCGGGCAGCCCGGGAGAAAGCATAGCGATGACGGGCAGCGGATTTACCGCGAATGAGAGGAATATCAGGATACTGTTTGACGGAGAGGCGGTGGTCGAGGACATCTGGGCGGACGACAAAGGGTACTGGCAGGAACCCTTCGAGGTGCCCGAGAGGCCGGGAGGCAACTATAGCGTCACCGCCGAGGGAGACTGGACTAAAGAAGCAGACTTAGACGAGATCAGCTTCGAGCTAAGGCCCGGCATTGTGCTGTATCCCGACGAAGGGCATGTGGGCATGAACCTGACCGTTACCGGCGGCGGGTTTGCCCCCAACGAAGGTGTGGTCATCATGTACGAGGGCCATGAGGAAGCGACGGCTACGACTGATGACAAAGGCAGCTTCGAGGTAACTTTTCCTGTGCCCGAGAGCAGACATGGCAAGCGCGACGTGACGGCCGAGGATGGTCAGGCGAACGAGGCCGCCGCCGACTTCACCATGGAGTCACACCCTCCCCCCACCCCGGAACTCATTTCCCCGCCCGACGGGGGCAGGGCGGGATTCGTGGGCAGGGTGAGGCCGAGGTTTGAGTGGTCCGAGGTGGAGGACCCCAGCGGAGTCTACTATAATCTGCAAATAGCAACCAGTGCCAATGTCACGGACACCGGGGAATTCGTTGACCCCATAGTGACGAAGGAGGGACTGGTGGGAGCGAACTACACCCTGGAGAAACCAGTGAGCTATGGCACCTACTACTGGATGGTGCAGGCCGTGGATGGGGCGGAGAACGAGAGCGGCTGGAGCGAAGTCTATTGCTTCCAGGCCGGACTCTTGCCTCTGTGGGCATTCATTGTTATCATGGTCCTTGTAGTATCGGGCGGCGGTGGCGCCGCTTACATCCATCTGAAAAGAAAAAAATTGTATGATTGAGGGAGGGTCATTGGCAGGAGGCGCCGGGAGACAAGCCCATTCCGCGAGATTGCCGCGCTCCGCATGCGCTGCGCTCGCAATGACACACTGGTTTGTCATTGCGAGTCCCGATTCATTGACACGAATGAATCCAGACTAAACGAATAAGAAGGAAACAGGGCACAAAAGAAGGAGGGAAAAATGAAGCTAACAGTTATCGGGCTGGGACAATGTGGAAGCCGGATTGCCGACCATTTTGCCAGGATGAATTTCAAGGCGCGCACTCAGCGCAAGGCAACCATAGCCCCCACGGTTATTGCCGTGAATACGGACCAGGCGGACCTGACGGGGCTGAGGTTCATCAAGGACGACTTCCAGCACCGGGTGCTCCTCGGCTTGCGCCAGACACTGGGCCACGGGGTAGGCAAGATAAATGAACTGGGGGCACAACTGGCCAAGGAGGACGGCGATAAGGTGCTGGACGCCGTGAAAGCCAGCCCGCAGTTTTACGAGACACATGCCTTTCTTGTGGTGGCTGGCGCCGCCGGCGGCACGGGCTCAGGAGCTTTGCCCATCATATGCAGGGCGATTAAGGAGCGCTACATCAGCAAGCCGGTCTACGCCCTGGCAGTCCTGCCTTTCGAGCATGAGCAGACCACGGAGTCCAGAAGCGTATTCAACACCGCTACCTGCCTGAAATCCACCTACGATATAGTGGATGCCGTCTTTCTGGCCGATAACCAGAGGTATCTCAGAAAAGACGCCAGTCTCGTCAGCAACATAGATACAATCAACAGGATGATCGTGGAGCCTTTCTACGACTTGATGTGCGCCGGGGAAGTAACGAAGGCCAAATATGTGGGTGCCCGGACCATAGACGCCGGGGACATAATCGCCAGCCTGGAGGGATGGACCACTATCGGCCTGGGTAGACATGAGCTTCCTTCATTCCGCTTCCCCTGGGAGATAAGGAAGAGGAGTTTCCGCGAAAAAGCGCTGGAGAGCTTCCGGGGGACACAGGCGTTAGACGCCACCATCTCCGACCTTTCCCTCACCTGTAGCCCCAAAGATGCCGGCAAAGCCATATATATCCTGTCCGGTCCGGAAAGAGAGCTGAACATGGACATGGTCAAGAGCGTTGCCGATTACGTCAAGGAGCTGGCAGCCAATGCCTTGATTCGAGGCGGCGACTTCCCCGGGGAAAAGCACTACATCGACGTTACCCTGATTCTGTCACAGTTGTCCTTTGTGCCCAGGATAAAAGACTTCTACGAGGCAGCCACGCAGTATGCTCAAGAGCATCAGGGGCAGATAGAGGAAACCAAGAAGAGGATTGAGTCCCTGGCCGAGTTCAGCAAGGACCTGCCCACGCTGGAATGAGACATGGAAAACCCTAAATGCAAAGGTCAAAATCAAAACGACAACCCGAAACGCAGAGTTTTTGACCTTTGCTCCGTCATTTTGCACTTCTGTTTTTGCGAGAACCAGTTTCATCCCCGCCGGGAGGGACCTATTCATTGGCTACCTTTATGCCCACCCCGATCCCCAGGGGCACAGCGACCTCGGTCAACACCTTCTGGACGGCTTCCCCGAGAGACTTCTTCTGCTCTCTGGTGATTTGATATTGGGTTTTTAACAGCCGGGCTATGATATTGGCTGCCTCGAACTGCCGGTCGATTCGCTCCGGCTCCTCTCGCACCAGCTTCCTGAACTTGACTCTGAGCAGAGCGATTTCCTCATCCAGCCCCTCGACATTAGAAGCTTCCTCAAGCTCAAGTTGTTCTACTACGTCCAGAGCACAGCTGTAAAAACCACGCCCACTATCCTTTCCTTTGCTTCTTTCTATTGCTGCCATGAGAGTTACGAGTCCTCCGACTACGCCGCGGACTCCCAATGGAGTATGACCTATGAGGGGAAGGAGAACCGGCAGAGCCATCTACACACGTGGTCTTACAATACCGGGCCTGAGCCTTGAGCAAGCCATAGACGAGGACATGGGCTGCCAGGTTGTAATCCTGCCTTTGAAGAGCTACCGACAATAGTTTCACCAGCCCAATATAGCACAAGTGTTCTAGAAAAGCAAAGGGGTTTTGTCTCTTCAGAAGGCAACCTGGAGAAGTGATGCTATGACCCAGCCGAGAGCGCCACAGACCGGGAAGGTCAGAATCCAGGCCAGCACGATATTTCTGGTTACTCCCCACCTTACGGCGGAAAGGCGTCTGGTGGCACCCACCCCCATTACGGCTGCCGTGGTACAATGAGTGGTGCTTACGGGAATACCCAGGCGTGAAGCTGTCTCAATGACCATCGCCGCTGAAGCATCGGTGGCAAAACCATGGATGGGCTGCAGGGCAGTGATTCTTACCCCCACAGTCTTGATAACCCGCCAACCGCCGATAGCGGTGCCCGAGCTAATAGCCAGAGCGGATACGATTATTACCCACCAGGGAATACTTTCCCAGAGCTCCAGTCGCCCGGTATAAATCACCAGTGCCATAGTGATGACGCCGATGGGCATCTGCCCATCATTCTTGCCGTGGCTATAAGCGAGGAAGGCGGTAGTAAGCCACTGTAGACGGCTGAAGACAACCCTCATCCTGGCTGGAGCGCTGCGGCGGGATGCCCAGAGCAGGACAACCATAAGTGCAAAGCCGCCCATGAAACCCAGGGCAGGAGCGCTAACCACTGACGCCCCAATTTGTTTCAGGGCACTCCACATCACAGCATTCACACCCGCCACCACTATCCCCGCCGCTGCCAGCCCGGTGACGAAGCTATGAGTTATGCTCACGGGCAGCCCCAAACGCGTAGCTATAGTTCCCCAGATGATAACCGTGCCCAAGGCAGCAAATACTGCCAGATATGAGATTGTTTCGGGGTCCAGAATTCCCTTGCCGATTGTTCTGGCAACCTCGAGGCCAGTAGCAGCGCCTGCGAAGTTACAAAAGGCAGCCAGTATGATGGCGTTTCGAGGTGAAAGAGCCCGGGAGCCAATGGAAGCAGCGACAGCATTGGCAGCATCGTTGAAACCGTTAACCACACCAAATCCGATGGCTGCCGCAACTACCAGAACCAGCAGCGCGAGTTCAGGCATGCTTCAATACTATACCCTCAAGGACATTGGCGACGTCTTCGCCCCGGTCGGTGGCGCTTTCCAGGTGCTCATAGATTTCACGCCACTTGATTACCTCACAGGCATCCATGTGACAGACCTCGAACAACTCAGCCAGAGCGGCATGCAGCACGTCGTCAGCCTCGTTTTCCAGGCTGTTAATCTCCACACACTGCTTGAGGACCCATGGAAAATGGTCACGGTGGCGCAGACGAGGCACCGCCTCGTTCAACCTGTGAGTAACCCTGGCTACGATTCGGGCTAGCTGCCGGGCCCGTTCCGTGGGCTGGATAATACGATAAAGGTGGGCTGTTCTGCCCGCAGCCTCAATGAAGTCCATTACATCATCCAGGCTATGGGCCAGGAGAGTAATATCCTCTCTGTCGATGGGGGTAACAAAGGTGCGGTGTACCCGCTGTATTATCTCATGGGTTATGACATCGCCCTGGTGCTCAAAATCCTTGAGTTGCTTTGCTTTGGCTTCCACATCTTCATAATTGTCAAAAAGGTCAACCAGCTTTTCTGCGGCAACCACCAGATTGCTCGTATCCTGTTCGAACAGGTCATAAAACTCCGTATCTCTGGGGGTGAAGGGAAATCTAGGCAACGTGTACCTCCGTCAATAGACACTTCCCGTCCGAAGTTCTCTTCGGCTGCGCCACGTATTATAACACACCACAGGAAATCGCCACCATGCGCTGCACTCGGCAGTACCTCACTGACACATATTTTTGTCATTGCAACGTTGAACAGCTAACCCTTCTCTTCCTTCCACCACTTCTTCAGCCTGGCGGCAATCTCTTTTTCATAGCCCTGGTCGCCGGGGATGTAATAGCGTTTTCCCTGGAGGGAGGGCGGCAGGTTCTGTTGGCTGACGAAATGGTCGGGGTAGTCGTGGGCATATTTATAGCCCTGTCCATACCCCGTCCGACGCATGAGGTCGGTTACCGGGTTACGCAGGTGGAGCGGCACAGGCTCATTTCGGCCACGCTGTACATCCTGTTGGACCCGGGAATACGCCCGGTACAACGAGTTGCTTTTGGGAGCAGCTGCCAGATAGACCACTGCTTGCGCTAAAGCCAGGTTCCCTTCGGGTAAGCCCACGAAATGCACTGCCTGCTGGGCGGCTACCGCTATCACCAGCGCCTGCGGGTCAGCCACGCCGACATCCTCGGAAGCAAAGCGTACCAGGCGACGGGCAATGTAGAGAGGGTCTTCGCCGGCTTCCAGCATACGTGCCAGCCAGTACAAAGAAGCATCCGGGTCGGAGCCGCGTAACGATTTATGCAGTGCCGAAATAAGGTCATAATGCTGGTCACCACTCTTATCATAGAGTAAAGCACGATGCTGTAGCGCCTGTTCAATGGCCGACAGGTCTATCGGCCGCAAGCCCTCGCCGTCAGGCAAAGCAGCAGACGCTGCCATCTCCAGAGCGTTCAACGCCACGCGGGCATCCCCGTTAGATGCGGTGACCAGATGCCCCAGAGCCTCCTCGCTTATGCCGATCCGGAGCTTACCCAGTCCTCTTTCTCCATCCTGAATGGCCCGCTCCACGATGAGCCTGACCTCTTCATCGCTCAGCAGATTCAACCGAAAGACCCGGCAGCGGGAAAGAAGCGGAGCGATGACTTCGAAGGAGGGGTTCTCTGTAGTCGCCCCCACAAAAGTCACCGTGCCGCTTTCCACGAAAGGCAATACGGCATCCTGCTGCGCCTTATTGAAGCGGTGAATCTCATCAATGAAAAGAATGGTCCGCTGGCCTGATACTTTTAGCCTCTTTTTAGCTTCGGCAATAACATGGCGCAAATCGGCCACCCCCGCACTCACGGCGCTCAAAGGGCTGAAATGCGCTCTGGTGATGCTGGCGATAATATGAGCCAGAGTCGTCTTGCCGCTACCCGGCGGTCCCCAGAAAATCATGGAGGGCAACTGGTCCGCTTCAATACATTTGCGAAACACCCTTCCCTCGGCAACCAGATGCTCCTGTCCCACAAACTCGTCAAAGGTCTGCGGCCGCATCCGTGCCGCCAGAGGCATTCCGGGAGGCAAATCCTTTTCCGCCGGCAGTTCAAAAAGAGGCATCCTGTCCATCAATAAAGCCCTTCCAGTTTCCTTGTACGATACAGTTCCATCAGTCTCCATGTCATTGCTTCGTCCCGATTGCATCGGGGCGAAGCAATCTCCCGAGGTTGCCCCGCTGCGCTCCCAATGACGGCTCGCTTTGCCAAACAGTCTCCCAATATCTCTACTTGAACCTTCTCACCTGAAAGCGATAGAGCTTGACCGGCTCACCAATTGATATTCCCGCCTTGAGCCGACAGATAGCAATCTGTTCCTCCACGCTATCGACCCCCTCCAAATCGGGCAACAGAAGTCCCTTTCTCAAACCACTCTCCACGATAAGGCCATATTCCCTGTGATCAAGCTGGCCGATATCCGTGACCGGCTCGGGCTCAGTGAGGATGTCCACGCTGTACTCCAGGTCGTCAAGCTCGGACGCAGCTACCGCGGGAAAGCGGGGGTCCCTGGTAGATGAACTGATAGCGTTGGCAATGATTTCCTCAGCCACATTATCCCTGGTCGGCTCGAAGGTGCCGACGCATCCTCTCAACTCCCCATGTTTGTGAAGTGAAACGAAGACCCCCGCCCGCTCCCTCATTTCCGGAGTTAATTGCTCCGGCTCGGGAATTTTGCCCTCTCGCACATAGCTTTCCACCGCCTCCTTTGCCAGCTCCACCACAGGATGAAGTCCCTCTTCTGCCATAAGCACCTCCCCTAGTTGCCTGATTTATCAGGCCCTTCGCTTGTTGTCATTGCCAGCACCTGAAAGGTGCGCGGCAATCTCATGCCCCTCACGAGATTGCTTCGTCCCGGTTAAATCGGGACTCGCAATGACAAGGTGGGCACACAATAAATTGGGCAACTGCATTTCTAGCCCGGTCTGAAATTGAGCCCGGCCCCGCAGAATTCACATTTAGAGCCATCCAACCCCACCACGCGGGTATCATAGCCCGTCCTGCGAACATTCAACATGCCACAAGAATAACACACAGTGTTTTCGTAGTCGTGCCCTGGCACATTCCCCAGATAAACGAATCTCAGCCCGGCTTCTTTCCCGATCCTGTAGGCCATCTCCAGAGTGGATACCGGAGTAGCTGATAGATGGTTGAATTCGTGCAGAGGATGAAAGCGAGTCACATGCCAGGGAGTTAGTTCACCCAGGTCACTCCGAATCCAGTTGGCAATGCCCTTAAGCTGCTCCTCGTCGTCATTCATGTCGGGGATGATATTGGTTACCACCTCAACATGCATATCCCATTTCTCTTTGGCCCGCCTGGCTACGTCCAGAATGCCCCGCCACTGAGCGATTTTGGCCAGCTGGCGGTAGAACCCGTCAGTGAAGCCCTTCACGTCGACCCTCCAGGCATCAAGCCAGGGCCCTATGGTATCCAGGGCCTCAGGCGTGGCATAGCCATTGGTCACATAGACAGTGTATAGACCATTCTCCTTCGCCAGCTTTGCTGAGTCCAGGGTATATTCAAACCAAATCGTCGGTTCGTTATAGGTCCAGGCAATGCCCTGGCAATTGTTTCTCCTGGTCAGCTCTATCTCTTTTTCCGGGAGCAATTGCTGAGAGCCTGGCGGAATATCAACACAGGAGATCTCCCAGTTCTGACATCCCCTGCAATGAAAATTACACCCCCAGGTGCCCAAAGAAAAGGCATAGGTGCCGGGGAAGAAATGGAATAGAGGTTTCTTCTCGATATGGTCGGCTGCCATTGAGGATACCTCGGCATAATTCATGGCATACAGCGCGCCATCCCGATTGATGCGCATACGGCAGACGCCGAGCTTACCGGGATTGATAAGACACCTCCACTGGCAAACGTGACACCTCACCATGTCACCGGGGAGTCTCTCATAGAGCAGCGCCTCCCTTTCCATCGCTTATCATTATACCACTGCGAGCTAGCCCGACATAATCGCAGCTCCAATCATGGTATCACACGAAGTCGCACAGCTCTAATAAAACGAACATGTAGAAGGCATTTTGTATCCCGCCACCCTGGGACGGGGACTAAATCCCTGCGTTACGACCTGTCAATATACACGCGGCTCAGGTCGGGAATACCCAGGAGGCTGAGCTGGTAGCCTTTGACATAAGGCCTCATCAGGATATAGTTGGCGCCATGCCACAGGGGAAGACAAGGAGCGTCAGCAACTATCAATTGCTCGGCTTGCCGGTACATATCCAGGCGGACGGCGCTGTCCTGTTCTACGGCTGCCTCGTCAAGCAAAGCGTCCAGGTCGGGGTTGCTATATTCGAAGGCATTATTCTCTCTCCCGGTATAGAACAGGATATCCAGGAAGTTATGCGGGTCGGGGTAATCGGCTATCCAGCCCAGTACAAACATCTCGTCCCTTTCTTGCTTCAGATTATAAATGAAATTCTCTGATTCCAGTTGCCTTACTGAGACCTCCACGCCGAGGTTCTGATGCCATTCCTCGATGATGGCGCCCAGATAATCGGGAATGTAGTTGCCATAGCCGGAAACAGTTATTGTGATGGGAGGCAAATTCGAGACATCTCCGTATCTTGAAGCGGCAATGAGCTCTCTGGCCCTTTCCACATCGTAGTCCAGTCCCTCAAGAGCTTCGTTATAGCCAGGCATACCCGGAGGCAAAATGCCCTCGGTTTCGGTTACCATGTCCCTCAATGTCAACTTAGCGATACGCTCTTGATCCACGGCATGAGAAAAGGCATAGCGAATATTTACGTCGTCGAAAGGAGGGTCAGCAGTGTTGAAGCCAATATAATAAAGACTGAGTTCAGGTGTTACGGCTAACTGGGGATAAAACGGGCTGGTCTCGTCACGCACCCAGTAAATGTAACCCCCATAAACCGGAGCGACGTCAATGTGCCCCAGTTCATACATGGCCATAGGTGGATAGGCCAGATAGTAGACGACCTGCTCCAGTTTGGCCACATCGCCATAGTATGTCTCATTGCGCTCCAAGATCAGTCTTTCTCCTGATTCCCATTCCTTGAGCTTAAATGGCCCGGTGCCGTCTGGCTCACGCCACCAGTCCTTCCCGAACTCCACATTAGCTCTATCAACGACAAAGGCGGTGGGATAAGCCAGTTTGTTCAGGAAGTAGGCCCTGGGAGCATCAATGGTAACCCGAAGAGTGTAGTCGTCGATAACTTCCACGCCGGAGATTTCTCCCGTGTCTCCCGCCAGCATATCCCCGGCGCCAATGATATCGCCCAGATAGGTAGCTGCGGTACCGGAGCCGGTGTCGGGGTGGCAGGCTCGCTCCCACGAGTATTTGAAGTCGGCAGCTTTCACTTCCCTGCCGCTATGAAATTTCACTCCCTGGCGCAGGCGGAAGGTATATGTCCTGCCATCGGGACTTCTCTCCCAGCTCTCAGCAATATCGGGCACTATCTTCAGCTCATGGTCAAGGCGGACCAGGCCAGAAAAAATATGCACGACGTAAGTATAGGAGGAGAAGTCGGCAGCGGTGGCCGGGTCAAGCGTTATAGGGCCGCTATCCCAGAGACGGAGGACGCCTTCGCCGTCGGAAGGAAGTAGCCACGACAAACAAGCAGTTGAAGGAAAGAGCAATAAGACAGCCACAAGAAGAGCTACTGCCGCACGCCGCCAATTACTCTTCACTGACCACCATCCGCAAAAAGAGACTGTAACGCGGCGAACAATTCAGAAGGCGTCGGGCAACTACGTGCCAGCTTCTCAAAAGGACATAGGTCCGTACCGTCGTAGTTAGAGATATAAGGGACCACGTTCTTACTGCTGACGGTCACCCCTTGCCCCTTCAGTATGTCAAGTGCTCCCTGGCTCGCTATGCCAGCATATACCGAGGTTATCCGGGCATGAAGGCAAAGCATGGCTACGGCCGAGCCGACTATGCGGTCAGCCACCACAGCATTATGTAAACTATTGCCCATAGTCTGGATAGCCTGAAAGAAGGGCGCCACTCCCCGCTCTTTAGAGGTGAAGAGAACCTGTCGCCCTTTGACAATGACGAGATTCAATTTTTCTTCATCCAGAAGAGCGCGGGCCAGTTCTATATCTTCCATGTTACTTCGTATAGCGTCCTAAACAATGCTCAAAGCCTGAGAAAAATCATTTTCTTCCTTTCCAGGTTTGTCATTTTGCATTTTTATTTTTGCTCTTTTAGCTGGTATTCGCTGCTGCCCAGGCCAAGCTCCTGAGCAGCTCTTATTTGCACCAGGCTGTCCGTGCCGTTTATCTCGCCCAGTATATCAGGGGGGCTCACATGGGCAAATTTCCCTACAGGCTTGCTTTGAGCAATCAGGTCCAAAGAGGCCTTGTCAACAGCTACCACATCTCTGGAGGCGAGGATGCCGATATCCGGAATTACCGGCAGGCCTGAGGGCGCGGCGCAATCACATAACGGAGTTACGTCCTGGACGAAATCGATGAAAGCCACTTTGGGGTGAAATCGACTTAACACTGCGGCGGCAGCATGAGCCAGGCAAGTCTGAAACATCTCTTTGGCGCCGGGAGGTGAGGAAAATACCCCCTCCGGGCAACGTAAGTCGCAGAAGTTACAGCTCATACATTGCTCCTCGTCACGCACTATTTTCTCCTCCACCAAACATAAGGCTTTGAAGACACAAACTTCGACACACTGTCCGCAGCCCGTGCATTTGGAGATGTCGATGACAGCACGATTCACCCGGTGCTGAGCAGCCTTCGACTCCTTGGTAACGCAGCCCATGGCCACATTCTTGATAGAACCGCCAAAGCCAGATAGGTCATGCCCCTTCACATGAGAAAGCACTATCATGGAGTCGGCACGGGAAATCTCGCCGGCTATCTTTATCTTGTCCAAGGAGCAATCGGAAACCCGCCCCGGGATGTCCACCCACTCTCCATCATAGCCTTGCTCCCCATCGGCGATAATGACGGGCGCTCCCACCGATTCCTCGGTGTAGCCATTGCAGGCTGCCGTAGCCAGGTATTGGCTGGCGGTGAACCTCCTTACAGGATAAAGAGTAGTGGTATCCGTGACAAACGGTCTAGCTCCAGCTTCTTTGACCAAATCACACACCCGGCGTACTAACGAAGGTCGAAGATAGAAGCTACCGCCATATTCTCCCATGTGGACCTTCACCGCTACCGAATCACCCCCGGAGATAACACTGGCTATTCCAGAGAAAAGGGTCCTCAACCCTCTGAGAAAAGTGCCGCTTCCACCATAGGGAAAAAAGAAAACCTCGCTTCTTTGGCTAGCCTTCATGACACTCGCTCCTTTCACCTGGCTCTGCGATAGGGGGCTGCCCGATAGTATATTTCACGAATTGAGACCCGGTACAACGGATGCTCAAAGAGTGCTTGTTTGCCATTTGCCATCAGCTTCAGAACAGATTCCTGGCTTTCAGGCTTAAGTGACTCCTATCGCAGACGATGATATGGTCCAGGACGTCAATGCCTATAATCTCACCAGCTTTGGCCAGCCGCTTGGTCAACTCAACATCCTCTTTGGATGGCTCCGGGTCACCCGAAGGATGATTGTGCACAAAGATTACCGAAGCGGCGGAGGAGGAAACCGCTTCCTTAAACACCTCACGGGGATGGACAATACTGGTATCCAGACTGCCCATGGAAACTGACCTGCAATTTATTAGCCTGTTTCTGGTATCCAGGCAAAGTACCAGAAAATGCTCCTTCTTCTTGCCTCTCAACTGGCTCCTCACTGCGGCAGCCACATCTTCCGGGGCCTTGAGCACCGGCTTGGGTTTCTCACCGGCATCAGCTTCCAGCCTCTTGCTCAATTCAACCGCAGCTTTAACCTGCGCTGCCTTGGCCAGCCCGATGCCAGTTATCTTGGTCAAGTCCTCTACGGAGGCATTGGCAACGCCCTTGAGATTACCGAACCGGCTCAACAGCTTCTGGCTGGTCACCATGACTGACTCACCTCTGACTCCTCGACCCAGAATTAGGGCTAAGATCTCCTGGGCAGACAGAGCTTCGCCGCCCAGCTTCAGCAGCCTCTCCCTGGGGCGCTCGCCAAGTGGCAAATCGTGAACGGTAAAGGAGTCCTTCATAGCCTATCTTCTTCGTTAAATTTGGGAGACGACCTTCGCCAGGAACCTTTCCTCAAAACCAGGACACCCCCCAAAGCTGCTACTACGGCTAATGCCGCTAACACGGCAGGCAGGACGGGATGAGATTCCCACGCTCCGCTCCCAATGACTGTGCCGGCTGACAGCGTCGCTCGCCAGTTGGCATCAAGCCCATCTAAATCAAAACCATAAACTTCGGTCAAGGCCTCATCATGGGTGCTACCCTGCTGGAAGAGAGTCAACAACTCCAGCATCTTGTCCTGTCCGTAATTATCCAGGAGATATTCCACGAGGCTATAGCTCTGGGCATAGGAAAGGCGAGCTTTCTCAGTCTCGGCGGAAAATGGGCCACACAGGCTGAGTACTGAGATGAGTTCGTCTTCAAGAATAGCCCTTTCCAGGGAGGAGCGGAGAGAAGGGGTAAGCTCACCCTCGTTGTACGTAGCTAACCCTTCATCAAGCCAGGTCGGAAGCCGCCCATACGGGCCAAAAGTTGCTTGATAAACAACCAGATGCGTTAACTCATGAACCAGGGCCCGCTTGCCCCAATCAAGTCTCCCCGGTGGAATACCGATAGCGATCGTACTAAATTCAGGAAAAGCGACCCCGCCAGTCCATTCTTGAGGAAAAATCATGGCTCCCTGCAAATCGCTGGCGGACGCATAAATGTATATCTTGATGGGCCGTTCCGGATGAGTGCCGATTTCCTCAGTCAGCCTGGTAAGCCCGGCCTCGCAGACATCCATCAGGTCTCGTGCGAAGGAAGAACCCCCTTCGTACCAGAAAACGGTCAGCTCATCACCCTGAGAAATCTGCGACTCTGACACGAACCCACTACTGGTCAGGCTCTGCCAAACATAGCGATCATCATCAAAATGCATTGTCTCGGGATAGGTCTCCAGCCTGGTCCCTTCAGCGTCCTTAATCACCCACCAATATATGACTTCAGCACCGGTGGGCAAGCTCGCTTGTCTCATATCCCACACCCAACCGGCATCTATTCTGGTTGCCGGAGTAAAGTCAGCCCAGCCCTCACTGACAACTTCAGCGTACTTCATCTTGTCCACCTGGTAACAAAGACGGACATCAACAATATCAGCGCTGCTCTCAGCTTCAAGAGTGAACATAGCCTGGCGGGGGAAATCTATCTCTACATCGCTAGCTAGAACCGTAATACCGGCCTCGGCCTGTGTACCTGTCACCGCGAGCCGAAGCTCTGAGCCCGGCGACGTGTCCATTAATTCCCCGCCAAGCCTGTATTGCGCGAGATTATTCGCCCCCACGGAAGCAGGGACCAGCAGCAACAGCAAAGTTACAGCGATCAACGCAAGACGTCTAATCATTTGCCTACTTGGGACCGAAGATAAGCAGTGATGAATCCATCTAGTTCGCCATCCAATACGGCATCAGGATCGTGAACTTCATAATTGGTGCGCAGGTCCTTCACCATTTTATATGGATGGAGCACGTAACTTCGGATTTGATTCCCCCAACCCGCTTCGATACGCTCGCCCTTGATCTTGGCTCTTTCTTCCTCCCTTTTCTGATGGTCGAGCTCCAGCAGACGAGAATAAAGGATCTTCAGAGCAGCTTCCTTATTTTGATGCTGAGACCTCTGGCCCTGGCAGATAGCCACCAGTCCTGTGGGCAAGTGAGTTATCCTGACAGCACTGCTTGTCTTCTGCATATGTTGCCCGCCAGGCCCGCTGGACCGGAAAGTATCCACCTTCAGGTCTTCCGGCTCTATCTTGATATCCACTGCCTCTTCAGCCTCAGGCAGCACTTCCACCAGGACAAAGGATGTGTGGCGGGAATGGTCGGAATCAAAGGGAGAAAGCCGGACCAACCTGTGCACCCCATGTTCACCTTTGAGATAGCCATAGACATAACTGCCCTTAATCTCCACGATAGCGCTCTTGATACCGGCCTCTTCGCCAGAGGACACATCTAAGACCTCAGCCTCATAATCATGCCGCTCCGCCCACCGCAAGTACATCCGGAGCAACATGTCGGCCCAGTCCTGAGACTCTGTCCCACCAGCACCGGCATGAAGGGCAAGCATGGCATTGCGAGCATCATAGTCACCGACGAAGAGCTGTTGACTCTCCAACTGCTCGAACCGGGAACTGAGCTTCTTTAGTTCCAGTTGCAGCTCTCCCTTAAGAGAGTCATCATCCTCTCCCATAGCCAGACCAATCATCTCCTGAAGGTCGGTGGCTTTCTTCTCCAGCCCGCGCCAGGCATTAACCAAGTCTTTCTTGACCGCAAGCTGACGCATAATAGCCTTAGCCCTGGCCGGGTCGTCCCAGAAATCGGGTCGGGCTGACTCCAGCTCTATCCTGGCAATTTCCCTTTCCTTGCCAGCGATATCAAAGATGCACCATGATGTCTGAGA
The DNA here is from genome assembly GCA_046497565.1 of Dehalococcoidia bacterium. Lineage (GTDB taxonomy): Bacteria > Chloroflexota > Dehalococcoidia > GIF9 > AB-539-J10 > RBG-13-51-36. The sequence goes on from JAWOFK010000057.1 coordinate 20,519, forward strand.
TTCGACGAAGCAGGGCTTCTAGCTCTTCTTTCTCTTCTTCCATTCTCGCTCCCTGTATTCAGTTAATATGGTCAGCCACATAAATCCCGATGTGATTCTGCCTGTCGCTATAATCAAACGACCTGCGCCGATAGTCCAGGCTCAAAAACCAGTCTGCCCGCGGCAGCGAGGTGAGCCAGGCGGGTAGGCTCAGGAAGCCTGTAACCACGACAGCATTTCATTACCCATTCCAAAGCCGATGCCAGGTCAATTCTATGCCCCACCGAAACGTATATCGGCCTTACTCCAGACTTGGTCCTTAACGCTGCGCCAACAAGCTCTCCATTATGAAGTAGTTCAGCATGGGAGCCAGAGTCTTCTCCCACAGGCTGATGCCGGCCACAAAGAATGGATTTGGCACAGCCTACAGTGGGTACATCGAGAAAAAGCCCCAAATGCGTGGCCAGCCCCAACCTCCTGGGATGGGCAATCCCCTGACCATCAACCAGAATGAGGTCGGGAGCGCTGCCCAGTTTTTCACACGCAGCCAGGATCAAGGGACTTTCCCGAAAGGACAATAAGCCGGGAATATAGGGAAATGCAATCTTATCTTCAGCTACACTAACTTCGACTACGCTAAGGTCGGGATAACGGAGAACTACCACTGCGCCTCGAGCTACCCCCTGAGCATCAGCAGAAGATATGTCAACACCGCCAACAAGACGTGGGTTAGTGAGTTTGTTTTCGGTTACCACTTTTCTTGCCAGGCTCAACTGCATTGCTCTGGCTCGAGCCGGGCTCAACTCCCAGTCATGCAGTGTGTGCACTTTCATAGCTTGAATTATAAAGCATTTCGCTTTCATAACAAACTTCGCTGCCGCTGATGTATGGCAGAGTGTTAAACCTTACCAAAATCGCTATATTGTCAAAAAAAAACTACTTTGCTATAATTGTGACTTGCTGAAATGTTTGTCTTGTCGGTTGCAGAAACAGCTTATTCGCAAACGTTGCCCAGCAGCAGTCCAGAGAACTATCGAGACGAATTATTATGCCGGAAGAAATCACCAGTAGCGTAGAAGCCATCGAAGTCGAAGCCCACAAGATACTAGAAGAGGCGAGGGCCAGAGCCAACCAAATTCTCGTCGAAGCCAGGGAAGAAGCTAACAAGATACTATCGTCTGAGTTGCCGATGGACGAGGCAAAAGCTTTCTCTGACAAGTTTGTAAGCAGCGCTAAAGCGGAAGCGGAGAAAAAAATCGAGGATTCTGAGAAGAAAGCCGCCGAGATCAGGGCCACCGCTGATGACAAAGTAAAGGAAATTACCAAGCTCGTCGTGAATATTGTCACGGGCAGAAGTTAACATGCCACCTCTAATCGTCAATACAGCTGACCCTATGGCCAAAGTCAGGGTCGTGACGACCAAGGATTACTCCACCAAGACCACCAAGACTCTCCATACCGCCGGTGTTCTTCACGTCGAGGAAAGCGAAGAGCTGAAGCCGGTAGATAAAGAGGCACTTGAAAGGGAAAGAAGAGCAATCGGCGAATTATTGACGGGCATTAACGACGTATTAGCTTACATACCAAAAGGAGAAAGAGTATCGCTGACAGAAGATGTGAAGGTTATATATACCAGGCCTTTTGACGAAGTCGACAGCGAAGTAAGGTCACTATGCACCAAGCTCAGCAACATGCATCAAAGCGCCACCAAACTCGACGAGGATGTTAAGGCGCTGACAGAACTGGCCAGGTATCTGGGCTCCCTTGAGCAACAGGCTGACATCAGGTTGGGAGACCTGAATTTTTCAGGAAGTTATCTTTTTTCCCAAGTCTTTGTGTTTCCCAACGACGTATTTGAAACTTCGTATTCTAAACTCAGAGACTACATACTCGACGACGTTTCAGCCACAGTAGAAAACGAGACTGTCTTGTATGCCATTGCCAAAATAGAAGGCCGGGAAACTATAGAGTCCATAGTCAAGGATGCCGGAGGCAAGGTTTTACCGATACCAGAGGAGAATTTGACCCTGAGGGAATTTCTCGAAGTAGCCGACAGTAGAATTCACAATCTTGAACAGGAGTTGACGAAGCTTCAAGCCGACATTGAAAGTAAGACCAGAGAGAACCTAGAGAAGCTGGTCCTTTTCCGCGAGGCGTTATCAGCAGAAGCGGAAAGATTAGCAGTCTTAGCTAAAGCCTCGGAGGCAGAATACGTCACTCTGATCGAGGGGTGGATTCCCGAGAACAATGTCGAAGCTACAATTTCTGAACTCAAGGAGAACATAGGCTACGTGTTTATTGACACGAGGAAGCCGGAGCAAGCGGAGGAGCCACCCACCAAAATGAAGAACCCGGCCGCTCTTAAGCCGTTCGAAGTCATTGTGAACCTGTTTGCTACGCCAAAGTATAAGGAATGGGACCCCACTCCGATAATAGCGTACTCCTTCGCCCTTTTTTTTGGCCTCATGCTGGGCGACGTAGTGTACGCTGCCCTCCTCATGCTATTTGCATACCGCGGACTGCGAATTCTCGTCGACGACCCTGAATCCGAAGGGTTTAAGCTATTTCAAAGGATAATCTACATTAGCGGTGGAGTCGCCCTGGTCATTGGTATGCTTACCGGAAGCTATTTGGGCAACTTCTACGAGTTCTTCGGAATCGAGAGTTTAGCACTTGCCCAGGCAATTCAAGCAGTTCTTGCAGACCCCGTGTCGTTCATAGGCATCTCATTATTAATAGGCCTGGTTCACGTGAACACAGCCCATGTGCTCGCACTTATTAGAGGAATAAAGGAGAGGCAGAAAGCGGTAGTGCCCAACAAAGCCGGTCTATTCATACTTCAGTTCGGTGCCATACCCTTGATTCTGGATATCATACTGGGCATACGTATCCCGGTGTTAGCTGAACAAACCACCCTGCTAGTTGCCGCGATTATCCTGGGCTTAGTATTAATTGTCGTCTCATCCCTGCTGGAGAAGGGTCCTTTCCTGGGCGGAATTTTCTGGCTATTTGACCTGACCGGGATACTGGGCGACGTTATGTCATATGCCAGGCTGGCCGGTGTGGGGCTGGCCACGTATTACCTGGCATACTGCTTTAACCTCATGGCAGTGTTATTACGCGACATGATGCCGGTCGGAATAGTCCAGGCTATCGTTGGCACATTGATATTCATATTAGTTCTGCTTGTCGGACACCTGCTTAATCTGGCGCTCAGCGGCATAACGTGTTTCGTCCACTCCCTGAGACTATGCTTTGTGGAGTTCATGTTCAAGTTCTATGACGGAGGCGGCAAGGCATACAGCCCGTTTCGGTTGAAACCTCGTCCTGTATCTGTCAAAGTATGAACGCAGTTAAAGAATACTTAAGTAACGGAGGTGTAAGATGCTAATCAGCCCCGAATCCCTGGCAATCCTGGGAGGTGCCATAGCCCTGGCTGGCGGACTGGCCGGCTCAGCCATGGGCATCGGTACCGCCGGCTCCGCCGGGGCAGCTACGCTGTCTGAGGAACCGGGACAACTCAGAAATGTGATTCTCCTCGCGTCACTGCCAATGACGCAGACCTTCTATGGTCTCATAACGCTGATACTTATTTTGACAACGGTACGTGGGAACCTCGCTGAGGTGGCCAACGGCACCGGCATGGGTTTCGCAGTACTGGGCATCGGTATTATAGTCGCCCTGGCTGAATGGGTTTCAGCAGCTTACCAGGGCGCGGTGTGCGCTTCCGGTATCTCGCTCTTGCCCAAGACAAAGGGGAGGATACTGACTAACTCCATGATGCTGGCCGTGTTTGTCGAGCTAATAGGTGTGCTGGGACTGGTGTTTGCCATAATGGCACTGGCTATGTTGGGGCTTTTCTAAAGGATTGATAAGAATGGAAAAAATAAGTGAAGCCGTTGTCGGCAAAGTGAAGCAGGACGCCCAGAACATAGTAACACAGGCTGAGGAGAAAGCACAGGAAGAGATAGATAAGGCCAAAAAACAGCGAGAGGCGAGGTTCGAGGAAGAGAAGAGCAGAATGCTGGGAGAGGCAGAGGCGGAGGCGGCCAGAATCCTGGCTCAGGCTTCTATAAAAGCGCGGCAGCAGCTATCGAGCGCGAAAGCTGACACAATTTCCAAGATGATTGACGGGGCACAGCAGGAATTGTCCCAAATCTCAAGCGACGAAAGTCATTTGCTGAACTTGATTAAAGAAGCTATGGAAGGCCTGGGTGTGGATAAAGGCAGAATTTACGTTGCTCCCAAAGATGTGAGCACCGCAAAAAAACTCCTTGAAGCGGACAAGAATTTATCCGGCAAGATAGTGGATATCAGGGAAACCGATTGCCTGGGAGGCGTCATAGCTGAGGATATTGAAGGAAAGCTTAGAATAGACAACACCTACGAAACCAGACTCGAGATGCTGTTGCCGAAGTTGTTGCCCGAGATAAACAGGAAGCTGTTCGAAGCTCCATAAAGGAACATCGTGCTTACTCCAAAATACGCGTTCATATCTGCTTGTCTGAAAGGCGAGGAACCTAAGACTGTCACCTCCGAACACATAGACAGAATGGCGACAGCGTCTAACATACAGGATGCCCTGGTGGTCATTAGAGAGACCGGTATAGGTAGCTATCTGGAAGAATTGCCGGTCAGGAGTTTTGATTATCTCGATGAATGCCTGTGGGGTTATCTGGCGCAGCGCATCAAATACGTAGAATCATTTAAATTCCTGCCCGGAGATGTACTGAAGGTATCCAGAGCATACGTGGTAAAGTATGACGTCTCAAATATCAAAGCTGCCCTGCAAGGCATCTCGGGTGACAAGAAAGCCCCTATGATACCGGTCGGGGTTATCCACAATCATGGATTGCTGGATGAACTGTTCAACGCCGAGACTGTTGATGACATCATCGCGCTACTCATCAGGTGCAAACTGGCGGATTATGTGCCTGCCCTGGAACAGTACAAGACAGATAAAGGCACAAAGTCGAAGCTCCTTGTTGAGGCCAGGTTAGACGCTGAGTACTATAAGGAAATGCTAAACATGGCCAGAAGGATAAAAGACGGCTATGTACTTGCCAAAGCCTTCGGCTTAGTGATAGATCTCACAAACCTGCAAATTGCCTCAAGGGCTATCATCGAAGGTGCAGGACTCGATGCTGCCGAATGCACTATTGCCGGGGGATACAGGATTCCGGACAAAGCTATAAGAGAATTACTACCGCTCAAATTAGCCGACTTGCCCACCAGGCTGGATATCGCCCAATATCAGGATATAGCAAATGAAGTATCTGCCAGCTTCGAGAAGACAAAGAACATCACGGCTGTAGAAGAGATTATCGATAAGCACAAGTTCAGGATGCTCCAGGACATGTTGTCACCGAGGGTGCTATCCCCTCTGGTTATGGCCTGGTATCTAATCCTCAAGGAGGTTGAAGTACGGAACTTGAGACTGGTCCTGAAAGCAATAGTCGATGGTGTTCCCGTTCAGGAAATAAAGAATAATCTGGTGCTGTAACATGATGCCTATTAGAAACCTGGATATAGCTGTCATAGGAGACGAAGAACTGGTCAATGGACTGAGATTGGCCGGTATCAGCAATTATTACATGATAAAGGACGATCACGATGTCCGTGAAAATGTAAGGAAAGCCGTAACGGAGTTGCTGGCCGAGCCTGATGTCGGTATAGTGATAATGCTGGAGGACTACGCACAATATGTCGAAGACGTAGTGGCCCAGGTTAGAAAAGGGAGAAGAATGACTCCCGTAATCATCGAGGTCCCATCGAAGTTTGGCACCAAGCACCCTGACGTCAGGGAATATTACAGGGCACTTATCAGAGAATCTATCGGGTTTGAAGTTGAAATCTGAAATCATAGCAACAGCAGGAGGTTGAAGATATGGGCAAAATATGGAGAGTTTCGGGTCCTCTAGTTATAGCCGATGACATGAAGGGTTCCCAGGTCTATGAAGTTGTTGAGATAGGTGAAGAGGGGCTCGTCGGGGAGATAGTAGGACTGGAAGGGGATAGGGCGATAATTCAAGCACACGAGGATACTTTGGGGTTGAAAACTGGTGAGGTTGTAATAGGGACGGGGAGGATCCTGAGCGTGGAGCTGGGCCCTGGACTCGTGGGTTCTATCTACGACGGGTTGCAGAAATCCTTGCTTACCCTGGGTGAGAATACCGGCCCGTTCATAAAACGGGGTGTCAAAGCCTCAGCACTTCCCCGGGACAAGAAATGGCAGTTCACGCCCACAGTCAAGGCGGGGGATGCCGTCAGCCAGGGAGATATAATAGGCACAGTTCCCGAGACCCACCTGATAGAACACAGGATAATGGTGCCGGCAGGCATCACGGGTACAATAAAGGACATACGCAAAGGAGAATACACCGTTGAAGAGCCTGTAGCCCGGGTGGAACATGGTGGGGAAGTAAAAGAAATTACGATGATGCAGCAGTGGCCTGTAAGAAAGCCCAGACCCTACAGGCAGAGGTTCGACCCTTCGGGCTTGCTCACTACCGGCATGCGGATTTTGGATTACATGTTCCCCCTGGCTCTTGGTGGCAAAGCTTCGATACCAGGAGGCTTTGGTACCGGAAAAACCGTCGCCTTGCAACAGCTGGCCAGATGGGCCCAGACGCATCTGAACATCTACGTCGGCTGTGGCGAAAGGGGTAACGAGATGGCCGACGTGCTTTCTAGCTTCAGAGAACTCAAGGACCCCAACACAGGAAGGTTATTACAGGAGAAAGAGATCTTTCTGGCTAACACCTCCAACATGCCTGTTGTGGCCAGGGAAGCAAGTATTTTCGTCGGCATTACTATGGCCGAGTACTTCCGGGACATGGGCTACGACATTCTGCTGGTTGCTGATTCAACCTCGAGATGGGCTGAAGCCATGAGGGAAATGAGCGGAAGACTTGAGGAAATGCCCGGCGAGGAAGGTTTCCCTTCATATATGGGGTCCCGGCTTTCCTCTTTTTACGAAAGGGCAGGGATGGTTCAATGCGTGGGCAATCCCGAAAGACAGGGATCAGTAACGGTAGCCGGTGCCGTGAGCCCCCCCGGAGCCGATTTCAGCGAACCGGTCACCCAGAACACACTCAGAATAATAGATGCCCTGTACGCGTTGGAGGTTTCGCTGGCCAACAAGAGACATTTCCCGGCCATAAGCTGGCTCGCCAGCTACAGCCTTTATGTAGACGCAGTTAAAGACTGGTGGAATGAGCATGACCCGGGCTGGGAGAATACCAGAGCCAGCGCCCTGAGAGTATTGCAACAGGAGGCTGAACTGGAAGAAATTGTGAGGCTGGTAGGCCCCGAATCTTTGCCCGAAGGAGACAAATTATTGCTGCTTATCGCCAGGATGATACGCGAGGACTTTCTCCAGCAAAGCGCCTATCATGAAGTTGACACCTACTGTATGCCGGCAAAAGCCGGCCTCATGCTCAAAACCATAATGAAGTTCTACGAACTGGCCCAGGAGATGCTGAATTCCGGTTCAGGTATTGAGAGCATCCGCTCATCGCCCATGGTCTACAGAATATCAAGGATGAAGGATATACCCAACGAGGACTCTGAACAGAGAGTCAAGGAATTGTGGTCGGAGATGGAACAAAGCCTGGTAACTGGCAAACGGGTTCCCTGAGAAAAGGAGGCCTCTTATGGATTTTTTACCACTTTACGTTAAAGAAGGAAGAGCAATTAGTAGTGCTAAGGGAGCTTTGCTCGTAGCTGAGAGCATTCCCGGCATAAAATTCAATGAGATAGTTGATGTTCACCTTGGGAATGGTGAAGTTAAAAGTGGTCAGGCAATAGACATCAGTGAGAAGGCAACTATAGTCCAGGTATTTGGCGGGGTCAGCGAAGTGGACCTCGTCGGCAGCAAGATAAGATGTAAAGGCGAGACTTTAAAGCTGCCGGTATCTATTGACATTCTGGGCAGAATCTTCAATGGTATGGGAGAACCCATAGACGGAGGCCCGCGCATAATCCCCGAAGATTACCTGGATATTAACGGTGAACCAATAAACCCCGCCACCCGCCAGCCCCCAGCCGAGTTTATTGAAACTGGAATCTCGGCGATAGATGGCCTGAACGCATTAGTTAGAGGACAGAAATTGCCCATATTTAGCGGTTCGGGCCTACCGCACAACCGGATTGTAGCTCAAATACTGAGGCAAGCAACCGTAAAGGGCAAGGAGGAAAGGTTCGCTCTGGTATTTGCCGCTCTTGGCATCAGTTACGATGATGCCTCGTATTTCATGAGGGATCTAGAGAGGACAGGCGCACTGGAGAGAACTGTGGCCTTCATCAATACCGCGTCCGACCCCGTTATCGAGCGGATATCGACACCGAGGTTGGCTTTAACCGCAGCCGACTATCTGGCATGGAAACATAATATGCATGTGCTGGTCATACTTACCGACATGACCAATTATTGCGAATCTCTCCGCGAACTTTCTTCTATGCGTGAAGAGATACCCTCCAGAAGGGGATATCCCGGGTATATGTACACCGACCTTGCCACGATGTATGAGAGAGCAGGCAGGATTTCCGGAAGAGAAGGCTCGGTAACTATAATGCCCATTCTGACCATGCCTGACGACGACATAACGCATCCCATACCCGACCTTACCGGCTACATAACTGAGGGACAGATTGTTCTGTCACGAAATCTGGAAAGAAAAGGGGTATACCCACCAATAGATGTGTTCTTATCCCTTTCGCGAATGATGAAAGAGGGAATTGGGCCTGATAAGACCCGAGAGGACCATAACAACGTCTTCATGCAGTCCTATGCTGCCTATGCTGAAGGATGTTATCTCAGGGAGATATCCACCATCATAGGTGCTGAGGCGTTGGGTGAAAGGGACAAGATATATTTGACCAGCGCAGACGAGTTCGAGAGGAAATTCATATCTCAAGGGGAGTGGGAGAAGAGGATGGTAGAGGATACCCTGGATATAGCCTGGGGGCTGTTTTCAGCACTGCCTGAAGAAGACTTGAAACTAATTAAAGAGGAGTTCATCAAGAAGTACCTTCCCCGGTACCGGAAGTAAAATCAAGTAGAGAAGCAATGCCGGATATAATCAAAGTTAGACCTACCAAAATTGAGCTGGTTAAACTAAAACGCAGGCTTTACCTGGCCCAGAGAGTCCAAAAGATATTGAAGGACAGGCTTTCCATATTAACCATGGAGTTCTTGCAGACGGCCAGAGAGACAGTGGAGGCCAAGAGAATACTTCTTGACGAATTAACTAAGCTTTATAAGGCGTTATCAATCGCCGCCGGGTATCACGGGTACATAGCCCTGGAAAAGGAGCTGATAGCCTCTGAGTCTGATTTGCAGGTCACCGCTGGCTCGAGAAACATCGCAGGTGTGCGAATTCCGTCTTTCGAGCTCATGAGCAACGAGAAGTCACTGAGAGACTATAATCTGGTTGATACTTCCTCGTGGTTGGACCGTGCAGCGCAACTATCTGAAGAATGTCTTAAACCTATTGTGGAATTAGCTGAGCTTCAGAGGAGTTTTGAATTACTGGCAATGGAAATAAATAGGACAAAAAGGATAACTAATGCTTTAGAATATATAGTAATCCCGGGCTTACAGGTGACCATCAATTATCTAAATATGAAGTTTGAGGAACGGGATAGGGAAGAGAAAGCGCGGCTGAAACGTGTAAAGGTGCTGGTCGGTCGAGGATAGACAAATGCACAGGCCACTACAAGATGAAGCCACGATGCAATCGGGGCAATCTCCCTATGAAAAAATACTTCAGCAATGCTTGAGGGGCGAGTTCAGGCTGGTGAACGCCGGGCTGCCACGAAGCCCAAAACGACTATCGAATTTGCTAAACGAGAGCTATCCTCATGTGGTATGCAACGATGGCAGCACCCACTTCTTCAAGAAAAGTGAGCTTGAGTATCTGGCGGGCATGATAGATGCCGCTGAGCAAGAAGCACTTGCATTGCCCATGCTTATAGAACTGGGGGCCAATGAAGCCGAGGCGGCCATAATATGCCAGGGAAAGCTGGAAGAGAAAGTCATATCAAAAGCGCTTGATATGCCGGTAACCTGCGAACAAAGGAGGATCAGAATATACAGACCACAACTAGCCCTGCTGAGAAGTAAGTTCAAAACAACAACTGTTTATGTATTCTCTGCCAGAATTGTTGCCTGAGATGTCTGCCCACAATATAATTTACGGAAAGGCCATTGACAAAGATCCGCACTTAAGAGATAATCACTTTATCAAATGGTAAAAATTAGATTACGCCGTATGGGAAGGAGAAACAGGCCATTCTACCGAGTGGTAGTGGCCGATAGTCGTTCTCCCCGAGATGGTCGGTTCATTGAGATTATCGGGCATTACAATCCTTTGACCGAACCCTCGACCGTCGACATCAATGAAGAGAAAGCTTTGAAGTGGCTCAGGTGTGGGGCCCAGCCCACGGATACAGTACGCAGCTTACTTAACAAACTGGGCATCATGGACAAGGTTAAGCTGGCCTCAGGCCAAAACTAATCGTCAAGGAGGCACAAAATGAAAGACCTGGTGGAATACATCATCAAATCCATAGTGACGGAACCGGACCAGGTGAAGATTACCGAGGAGAATAGTGACGACGGCTTGTTAATTAAATTAGAGGTTGCTCCCGATGACAAGGGCAGGGTTATCGGCAGACAGGGTCGCGTAGCTCAAGCACTACGAACGCTACTTCGCGTGAAAGCGGCTAAAGAGGAGACCAGGGTTAGACTGGAAATAGTGTAATCGGGATTCACAGCAACCAGTATCCACGGTTTCTCACGAAATACCCATGAAGCCATGGACACGTTTCCCCCGCATCACAATCTTTGAGTCACACCACGGTTGTGGTACCATTCTCCTGGTTAAACGCCAGATTTGCAGGGCTTCAAGGCCGTTGTTTTCCTACTTCAAGGTCAGATATGTGGATCCGTTCGTGATTCAGCGTCTAGAGTTTGAGATTTAAGGTGGGTACCCCCCGTAGCTATCAAACACAAGGCATCGTCTTAGAACAGACTAAGCTCGGCGAATTCGATAAGATTGTCACTATTTATACTCCCGAATTCGGCAAGTTAAGGGCGGTGGCCAAGGGAGCTTGTCGTGCCAAGAGCAAACTGGGTGGCAATGTGGAACCATTGACGCACAGCTTGATGTTCCTGGCTAAAGGGCGTAACCTCGATATTGTCACCCAAGGTCAAACGATAAACGGTTTCCTGCCTCTGAAGAATGATTTATGGCGCATGGCTTGCGGTCTTTACATCCTGGAGCTAGTTGATGCCTTTACTGTTGAGGGCGGCGAGAATCGTCCTCTGTTTGATTTATTGCTTGAAATCCTGGACCAGTTGAGCCAACCCGAGAGCAACGAGATTCCTTTACGCTATTTTGAGCTGCACCTTCTTCACTATCTTGGTTACCGCCCCCAGTTGCACCGATGTATGAACTGTGATTCGGCCCTCAAGCCGACGGTCAATTATTTCAGCCTAAGCAAAGGTGGCATCTTGTGTCCTCATTGTAGTTCCCGGGAAAGTCACCATTATGGGCAGGCCGAAACAACCTTATTAAGACCTTCGTTTCCCATTTCGGTCGCAGCGTTGAAGGTGCTTCGTTTATGGCAAAGCTGTGACTATGCTACTGCCAGGCGGGTCAGGGTCAAACCGGAATTATCCCGGGAGCTAGAGCGTGTGTTGCACGAGTACATAAGATATATTTTACAGCGGGAGCTTAAGTCGTTGACCTGGTTACAAGAACTGAGAGAAGAAATCGACGCACACAAAATCAGCACTTGACAAGCATTTCGGGGGGGGTTAAAATCGCTCGACGCTCAAAAAGCGGCGGTATAACGAAGTAACATGAATGGAGGGTGCCTGGTATCCTGAGTCAACTTTGAAGTCTATTTGCTCTCCTGAGCTGCAACTCCCTTTCCAGCACCAGTTCACAGTCTCATCGAAAGTATAGCAAATCCAACTCACAACTGAAGAAAAGCAATGTATGTCGTAATAGCAGGCTTGAGTGATATAGGGAAGAACCTGGCGGAGCTCCTTATTAAAGAAGGGAATGAAGTGACGGTTATAGACCGGGACACTGCGAGGTGCAATGAAATGGCCAATGGTTCTGACGTGATGGTGATGATAGGAGATGCCAGCCAGAAATCCGTCCTCGAAGAGGCCAGAGTCAGGACTGCCGGTGCCTTTGTGGCCGCAGCTGGCGATGACTCGGAGAATTTGATGCTTTGCATGATAGCCAAAGAAATCGGGGCAAAAACCGTAATTTCGCTTGTAGATGAGCAAGAGCATGAGGAGGCCTTCAGGCAGGCTGGGGTTACTTTCCAGGTTAACCCGGACATGGTAGCAGCCAAGCATATTTCCCGCATGATTGCACAGCCTTATGTGAAGGACTTCCTCTCCTTCGAACGGGCAGACATATTCGAAATAGAGGTTGAGAGGAGCATGAAGTGTGTCGGACGGAAGGTTTCCGAGATAACAACCCCGAACGGGATAAAGGTCCTGGTGGTGCAAAGAGGGGGAAAATATCTGAGTGAGGATGGTGAGATACAGCCTGGAGACTGGCTGACTCTCATCGTGAATCGGGAGTCTACCAAGAAAGGGACCGAGTTCATGAACAGATGGTTCGCCAAAGGGTAGAGTTAGCCCTTCATATCCTGGGAACATTCCTGAAATTCTTCGCCTTAGCCTATGTCATCCCTTTGGCGACCGCTCTTTACTATGGCGAGGACTGGCGGGTCTTCTTATATTCACTATTACTCACTCTGGCTATCGGGCTGGTTCTCGAATTCAGCTTCAGGACCACCAGGGTGATAGAGCGTGCCGATGGTTTTACCATAGTAGCTTTCACCTGGCTCCTCATCCCTCTCTTCGGCACACTCCCTTACATGTTCCCCCCTGTGGGGTTGGGTTTTCTCGATGCCTTCTTTGAGGCCATGTCCGGTTTCACCACCACCGGGGCTACCATCCTGGAGGCCATAGAAACAGAAGTGCTGTTCCCATTGCCGCGAAGCCTGCTCTTGTGGCGTAGCCTGACCCAGTGGCTGGGTGGTATGGGGGTAATAGCCCTCTTCATTGCCGTCTTACCCAGACTGGAGGTAGGAGGCTCTCAGCTTTTTGACCGTGAGTTTCCCGGTCCCTTGCCTGAAAAGCTGCGTCCCAGGTTCAGAACGACGGCCAGAATTCTATGGCTGATCTATATCGCTTTTACTGCTGCCCAGATAGCGCTCCTCTACTTCCTGGCCCGGCTTCCCTTCTTCGACTCCATTTGCATCTCCTTCTCCACCATGCCCACCGGCGGATTCACCCCCACCGTGGCAAGTATCGGCGCCTACGGTAATCCCCTGGCAGAATACATAATCATGGTCTTCATGTTCCTGGCCGGCACCAGCTTCATAATCCATTATCGTGTCTTGCAGAGAAACTTCAAGGCAATTAAAGGCGAGGAATTCAGGCTCTACCTGATTATTCTGGCAGCCGCCATCGCTCTACTAATACTTGCGCAGGGAGCCAGTGCATACAGAGAGGGGATCTTTCAGGCAATCTCCATCATGACCACCACGGGCTTTGTCACCTGCGATTTTGACTTGTGGAACCCGGGAGCCAGAATGGTGCTTCTGGCGTTGATGTTCATCGGAGCCTGCGGTGGCTCCACCGGCGGGGGAATAAAGGTGATGCGGACTCTAACCCTGGCCAAATATACCGGGGGGATGATGAGGAAGGCTATTTCCCCCAAAGCTGTAGTTCCGCTGAAACTCAACCAAAAACCTATCTCAGAGGAGCTAATCCGGGATATAATCTCTTTCCTTTCTCTCTATATTCTTGTTGCTGTTCTGGCTTCGATAGCGCTTAGCTTTTTAGGACTCGATGTGGAGACCGCCATTTCGGCAGTAGCGGCCAATTTGGGGAACGTGGGACCCGGCCTGGGTGGGGTGGGTCCAACTCTGAATTATGCCTGGCTCCCTGGCGCAGCCAAGGTCATCCTGATTATCTGTATGTGGTTGGGGAGATTGGAATTGTTCGCAGTTCTCATGATATTTTCTCCTCGCTTCTGGAAAGCCTAAACGAGTCTATACTACAACTTCGCCCTCAGCTTTCGGTATGTGGCACTCAGTGCTTCCGATACCACTTTGGTATCAGATAACACCGGCATGAAGTTAGTGTCGCCTCCCCATCTGGGCACTACATGCGTATGCAGGTGCTCTGCTATCCCCGCTCCGGCAACTCTACCCAGGTTTAAGCCAATGTTGAAGCCAGCTGGCTCCATCACTTCTCTGAGAAGCTCCAGCCCTCTCTTGATAATGTCGAAGTGTTCCTTTGCTTCTTCATCTCGTAAATCCTGCAAATCTGCCGTATGACGATAGGGGGCGACCATCAAATGCCCCGGATTATAGGGAAAGGCGTTCAGGATTATGAAATTGTGCAGACCACGATAAAGGATAAGGTTTACCTCGTCCTTATCTTCCGCGGGTTTCTGGCATAAGATGCAGCCGCTTCCTGTGGCTTTTTGCACGTATTCCATCCGCCAGGGTGCCCAGAGGTATTCCATTAAACCTATATCATATGCTGATTCTCAGTTAAGTGCAACGGCCTGTTTCGATTAATGTCAAGAAACTCGGGCACGACAACCTGGGTTGACTATTGGATTTGGCTAAGAATAAAATACCCGGGGGCTAACATGCTGGAAGTTCTAACCCAAAAGTTGACCAGTGTATTTGATAAGCTTGGCAGAAAGGGCAAGCTGAGCGAGGGAGATATCGACGATGCCCTGCGCCAGGTACGGATGGCACTTCTGGAAGCAGATGCAAATTTCAAGGTGGTCAAGGAATTCCTGCCCCGGGTACGGGAGCGCGCCCTCGGCTCTGAAGTATTGCGCAGCCTGACACCAGCCCAGCAGATTATCAAGATCGTCAATGAAGAGTTGATTGCCATCCTGGGCGGAGAGCCAGGACGTTTGGCTTCGGTTACTGAGTTGCCAGCGGTCGCCTTGCTGGTGGGACTCCAGGGTTCCGGTAAGACCACTACGGCGGTGAAGCTGGCTGTTCAGCTTAAACAGGCGGGGCAGCGTCCGTTATTAGTAGCTGCTGATACCCGCCGACCTGCTGCCATCGAACAACTCAAATTGCTCGGTGCACAAAACGACATCCCCGTACACAGTGAGGATGCTAGCGTAGCACCGCCGACGATTTGCCAGCATGCATTCAAGCAAGCCAGGGAAAGGGGCCTGACCTGGGTGATAGTAGATACTCAGGGACGCCTGCATATTGACGAAGCCTTGATGAAGGAATTGGCTGACGTCAAGTCTGTGCTGAAGCCGGCAGAGGTATTGCTCACGGTAGATGCCATGATCGGGCAGGATGCAGTAAGGGTGGCTCAAGAATTCCACAGCCAAATCGGGCTCACGGGGCTCATCCTGACCAAGATGGACGGTGATGCCCGAGGAGGAGCTGCTCTTTCCATTAGATTCGTCACCGGAGTGCCCATAAAGTATCTGGGCACGGGTGAGAAGATAGATGCTCTGGAAGTCTTCCATCCCGACCGTTTAGCGTCTCGCATTTTAGGTATGGGAGATATGCTCACTTTCATCGAGCGAGCTGAGACGACCTTCGACCAGCAACAGGTCAAGAACCTGGAAGAGAAGATGCGCGCCGGACATTTTGACCTTGAGGACCTACTCAGTCAAATGCGTCAAATTCACAAAATGGGGTCCCTGGGGCGACTGGTTGAAATGATACCGGGCTTCTCCAAATTCGCTCCTCATTTGCCGGATGCCGAAGGGGAGAAACAGCTGGACAAGATAGAAGCCATCATCCTGTCTATGACTTATGAGGAAAGGCGTAATCCAGCCATTATTGACGGCAAACGGCGCAGTCGTATTGCGCGAGGAAGCGGCACCACACCCAGAGACGTCAATCAACTTCTGAACCAGTTTCGTGAGATACAGAAGCTGACTAAGTCAGTAAGAGGTGGCAGGTTGCCCAAAGACCTGGGTGGGATGCTTGACCTGCCCTCAAGGTGAAACCTGCCTGCGCTAAGGTCCCCGCCTGCCATAGCTGTGCGGCGGGCAGGTCAGTCCAGATAGCCTTTGAGCTTTCGACTGCGGGTGGGATGACGTAACTTACGTAGAGCCTTGCCTTCAATCTGTCGTATTCTTTCCCGAGTTACATTGAATTCTTTGCCCACCTCTTCCAATGTTCGAGTGTGCCCGTCTTTGAGCCCGAATCTGAGCTGCAGCACCTTTTTTTCGCGCTCGGTAAGTTCATCGAGCACTTTGTCTATTTGTTCTTTCAGTAGCTGCCGCGAAGTGGCTTCGGTGGGCGCCAAACTGGCGTGATCTTCAACAAAGTCGCCTAACCGGCTATCAGCATCTTCGCCAATAGGCGTGTCTAGCGATATTGGCTCGCGGAAAAACAAAGCCATGACCCCTTCTACCTTTTCCGGTGACATATTCAGGCGGTTGCCAATTTCTTCGTAAGTTGGCTCGCGTCCCAGTTCTTGGATTAACTGTCGCGTTGCCCGCAATAGCTTGTTAATTGTCTCCACCATATGTACCGGAATACGTATAGTGCGCGACTGGTCAGCTATAGAGCGGCTGATACCCTGCCTGATCCACCACGTGGCATAGGTACTAAACTTGTAGCCCTTTCTATACTGAAACTTGTCTACAGCGCGGATAAGGCCAATATTCCCTTCCTGGATAAGCTCAAGAAGGGACATGCCATGACCGATGTACTTCTTAGCTATGCTCACCACCAGACGCAGGTTTGCCTCGGTGAGATGCCTTTCCGACGCCCTTGCTTCGGCCTTCATGTGTTCAAAGTAAGCTCTGAACTCACTGCTATAAGAACTTACTTGAGACAAAAAATCATTACTGGTCGGGAGAGTCCTTAGTTTCTGCCATGAAGTGTTCTCTCTGGCCAGGAGCTCTAGCAATTGCGGGGGCAGAAGTTGACTGTATATAGAAACATTCATTACAGCTTCTTCGGCCGCAGTGGTTCCTTTGTCTATCCCTCTGGCAACTGCGGCTATTAGCGAAGTATCTATAACGTCGTCGATGGCGGAGCGAAATTTGGGATCCTTGATCGTCTCCACCACGTTACTAGAGGTATCAATGCCAATATGCTCCTGGATAATATGAATAACAGGCTGTGCCCTGGATATTTGAAAAAGTACCTGAACAACTATGTCAACGGGTGCAGGCGATTTCTTATGTTTCCTGAAATGGTTGTCTTCGATTCCTTCCAGGCATCTGCCCAGCTCTATCCTCCGGCACAGTAACTTCTCTTCATGGATATTGAGAAGCGGCACCCTGCCGATTTCCTGAAGATACATGCGAGCTGAGTCATCAGTTACCTCAAATTCCCCCAGCGGCGTAGCAGGCTTGACCTCTTCAGCTTCCTCGGGGAGGAGCTCTTCGATTCCTTCCT
Organism: Dehalococcoidia bacterium; assembly: GCA_046497565.1. GTDB lineage: Bacteria > Chloroflexota > Dehalococcoidia > GIF9 > AB-539-J10 > RBG-13-51-36. The sequence continues at coordinate 37,946 of JAWOFK010000057.1, forward strand.
TGTCTTCAACTTCCTCGGTCAAGCCAGCGGCATCCTCAACTTCATCGCCGAGTGAGTTCTCGCCCAGCACCTCCTCGCTGTCTAGGTTGATGTTTTCTCTTTCAATTGAATCCACTGCTTTTTCCCCTTTTTGGCAAAGACCTCCTGAAGTTGCTGCCCGGAGTTGATTCCTTGCTCTTCTAGTTTGGACAACTCTGAGCTTACGCCGCCCTTTTCCCTCTCAAGCTCAAGCACAGCCTCCTTTTCAGTTTCTAGTTTCCGGGACAATTTCTCCTGTAGGCGGAGAATACAAACATCCAGGTCAGAGCGTCGTGTTTGTTCGCTTTCCCGTATGGCGGGCGGGAAATTCCTGTTTGCGTCAACTAAGTAGTATAAATGTTCTAATAGACTGGTGTCAAGTTTCCTCTCAAGGTCGGAGATACCAGAGGCTTGTTGCCATCTGACAAACACCTCCCGATTCTCCGTGCACTCGAAGTGTTCTGGAGATAGCCCTTCAGCTGAAGAGCGAAGCTCCGGATACTGCAAGAGAAGCGCCAGGCAGCGCTCCTCAACAGGGTTGGATACAAGCTGGCGGGCAAGGTGAGATTGTTCCGTTGGCCTGCCACGTTCTGGACTTTTGCGAACTGCCTTCGATCCCCGCAAAGCGGCTTTTATGGCGGACTCTTCGATCTTCAATTCACGCGCCAGCTTTTTCAGGTAGTGTGACTGCTGTACAGGGTCTTTTATATCAAGAATTGAGGGCAGGAGTTTTTGCACGGCCAGGGATTTGTCCCTGGCTTTGTTGATATCGACCTTGCTTACTACAGATTTGAAGGCGAAGTCCAGAATAGGCATAGCTTGTTCTACCAGTTCCTGCCAGCGAGCAGGATCCTCCCGTATTACCTCGTCCGGGTCTTTGCCTGATGGTAACAGGATGACTTCTGCTGCGGCATTGGAGTAAGCCAATATGGCTTTGCCCCGCAAGGTAGCTTCTTCTCCGGCAAGATCAGCGTCGAGTGCCAGGGTTATGTTGTTGGTTAATCTCTTCATAGCTCCCACTTGTTTCTCGGTTAAGGACGTGCCCATTGAGCCCACTACATTTTGCCAGCCGTGTTGGTGAGCAGTGAGAACATCCGTGTAGCCTTCTACGATTATTACCAGGTTCTTCTTTCTAATGGCAGACTTTGCCCTATCAATGCCATATAAGCTACTACTCTTATCGAAAATCGAGGTTTGGGGTGAGTTGATATACTTGGGCAAGGAGTCATCCAGGGCTCTAGCACCGAAACCGGTGACGCGACCCTGCATATCACATATGGGAAACATCAGCCGGTTGCGAAACCGATCGTAACTGCCTCCTTCCTCTTTGCCAATTGTCAGCCCCGCTTCTACCAGCTCCTCTTCTTTGTAACCTTTGTTCAGAAGGTAATTCTTAATAGTTTCCCAGGTATGAGGACTGAAACCGAGCCGGAATTCTTTAATGGCCTCGGGCGAAACCTTTCTGCCTGCCAGATAGCTTCTAGCAGCTGCGCCCGCCTCAGCACTCAGAAGCAGGTGATGATAGTATTCAGCAGCTGCCTCGTTAAGCTGAAATAATCTCTCTTTTTCCTCGTCCGCGGCCTTATCCGACGCCTCAAGGGGGCCCAAAGTTATGCCTCCCCTTTGAGCTAGAAGGCGAAGGGCCTGGCCGAATTCAATGCCCTCCTTTTTCATGACAAAAGAGAAGATATCGCCGCCAGTCCCACAGGCACCAAAGCAGCGCCAGGTTTGTTGCTCGGGAAAGACGAAAAAAGAAGCGTGTTTCTCACTGTGGAAGGGACATAAGCCTTTGAAGTTGCGCCCTGTTTTTTGCAGGGTGACATACTCGGAGACGATCTCCATTATGTCTAATCGCTGCTTTACTTCCCTGATTACGCTCATTTGGTCTAAATTCCAAATCCTAACATCTAAACCCTAAGCAAATTCAATTTTCTAAATTCAAAACCCTCTCACATTCTGGTATTTGGGATTTTTGGGTTTTGCTATTGTTTAGCATTTCGTATTTAGTGCTTAGAATTTTCTCTTATTGTATTCCACCTTCTTGTATTAGTCATCGGGATATTTCTTCAGCTATTCTTAGCGCGTAGTGATCGGTCATCCCCGCAATGTAATCGACAACCTTCCGCTCCCTGTTATCCGACGAACAGACAAATTCTAGCGGCAATCCATTCTGATGCTCCAGAAAATGAGAATACAACAGACGTAACACCCTTTCCGCCTTTACCGCCTCATCTCCTCCCAAGCTGGGATTATATACCTTGTCAAATAGAAACTGGCGGAGCATGTTGGTTGCTTTGAGAACTTCCGGGCTCATGCCTATAGTGGGCCTGGTCAAATCGCTGTTTCCACCAACGGGCAACGAGTAGTTTATGACGTCACAAACCAGGGTATTGATTCGCTCTGAATGCGTATGTCCCAGAATTGTGGTCACTGGCGCAGGCAAATCATTCTGGGAGATAATATCGGCTCTTACGGCATCCTCGATATCGTGGTTAACGTAGGCCACAATATCGGCTATCTTGCATATTTGGCCTTCCCAAGTATTGGCGTCTCCCCATCCTTCTCCCAGGATCTCAACTTGCCCTTTGGAGTGATTGAGGATGCCATCTCGCACCTCCCAGGTAAGATTCAGCCCCTGTCCCTCTCTCTCCAGCAAATCGACTACTCGTAAGCTTTGTTCGTTATGCCTGAAGCCAGCGTGATACAATTGATTCAGGACCTCCTCGCCGATATGACCAAAAGGCGTGTGCCCCAAATCGTGTCCAAGGGCAATAGCCTCAGCAAGGTCTTCGTTGAGATTCAGGGCTCGAGCTATAGTCCTGGCTATCTGGGACACCTCCAGGGTATGTGTCAGCCTGGTGACATAATGGTCACCCAAGGGAGCGATGAAAACCTGTGTCTTGTGCTTCAGCCGGCGGAAGGCCTTACAATGAATGATGCGGTCACGGTCACGTTGAAAACTGGTTCTTATCGGGCATGGCTCTTCCTGCTTCAGTCGACCACGGCTGAACCTGCTCTTGGCGGCATAAGGAGAAAGGGCCTCTTCCTTCTCTTCTGTCTGTTCACGTATGTTGGTTCTGTCGACCATGGAAGCTCTGTAATCATGGCAACTCGAAGGAGAGTCCTTACTTTGCTCCAGCATCATCCTCATGTCCTCACGCACGTTTTCTCTTCCTCCTTGCCTTTATCCTGCTTTCCACCTCTGCAACCTGTAACCTGGTTGACAATACCACGTCCGGGTTCAAAGACATTGAATCTATGCCGCATTCAACTAAATAGTCGGCGAATTCTGGAAAATCACTCGGGGCCTGACCGCATATCCCCACCTTCCGCCGTGGTTTATGGCGATGTGCTGCCTCTATAACTTGCTTTATCAGCCTCTTGACTGCTTCATCTCTTTCGTCAAATATATGGGCCACAAGCTCTGAATCTCTGTCTAAGCCCAGAGTCAACTGCGTTAAGTCATTCGACCCTATGCTAAATCCGTCAAAGACATCGGCGAATCCGTCCGCCAGGATTACATTTGATGGTATTTCGCACATTACATACACTTCCAGCCCATTTTCGCCTTGCTTCAAGCCAAACTCCTCCATGACTTTTATCACCTTCCTCCCCTCTTCCGGCGTCCGGCAAAACGGAACCATCACCTTGACGTTGGTCAACCCCATCTCGTCTCTTACTTGCTTTATCGCCTTACATTCTAGACCAAAGGCAGGCTTGAAGTTCCTATCATAATAACGAGCCGCTCCTCTCCAACCAATCATCGGGTTACTCTCGTGCGGCTCATAAAGATAGCCCCCGATTAGATTGGCGTACTCATTTGTCTTGAAGTCAGAAAAACGGACAATGACGTCGTTGGGATAAAACCCTGCTGCTATTTTCGCTACCCCTCTTGCTAGGCAGTGGATGAAAAACTCCGTCTTATCCTGATGCGGCACGCTCCTTTTGTCTATCTCTCTGATCACATCCGCCAACTTCTTGTCGTTCCGCGCTTCTTCCTTCAACTTATCATATTCTATGAGGGCCATGGGATGTACGCCGATGTAAGAATTGATGATGAACTCTTCCCGGGCTAAACCAACACCATCGTTGGGAATTCGACTTTGAATGAATGCACCATCGGGAATGCCGAAGTTCATCATTATTCTAGTGTGCGGTCTGGGAATCTTACCCACTTCTACTTCATTGATTCTGTATTTCAGATTCCCTTCATAGATTCTTCCCTCGCCCTGCGAACAATCTACCGTGACCTCTTTTACCTGCTTCAAGACCTCTGTCCCGTTGCCAGTGCTAATTACACAGGGTACCCCGAGCTCCCGACTAACGATGGCTGCATGGCAGGTCCTACCCCCTTTGTTTGTAATTATGGCTCCAGCAATCTTCATTATCGGCTCCCAGTCGGGGTCCGTCATATCAGTGACCAATACCTGCCCCTTCTTAAACTGGTGGATTTCAATACTGTTTTGTATTACGTTCACCTCGCCTTGTCCTATGCTTGTACCGACCGCTTCCCCTGTCAACAGCAATTTCCCCTCTTCTTCAAGCACATAAGTCCTGAGCAAAGCTAAATCTTGCTGGGCATGCACTGTCTCCGGCCTGGCCTGGACTATGAAAAGTTCCCCGGTTATACCATCCTTTGCCCATTCAATATCCATAGGCAGGCCATAATGCTCTTCTATGACGCAAGCCCACCTGGCGAGAGCCAAAACCTCATCGTCACTCAAAGCGAACTTCCTTTGCTCCTCAACCTCGACTTCTTCTTGCTCCGTTCCCGTACCATTCCCCTTGTAGACCAGTTTCTTTTCCTTCGTCCCCAGCTTCTTTTCCACAATGGGCCTGAACCCCTCCTTCAAGGTCGGCTTAAAAACATAGACCTGGTCGGGATTCACGATCCCCTGCACCACATTTTCTCCCAGACCATAGGCAGCAGTTATGTAGACCACATCAGTAAAGCCCGATTCTGTATCTATGGAGAATATGACGCCTGAGCAGGCTAAATCAGAGCGAACCATCTTCTGCACCCCCACCGAGAGATAAACGCCGAGATGGTCAAACCCCTTGTCCACACGGTAGGAGATTGCCCGGTTTGTGAACAAAGATGCAAAGCATTCCATGACCTTTCCTACAAGCTCTTCTTCCCCTCGTACGTTTAGATAGGTCTCCTGTTGCCCGGCAAACGATGCTGTAGGCAAGTCTTCGGCCGTGGCACTGCTTCTTACAGCAACATCAACCTTCGCCCCGTATTTGCTTTCCATTTCCCGGTAGGCAACTTTTATTTCCTCCTCCAATTCCACAGGACAGGCGGCAGTTCTTATCAGGTTCCTTATCTCTTCGCCCCTCTTCGACAAATCCTTCATCTCATGTGTATCCAGGCCCGCCAAAGTGTCTTTGATTTTTTGGCCTATTCCTGCTTTCTCCACCATATACTGGTATGCTTCAGCAGTAATGGCAAATCCAAGAGGGACATTTACCCCTTTTCTGCCCAGATTTCGCACCATCTCACCAAGAGATGCATTTTTGCCACCGACTGAAGCTACGTCCGCTGCGCCAATCTCTTCAAACCACTTCACAAATTTCATGATTTTCCCTCCCATTTGTATTGAAAAGCATGGTCATGCTCGGATGCCCATTTCCTCCAGACCTGTCTCCTTGCCGACAGGCCGCCAAACCAAGAAAGCTAACTGCATTATATCATTTTTCACTGAGGCCAAAGGGAGAGGCGTCTTTCACCTTTCCCGCTTGGTTATACTATGGCCAGCTTATCCTCCTACCATTTGCTGTAGTGCCATTCTGATCTTCTCTTCCAGGCTTAGCTCCTCAGGATCCGGGAGTTTGGACACGGCTCTGGTGGCTTCGGCCAAAGAGTAGCCCAGGGTAGTCAAAGCAGCTATGACATCGGCACTCTCTGGAGCTAGAGGCAACGCTACCTCTTTCCACTCCTTTTCCAGCCTACCCCTCAGTTCAATGACAATGCGGCTGGCTATTTTCTTACCAATACCAGGCGCTTGACCGATGAGGTCGGTATTACCGCTGGTTATGGCCATGACCAGTTGTTCGGGACTCAAGGCAGAGAGCAACCCTAAAGCCGCCTTTGGGCCGATTCCCGAGACAGAAATTAGGTTTTTGAACAGGGCTAGTTCTTCCCCGGAGGCAAAGCCATAAAGAGAAGCGTTATCCTCCCTCAAGTGGAGATGGGTAGAGAGGGAGACCTTGCCTTGCACAGGCCCCAACTGGCCTAAAGTGGAGCCGGACACATATACCTGAAAACCTATGCCGCCGACATTAACGATAATGGAATCGTTACCACGATACTCCAGTGTCCCTTCTAATGTGGCTATCATTTTGATACGTGTTCAGTCAGCCATCGATTCAGGCGACTTTGTTGAATGTGGCAAATTGCCACAGCCAGGGCATCAGCAGCATCGCTGGGCTGAGGCAATTCAGAGAGCCCGAGCTGGATTTTCACCATTTCTTGAATCTGTTGCTTGTCACTTTGTCCGTAGCCGGTTATTTGCTGCTTTATCGTGGCTGGTGAGTAATAGTAAATGTGCAATCCCTGATTGGCAGCTGCCAGGATAGCTATAGCTTGTGCTCTGCCCACAGCGAATGCCGACCTTATGTTGTGGCCGACAAATGGGTCCTCGATAGCCACTTCCCCTGGTTTATGCTCGGCAATAATTTTGCTTAATTCATCGTATAAAGAGCGCAGTCTTTCTTCCATGGGAACTCGAGATGAGAAACTAACCACTCCGCAATCCACCATATGCATTTCCCCTTCCACATCTACTACACTGTAGCCCAGACTAATGGTACCGGGGTCAACGCCAAGAATACGCATGTCAAGTCCGCAGGCGCAGCTTTTCCGAAGTAGCATCGGAGAAGTCAACGTTGGAGGAAACACGCTGCACATCTTCTAATTCTTCCAACTGGTCAAGAAAATTCAAGGCTTGAACTGCTTTGTCTTCGTCCAGCAACACTGTAGTCTTGGGCGCCAAGGAGAGCTCTGCCGAGATCACGTTTTCTTTCTCCTCAATGACCTTTCTTACTTCTTCCAAGTCCTGTGGTTGCGTGTAAATCTCCACATAGTCCTTTTCGGTCTTGACGTCTTCAGCCCCGGCGTCAATAGCCCGCAGTGCTATTGCTTCAGGATCCCGGTCATCGCTTGCCACAGTGATGACGCCTCTATTCTCAAAGAGCCAGGAGACACAACCACTCTCGCCAAGATTACCGCCGTGCCGGGTGAAGACCCGCCGCACCTCCTGGATGGTGCGATTACGGTTATCGGTCAAGGCTTCTACCAGAATTGCTATGCCGCCCGGCCCATAGCCTTCCAGTTTCACCTCAGTCAAGGCAGACGCCTCAGATTCACCGCTGCCCCGCTTTATGGCTCTCTCGATATTGTCCGAGGGCATATTATTATCACGGGCCTTCTGTACCGCTAAACGTAACTGGAAATTGCTTTCTGGATTAGACCCACCTTGCCGCACCGCAACTATGATTTCCCGAGCAAGCTTGGTAAAAAGCTGCCCGCGCCTGGCATCAGCTACCCCCTTCTGACGCTTAATCTGTGCCCACTTAGAGTGTCCTGACATTGCTGCTCTTCACATCAATTCTAGCACCGCAACTCCCAAAAGGTAAAGCAGATTCTGCCCCGTGATTCTGTCTTTGCTGCGGACAATGTTGTAGAATCATAGGAGTAAATAGACAGGGAAAATCAAGACCGAAGTGACAATCCCATGCAGGCTGAGTTGATATACAATCCTTCCGGTGGACAGATGGTCGTCAGGCACGAACTTGAAAATGCGGTTGCTTTTCTAGACCGCTGCGGCTGGTCGGTCACCTTACGGGAAACCAGCAAGCCGCTGGAGGCGACCGAACTGGCCCGCCAGGCTGTCAATAGAGGCGCCGGGGTAGTGATTGCCGCCGGTGGCGACGGCACTGTCAACGAGGTGGCAAATGGACTGGTCAACACCGACGCGGCGCTGGGCGTGCTTCCAGTGGGAACGACCAACTCATGGGCGCTACAGATGGGCATTCCGGCCTTGAATCCAATACTTCCAGGCACACAAGCGGCTAAGCTGTTGGCTGGTCTGGAGGAACGACTTGCGCACCCGTTACCTGCCAACTTCTACCGCAAGGTGCTGCTGGACGCTGTTCGAGTGCTGGTGGAGGGACAGACCGTTGCCATCGATGTGGGCGAGCTATCCGGCCGCTACTTTCTGATATCCGCAGGCATCGGACTGGAAGCGGCGATCGTGGAAAGCCTATCGCTGAGAGAAAAAAGGGCGTTAGGTTCCTGGGCGTATGTGTTCACTGCAATCGGGTCTGCTTATCGATATGCTGGCACCGAAGTTCGGCTCGAGCTGGACGGAAAAGTGATCAATGTCAGTACACCGTTGATTGTCGTTAGCAATATTCAACTCTATGGGGGCATGGTGGCGATTGGGCCTAAGGCCTGCGTCAACGATGCCAGGTTAGATGTGTGCATTCTCAAGGGAGAGGGTTTTTTCACCTTTGTGCAGCATGCCATGAAGGTGCTCTCGCACCGACATCTCCGGGACCCGAAGGTAGAATACTACCAATGTCGTGAAGTATTCGTCGAGTCGGTGCGCTCGCTGCCAGTTCACGTGGACGGCGAGCCTTTTACCAGGACCCCGGTCGCTATCCGTGCCGTGCCCTCATCGCTGAAGGTCATCATACCGGAAATCGTGCCGGGCGGCCTGTTCGGCCCGCCAACCTGCTCTTCAGGTCGCTGACAGCTCCACAGCAGAGAGGGTCAGAGAGTAACTATGCACACCGTTCGTCACACCGATGGACCACGCCTGCTATTTGCTCTATGGGGAACACGAGAGCTATCCCTGTTCCCGGCTTGTCCAGTTCAGCAGCCTGGACAATCGCTTCCAGGATAGCCTCTTTGCTGTCCTGATAGGTTACCGACAGGACAATCTCTTTCCCTGGCTCGATGGGAATGCCCAGCATTTTCTGCTTCTCATGGATCCCCACTCCACGGCCCAGCATGATGGTACCCCCTTCTGCCCCGGCCTTGCAGGAGGCATCAAGAACTCTGTCGCCCCATCCATGTCGGACAATGCTCATAATGAGAAATATCTCTGTCATGTCTACTCCTCCTTTCTGCGTAGTTTAATACGAAGTATCAGTCCGAAGACCATGATAGTCAAGATAGGTGCCAGGGCTACCAAAGCTATCAGTCCAAAACCATCCACAATCGGGTCGCGGCCCTCAATGGTGGAGGCAATGCCTACAGCTATGGCCAGAACGAAGGTTACCACCATCGGCCCGGTAGCCACGCCACCGGCATCAAAGGCGATGGCGACGACACTTTTTTCGCTGAACCAGAGCATGCCTATAGCCAGCAGGTAACCGGGTATAATAATCCAGAGCAGCGGAATGCCGTATACAATTCTTGCCATTCCCAGGGCAACAAACAAGGCCACGCTGGTGGATATCCCGTAGAGAACAAGACTCTTGCGTATAGAGCCACCTGAAGCCTCTTCAATCTGGCTGCCGAGTATGCGTACCGCAGGCTCGCCCCAGGTGGCCAGGAAACCCATCATCAAGCCGAACGGTATTAAGAGCCATTGTGCCCTGATAGCGCCCAGAATCTCACCCATGGACTGGCCAGCCGGGAAAAAGCCGGTGCTCACACCCTGCAGGAACAGGGCCAGCCCTACCGAGGCCAGTAGGGCGCCCTTAAGGAGATTAAATACGTAGCTCCTTGGCAGCTTCAATACCGCAAACTGAAATATGATGAACAGTCCCAGCAGCGGCAGCAAGGCCTTTATCACGCCCAGAAAGGTATGCCCGATTCCATGCCAGACCATTATCTCATTCAATGCAGCACCATCCCCATGACCATCACCCCGATTACCGGACCGATTGAGGCCAGCCCGATCAGGCCGAAGCCGTCTGATAGCGCAGACCTTTCCGCCAGGACCGAGCTGAATCCCAGTCCCAGCGACAAGATTATTGGCACCGCCATAGGCCCGGTGGTAACACCGCCTGAGTCAAAGGCCACCGGGACGAATTCAGGCGGTGCGAAGAAAGAAAGGACAATGATGACTACGTAGCCGGCTGTCAGCAGATACGCGATGGGAAAATTGAGCAAAATACGGAGCATGGCCATGGCAACAAAGAAACCGACACCGATAGCGATGGCGTAAACCAGGACATTCTCGGCAATAGCCCCCCCGGAGACCTCATCAACCTGCCTGGTCAGAACGATGACATCGGGCTCGGCGACTGTGGCGGCAAAGCCGATGAGAAAAGCAATACCTATAACCAGGAACGCCGACTTGAGTCTGGGGAGTTCGCCACCGAGAGCTTTGCCCATGGGCAAAATTCCGATTTCGACGCCGAGCAGGAAAAGAATCATACCGGCCATGACCATTGCCGCCCCTATCATAAACTGGAGAAAAATGTGGGTGGGCATCCGGATCACCGCAAACTGGAGAATTACTACTGCCACAACCAGCGGCAGAATCGCCGTGATGACTTCCAGTACCTTGGCTTTGATATGGTTTTGCACAGCTAATTATACCAAGGTCGTCCGCAACGTCGAAAGAAGTCAACCCGTTCAGTACCTTGGTGACAGGCCATTTTACGTCATTGTTGATTTGCCGTAAATAACATAATCACCTATAATAGAGATAGCCCAAGTAGCGAAGTCTCAACGGTATAGTAAGGAGAAGACCAATATGCCAAAACAGTTCGATGGGGAAAGCCCGAGTTTGAAAGCGTGGTTGTTGCTGCACCGGACCCGCGACGTCTTTTTCAGATGCGAGGACCGAATAGCTGCTGAATTCGGTCTCACTCAGGAGCAATATTCAGTGCTCCTGGCCATGAAATGCCTCGATGAGCCCGTCAGGCCAACCGACGTCGGTCGCTGGGTGGGACATAAGGTGAACACAGTAAGCATGATAGTCGACCGTATGTTCGAAGCTGGTCTGCTCAGAAGGGAACGAGACCTGCCTGACCGCAGGTCAGTGCGCCTGGTCATCACCGACAAGGGGGAGAAGGCTTTTGAAGCGGCAACTCCAGAAGTCTCGCGGCTTATCGAGGAAATCATGTCGCAACTGTCATATGAAGACTCACTTACCCTGGTCAGGCTGCTCGAGACGCTAAAAGAGAAGGCGCTTAACTGTCTTAATCCAAGCGGTGATGTTCAAAAGACAAAGAGCTACGAGAGCCAGGACATGGCCCGTTTCGTAGAACGGATGGCCAGGTACTTTTCTCAGTAGAAAAGCGTGAGCGCTACTGTTTCTCTAATCCCCTCGCCTCAGCCATCTCCCGCTTTTCCCAATTACGAATGCTTTTCGCTTGAATTCCATTGAGCACAGTTTGTTCGCACTCCGAATCAATTCAACCGGGTTGATAGGTCAACAGGGTACGGAACGAGGACGGGCATTAGCAGAAATAATCAGGTAAGTGCTATCATTTCCAGTGACACGGTACGGGGAATGATGAGGTTATCATAATACTTGTGAGCCCTAACGCTTTGCATCGCAGTTTCAGAGCAGGAAAAGATGTTATCGGCTAAAGAACCAGCAGCCAGGGAGATACGATAATGAAAGCGAAGTATAAGTCACCACTTCAATCCACAGATTCCCCGCCGGATGCGTGGCGCAGGCAGGCTGAGGAGAAACACAAGGCAATTTTGGAAATGGCCATCGACGGCTTCTGGGTCGCCGATTCGAACGGTAGACTGCTAGAAGTCAATGATTCATACTGTGAGATGATAGGTTACACTCGTGAGGAACTGCTGACAATGTCTATACCCGATATTGAAGCAGCAGAAACGCCCGAACAGACAACTCAGCACATGAAAGAGCTCATGGAGCAAGGTCACGACCATTTTCAGACTCGGCATAAACGCAAGGACGGCAAGATAATCGACGTTGAGGTCAGCGCAAATTACATCGATGTGGAAGGTGGGCAACTGTTTGTATTTGTACGGGATGTTACCAAGCGCAAGCGGGCGGAGCAGGCACTGAGAGAAAGCGAAAGTAAATACAGGACGCTGGTGGAAAGTATCCCGCAAAGGATATTTCTTAAGGATAAGAATTCGGTTTACCTTTCCTGCAATAGGAATTACGCTGAAGACCTGGGCATAGAGCCGCAAGAGATCGCGGGGCGCACAGATTACGACTTCTATCCCGGGGACCTGGCTGAAAAATATAGAGCAGACGACCAGAGAATTATTGAGTCCGGGAACACACAAGGCATTGAAGAGAGGTACGTCCACCACGGACAAGAAAGAATCGTGGAGACATTTAAAACACCGGTCAGAGATGAAAACGGCCAGCTGGTCGGTATACTGGGCATTTTCCATGACATCACCGAGCGCAAGCATACTAGGGACAGGCTGCTGGAGTACAAGACGGCCGTAGATCAGTCCGCTGACGGCATCGCTCTCGCCAACCTGGACGGCCACATTCGCTTCGTAAATGAAGCCTGGGCTGGAATGCATGGCCTGTCGGTCCAAGAAAGCACAGGCCAGCATTTGAGCATCTTCCACACCCAGGAACAGATGGAATCGGATGTCATCCCCTTCAACCGGCGCCTCTTGCAGACCAATTCCAACGCCGGCGAAGTCTGGCACGTGACCAAGAACGGGCAACCATTTCTGGCCTGGATGACCACCACGGTGTTGAAGCGAGCAGACCAGAGGCCATTTGGGTTGCTCGCAATCATGCGCGACATCACCGAGCAAAAAGAAATGGAGAGACAGCGGCGCGACCACGAAATAGCCGAGGCACGGGCAGAAGAACTCGCCAAATCACGCGGCCGGCTTCTCAGTGCTCAGGAGTCCCTGCACAAAGAGATTGCCAGCCAGCTTCACGGGACAGTGCAAAGCCGTCTCATATTACTGGGGCAGAAGCTGGCGGAGCTTGAGGCCCGGCCTGCGTCAGAGCGGACGACCGAGGAGCTGGCTGACATCCGTCAGAAACTCGAAGAACTGCAAAATGACCATATACGACCCATCAGCCACCGCCTCTTTCCTTCCATTTTGCGCATGGGACTGGCTGCCGGCCTGGAATCTCTGGTGGACGAGTACGGCACCAGGCTACATATCGATTTGCAGGTGAGTAAACAACTCAGAGATAAAGAACAAGTCAATAGAAGGCTTATCCCGGATAATGTGAAGCTGTCGCTGTATCGCATTGCCGAGGAAGCCCTGGCCAATATCGTCAAACACACGCCTCCGGCGGAAAATGTAGTGGTGAAGTTGTCGCCTTCCGATAGTCGCGCATTACGCCTGGCGGTGAGTGACGATGGCGCTGGCTTTGATGAGGCGAGCCCCTCAACCGGCATTGGTCTGGCAATTATGTCGGACTACGCGGCGGCGGCGGGAGGCAGTTGTGCCATCAAGAGCGTTCCCGGCAAGGGCACACGAGTTACGGCAGAGGTGCCTCTTACAGCGCTTCAAGCGCAGTAATCGGCTGAGGGTTACGCAACGGGTGCTCCGTGCTTACCCCCCTGCGAGGATTTCAGGAACGCCAGTGCAGCTTTGACACGCATGTTGATTTCCGGCTCCTCGGAGAGCCCCAGGCGCTGATAGATGACGTTGATGTAGCTTTCAACGGACCTCTCCTCAAGTACCAACCGCCTGGCGATAGCGGCGTTGTTAAACCCCGCCGCAAGCAGCCGGAGCACCTCCTGTTGCCTTTGTGTGAGCCTGCCAACTTCAGAACCTTCTCGCAGGTGCAGCCTGGCCATCACCACCGGATCCAGGACTACCATACCCCGCGCACATCCCTCAATAGCCTGGATGACCGTGGATACGTCCCGAACCGTTCGCTTTAACAGGTACGCCCACCCCATGCTCTCTCCCAGCGGCAGGCTGGTCACGTAGCGGGGATCGTCATGTGAGGAGAGAATAACTATACCAATCTCAGGGCTCTCTCTTTTGATTACCAGGGCCGCATCAATGCCGTCCATTTCCCCGGCAAGTTCAATGTCCATCACAATCACGTCGGGTTTGGACTTGCGGGCCAGTGCAATCGCCTTCTCAGCATCATCCGCCATATCCACTACCTCCAGACTTCCCTGCCGGGATAGAGCGCCGACCAGCATTTCTCGAAACAGCTGTTCGTCCTCTATTACCGCTACCCTTATCTTATCCACAGACATTCTGCCTGATTTCACTTTGCAGACTTGGTTCCAGAAGAACCAGCGCCTCTCTGCTCAATCCCATGCCACTTGATATTCTATACCATGCTAGCACAGCAAGTAAATAAGAGGTTAACACAATACCCAGCGTGTTCTCCACATGCTAGCATTGAGGCCTGTATGTATACCATGCGAATATTGCCGCATGGTGCGAAGGTGACCTCATGAAAACAAAGTTGCAGGAGACATCGCCAGAGGCGGGCAGGCTAGCCCGTGGAAATAGTCAGGAGGAGAGCGATATGCCAGAACAGTTCGATGGGGAAAGCCCGAGTTTGAAAGCGTGGTTGTTGCTGCACCGGACCCGCGACGTCTTTTTCAGATGCGAGGACCGAATAGCTGCTGAGTTCGGTCTCACTCAGGAGCAATATTCAGTGCTCCTGGCCATGAAATGTCTCGACGAGCCCGTAAGGCCAACCGACGTCGGTCGCTGGATAGGGCATAAGGTGAACACAGTAAGCATGATAGTCGACCGTATGGTCAAGGCCGGTCTGGTGACAAGGGAAAGAGACCTGCCTGACCGCAGGTCGGTACGCCTGTCCATGACCGACAAGGGGGAGAAGGCTTATGAAGCGGCAACTCCACAGGTCTGGAGGCTGATCGAGGCAATCATGTCGCAACTATCACATAAAGACTCACTTACCCTGATCAGGTTGCTCGAGACGCTAAGAAACAGGGCGCTTGAGCATCTCAATCTATGAACGGATACTCGGGAAACAGTGAGTTATGAGACCGACGAGGCGTCCCGCCTTCTGAAACAGATGGCCAGCCACACCGCTCACCACAAAGAGGGGCAAGTCTATCTTCTTGACAATCTGTGTGGCGCCGTGTCGTCAACCTGACGTTGCAAAGTGGGCTCTGGACCCACCCGTCGCTTCTTGCAGTGCCCAACGGTAGCTCTCGTAAGTTCTGGCATCGAACAGGACGAACACCACTTCTTCAAGGGAGGTGGCCTGCTGTTTAAGAAATGAGACCACGGTACCGGCTGCTATCCTTGCCGCTTCATCTAAGGGGTATCCGTAGGCACCGGTACTTACGGACGGAAAAGAGATGCTGGTCAATTTGCTCTCAGTGGCTAATTGCAGGCACTCATAATAGGCGCTTTTCAGAAGCTCAGATTCGTTTCTGCTGCCGCCGTGCCATACCGGGCCAACGGTATGTATCACATACCGTGCTTTGAGGTTTCCTCCGCCGGTGATTACCGCTTTGCCCGTGGGCAATCTCCCTTGCCGGGCAACGATTTTCTTACATTCTTCCAAGATTGCCGGCCCCCCGGCCCTGTGTATTGCCCCATCTACCCCTCCGCCTCCCATTAAACCGGGGTTGGCAGCGTTAACAATGGCCTCGGTAGCCTGTTTGGTGATATCCCCCTGCACAATAGACACCTTCGTTTTGTTGATCGTTACCTCCATGTTCCCTCCTTGCCCTGATAACCAGAAGGTAACACAGCAATAAAGCAAAGGCAAACCCCGCTTCATCGACAGGAAATCCCGGTAGCCTATCGAATCCCGGGATGCAACACCAGCTGAGCAGGAAGTTTGACGCAGTTGCTCGGTGTAGGGTAAATTTACCCGGGATGAAGGCTGTTATTCTGGCCGGTGGAGAAGCGACCAGGCTGCGTCCCCTTACCTGCAACACCCCCAAGATAATGGTTCCCGTCTTGAATCGCCCCTTCCTTGAACGTCTCGTCTGCTATCTAAAGACGCACGATATTGTCGACATAATCCTGGCGGTGGGCAAGTCACCCGGGCAGGTCAAGGACTATTTCGGCGACGGCAGCAAGTTGGGCGTCAGGCTCGCCTACTCAATAGAGGATTTTCCCCTGGGGACCGCGGGCGCGGTGAAAAATGCGGAAAAACTTCTTGACGACTCCTTTATCGTCTTCAACGGGGATATTTTCACCGATATCGATTTGAGCGCGATGGCGCGACTGCACCGCAAGAACAAAGCTATAGCCAGCCTGGCTTTGACGCCTGTGGGCGACCCTACCATGTACGGAGTGGTGGAAACGGATAACCAGGGCAGAGTCAAACGTTTTACGGAGAAGCCGAGCCGGGACAGGATAACCACCAACATGATTAATGCCGGGATTTACATCTTGGAGCCCGATATTTTCAACCATATCCCTCCCAACACATTCTCCATGTTCGAGCGTGATGTTTTCCCCCCGCTTCTGGACAGCGGGCAGACCATATATAGCTATCCTTCCCGGGACTACTGGATTGATATAGGCACTCCGGACAAGTATTTGGGATTACAGCACGATTTGCTCTACCGCTATCAAGGCAATGAAGGCACCGAGTCTGAAGGCGACAGCGTCATTCACTCTTCAGCTCAAATCGAGGGGCCGGTCATAATCGGCGAAGCCTGCTTTATCGACAGGAATTCCACGATAAGGGGGCCGGCTGTCGTGGGGGCGCGCTGTCGTGTGGAAGAAGACGCCGTCCTGGAAGGGGCGATACTGTGGCCGGATTGCACCATTGGCAGGGGAGCCAGGCTGAGAAACTGCCTGGTCGCCTCCCGTTGTCGTATCGGGGAGGAAAGCGAAGTCCTGGATGGCTGCATTCTAGGAGATGATGTGCTGATCGGGACAGGAAATAAGCTATCTAACGGAATCAAGGTCTGGCCGGGTAAATCTATCGAGCCCGGCACGATTTCGTTCTGAACAAATAAGGTCAAGCCTGTTCTCTGCCCACCGCTTCCTCGCCTGAATGCCCTTTCTTAACCCCCCTCAAGATAAGGGGAATAGAAGGGGGTTATGAAGCCCTCTTGACCGCCGCTCTGATGCTTTGTCTTACCGGCTGTTGCGTTTTCGGCGAAGAATCCCGGCCGCGCTCAACACAAGCTCCGCCTGCCGATACTGGAGCCTGGCACTATATTCCAGGAGAGCCGACCTGGCGAATCAATCCTCTAGAGCTTGAGTTTCAGGGTTACTATTTCGAAAGGTTCGACCTCCATTTTCAGCATGTTGCCATCTGTTTTCAATTCGTATTCCTCTCGTTCCAGTAAATCGGCAATTGTTGCCTTTTTGATCTCACGGAATAGCCTGACTTCAGCCGCAGTCTTCTCTCCCTTAGTCTCAAAGAACCTCAATATCACCTCATCGCTGTCCTCAGCTTTCTTGAGAGCTGATAGTATTAGGTTATCCGGTCTCAGTTCCAGGAAGGAAAACTCCCGGGGCAGAGCACTGGGGGCTGCGCCCCCGGGCCCCGGGGTGCTTTGAACTGCCAGCGGTAAGTGCTGGTACTCCTGGCCATGCTTGTAGGCTTCGGATTCCTTCCAGTCGCCGTCGTGAGGCTTCAAGGCGTATTCAAAGGTATAATCTTTGTTGAGCTCCAGGGCATCCGGAGTGGGGATGAGGGCTCCGGCTTCAGCATCGGCGGAAAGGATGCCCACACTCCGCAGCAGCGTCAGGTAAACCCTGCTTTCCCTTATCTCAGTCGCCGGGATGCCCCGGTTCATAAAGGTTATTCCTCTTGTTGCGTCGCCGTAGCAGAACCAGGACAGGAAATTGGGAATGCCGGCCGGCGTTCCCGTCCTCTCCAGAGAGGCAAAAAGCTCTGTGGGCTCCGGGACGACGCCGAACTGGGTCTCACGAAAATACACCATCCGTCCTTTGAAGGTATCAAACTTGACCCTCAGTCTTATATTCGGATACCGGCTCTTAACCCTGGTTATGAACTCGATCCTGGGAAGGTCTCGATAAATGATGACTTCTTTTGTGAAATCCATGACTTTGTGTCTATAAAGCTTGGTTTCAAACTTCTCAAACAAGCGGTAAGGCCACCTGAAGCAGTAATAGCCCGCGCTGAAGATTATCCTCGACTTCAGGGGGCCATTTTCTATCTTGAATCTCTGGGGCCTGAAGGCGCCGTAGTAGACCCCTTTCCCGCTTTCATTCTTTATTAATTCAAAGAACATGTGTTGATGATGGTACAGGTCACCAATCTCGTTCTCTATGTGCAGTTCATTCCCTTGCAACAGAAGTCTCCCCGTCTTGTCGAAAACCTCAATGATGCCGGTTCCGGGGTCAACCCGTAATCTGAAAAAGGAGTTTTCTACTTCATTTTCCCTGGCTTCAATGGCCCTTTCCCGTTCCTTATCCGGGCCAGGTCGGGACTCGATAACCCGGTAAACCTTATAGCCCAGGGGAGAAAGATCGGCACGAAATCCAAGCTTTGCCCGCCTGATTTTTCCTTCCTCGTCCCTTTCCAGTTCCAAAACCTGGCTTTCTATCTCCTCCTCGCCATGTCTGAGTCCGGGCTCTTCATCCCAGCCGGCAAGCTCCAAATCGACTTCACACCAGTTACTCATACCCCGGGAGAGTGGATTGAAGACTATCACCGCCTCTCCTTGCGTATCGACTTTGGATGCGATGAATTTCAGGTCGTCATACACAATCCTGCCCAGGTGCTCTTCCAGGAAGGAAAATGTTTCTCTAACCTCATCGTAAATCTCATCTACCCCGCAGCCTGCGATGATATCGTGGAAGGCGATGAAGAGCATCTTTTCCCAGCATTCGTTCAACGCGGCGGCCGGGTATTCCTTCCCCAATAGCCAGGCCAGGGTGGAAAACCATTCAGCGTTGATGAGTAATCCTTCGCATTTCCTTGCCCCCAGTACCACCCAGGCCCGGGACGAACATACCTGAGGGAAAACATCGACTAAGTCGTCGTCGTACAATTCTCCTTCACGGATTTTGAATTTTCCCACCTCACCTTCCAAAGCTCGGAAGAACTCAGAGGGGGTAGCGATCTTCATCCGGGACTCGCCTCTATGGTCTTCGTTCCATTTTCTGACCACGTCCACAGTTTCCTTTTGCGGAGGTGTTGAGCCGCTCCCCGAAGGCATGAGGATGTGGGAAGTAGTGACGTATTTGTTGAGCTCTCTATAGCTTTCCTCCAATTTATCGAGATAGAACCCGGCCCGGTAGCCCAGGGGCATCCAATGGGCAAGGATGGTGGTCCCGTCAAGCGCTCTCCAGAGAAACTCGCTCTGTATTTCCTTCGCCCCTCGTCGAAAGGCGACCCATTTGTATCCCGACTTCTTATAAATCTGGGGGACCTGCGCATTCATTCCAAAACTATCCGCACACCAGCCCACGGAGACATCCACGCCAAATTTTTCCCGACAGTACTTCTTGCCAAAGAATATCTCCCTTATTAGCACCTCGCCGGCGGGAAGCATGGTATCGGCCATCAAATACTGACCATCGATTATCTCCATTTTCCCCTTCTGTATCATCTCCTTTATTTCCCGCCAGAGCTCGGGGTTCCGTTCTTCCAGCACTTTCAAAGGAAAAATCTGCTCCCAGCAGAACTTGTATTCTTCATGCCTCTTCATTAATTCAACAGCCTGTCGCAAAACATCCTCATTTACATTGAGATACTCTTCCTTGGTCAGCGCCCAGGCCACATCGTAATGAGAGTGTGGCACAAGATATATTGTCTGCATCTCAACCTCCAAGTCCCGACAAAATCGGGGCAACTGCTCCCTTCCGTACGAAGCCCGATTTCGGGAGCCTGCCAGGGCCGGAACGTTCCTAGACATTGAATAAAAAGGTAACTACGTCGCCGTCCTGGATGATGTAGTTCTTGCCTTCTGTTCTGAGCAGGCCTCTTTTTCGCGCTTCAGCCAGAGTGCCGCAGCTTTCCAAATCAGTATAGCTGACAACCTCAGCTCGGATAAACCCCCTTTCCATATCGGTGTGGACCTTTCCCGCCGCTTTCGGTGCGGGAGTGCCACCGGGGACGGTCCAGGCCTTGAGCTCAGCCGAAGCCGTGGTAAAGAAAGAAACCAGCCCCAGGAGATCGTAGGAAAGGCCGATAACCCGGTCAAGCGCCGGTGTGCTCAGCCCCATGGCTTCACGGAATTCCCGGGCCTCGGCATCACTGAGCTGAGCCAGCTCTGCCTCCAGTTTGCCGCAAAGAGCTACTATGGCAAACTGCGGATAAAGGGAACTTATCTCACCCTCCCATTGTGAGGCCTCTGATATTTGCGCCTCTCCCATATTAAGGACTACCAGCATGGGTTTGGCGGTAAGGAATTGATAATTGGACAGCATTTTGAGTTCTTCTGCGGTCAGGCCCTGCCGTCTTATCGGTATATCCTGCTCCAGCCCCGCCGTAACCTTTTGCAGCAACAGTTGCTCCCTCAGATATGATTCCCGCTCTGTCGCCCTGGCTCCTTTCAAGCTGGTCTCCAATTTGTCGAGCCTTCTCTCGATAATAGCCAGATCGGAAACGGCGAGCTCCAGATCCAGGGAAGCTATATCTCGCGCAGGGTCCACGCTTCCTTCAGGATGGGGAACCTGTTCATCTTCAAAAAGCCGGACTACCTGGAGCAAGGCATCGGCAGTGGTCAGGTAGCTCAGGAATTCTCCCCCCATTCCTTCCCGGCCAAAGCCCTTAATTGAGCCGGCAATATCCGTGTAGCTCACTTCTGCGGGAACGGTCTTCTTGGGCTGGAATATGCCTTCCAGCACGGTTAGTCGGGCATCGGGCACTTTGGCCACGCCGGTATTGGGAGCCAGGGTAGTGGAATAAGAGGCGACTTCAGCCCGGCCCCTGGTCAGGGCATTAAAGACGGTCGTCTTGCCGCTCTTGGGCATTCCGATAATGGCAACCTTCATGATTATATCCTACCATATTTCGCTTTACAGTCCCTGCCAGGAAAGGGCGGTGCTGTGATAGAATACGAGGCAAATGCTCTACATTCTCTACGGGCGGGACGGTTTCTCACTCAATCAAGCGTTGGACAGAATCAAGGCCGGCCTGGGCGAGCGGGAAATGGTAGCGACCAGCACCACCAGCCTGGAGGGTCGAAACCTGACCTTCAATGAACTCAGAAACAACTGCGATGCCGGTCCCTTTTTGTCCCCACATCGCCTGGTTATAGTCGACGGCTTGTTGGGACGCTTCGAGCCAAAACAAAGCAGACCGCGGTCGGGCAAAAGAGCCGCCAGGTCCGGCGGAGGGCTGGGCGAATGGCAAGGCCTGGCTTCTTACGTCGAGCGAATGCCGGAAACTACTGTGCTGGTGCTGGTTGATGGAGAGGTAAAGGGTCATAACCCCCTCTTAAAGCAGCTTTCGCCATCGGCCGAAGTAAGAACTTTCCCCTTGCTGCGAGGCCAGGACTTACGGGCCTGGATACAGCAACGGGTCAGGGAAGACGGCGGCGATATCACCCCCCCGGCTGTGAATTTGCTCGCCCAACTCATAGGCGGAGACTTATGGGCGATGGATAGTGAAATCCAGAAACTGCTTCTTTACTGTCAGAAGCGAGCTATCGGCGAGGATGATGTCAGAAAACTGACAAGCTATGTCCAGGAAGCTAACATCTTCGCCCTGGTGGACGCAGTGGCCGAAGGGCGGACCGAGGCGGCCCAGCGCATACTTCACCGGCTGTATAATGAAGGGATGGCGCCAACACATATCCTGGTCATGATTACCAGGCAATTCCGCTTGATTGCCCAGGCCAGAGATCTCGAACCGGGCTTATCCCGCCCGCAGATTCAGGACAGGTTGGGACTGAAATCAAGCTATCCCCTGGACAAGACGCTCAGCCAGGCCAGACTTTATGATTTTGAAGGTGTGAAACGCGCTTACGATAAGCTTCTGGAAACGGACTCAGCCATCAAGACCGGCAAATACAGCGACAAGTTAGCTCTGGAGCTTCTGGTAACCGAACTTGCCTGCCCGTAGTTGACTGCATAAATTGGAGAATAAAATCCTAAATTCTAAATACTGGACAATATCAAATGACCAGAAGCCCAATGCCCAAAAAGGTTTTGAACTTTGAATTAAGATATTGGGATTTGTTTAGGATTTAGTGCTTGGAGTTTAGAATTTAACTTGGAGTCGCGAAGGGGGGTTCAGAATGAAAGCATGCGAAGGACGAATTGGCCGGGTGTTCGTGATACGGCTGGAGGATGGCGATGTTGTGCCCCGATGTATCGAGCGTTTTGCCGAAGAGAAGGGAGTCTCTGTGGGACATGCTATCCTGGTGGGTGGCATTGGGGGTGGCGACGTCGTTGTCGGGCCGCGGCGTTCGGAAGAAAGGCCGCCGGAGCCCGTGCTCCTGCCCATTGAAGGGGCCCACGAGGTGGTGGGGGTAGGCGTGCTCGCCCCTGATGAACATGGCAAACCGGTCTTGCACATACATGCAGCCCTGGGCCGGGCGGGGCGGACCATGACCGGCTGCCTGCGGCAGGGCGTGACCACCTGGCTTGTCGGAGAAGTTATCCTCTACGAAATCCTCGGTGCAGACGTCGCGCGTATCCAGGACAAGCAGAGCGGCTTCGCGCTCCTGGAGCCTGGGGTACGATAACAGATGTCATTGCGAGCGCCACCTTGTCGGGGCGTGGCAATCCCGGTGGGGGTATGTGGGGCTATCCTGGAGACACAGCACCTCGTTTATGCTACGCTCAGTTAGTATTGCGTCCCTGTAATTTGTGGAATTCACAGCGATTTTCGTTCAAAAACAATGCCTTTTGAGCTAAAATGAAGACAAAGGAAATTGACGCAGCACGGTCATATAGCAGCTAACTGAAGCGGTGGACTCAACGAAAGGCGACTACGATGTCTAACCAGAAAGTAAGCTCAAGAACTGAAAAGGAGCTCCAGGAAGCAATCTTGCGATAAGTGGTACGGCAATCAGAATGGACAAGGAAAGGTTAACGTGGAAAGCTGTTGTCAGGGAAGCCCTATTGGAGTTAGGTGGACAGGGTCATTTATCGGAGATTAACAAAATCGTGGAAGGTCATCCCAAAACCAAGACCAATCCAACTTGGCGGGATACTATTAGGCGAGTTGTAAGGCAATATAAGATTTTTCAACCAGTGCCACCTGAGAGGAGTGGTGTTTACAAGGTTGTGGAAGAGGTCTCCGTAAGACCTGAGGCCCAAGTTTTTACTGAAGAACCAGAAATTGATCACGGAATCGCTCAAGCAATGCTGGCCACGCTGGGTAAAATTTACGGATATGAGACTTATGTGCCTCCGCATGACCAAACTATCAGAGAATTTCAAGGCAAATCCCTGGGAGATTTTGTGACTGTATCCGACTGTACCGATATTTTCAGAGGCCCTAACTTGGCAAAAATCCGGGAAATAGACACTCTATGGTTTGATGAAGATGATTATGGATTGTTTCCAGTCTACGCTTTCGAGGTGGAGGAGACAACAAGGGTAAAATCTGGATTGGACAGACTGCTGAAAATACCAAGTAGATTCCCTACTCGGTTTTTCATAATTGGACCAACCGTAAAGGAAAAGATTTTATTCGACCAATTCATCACTCAGACGCCCTTTCGAACATTTAGAAGTAGATTTCTATTTAGACTCTACGAAGAGCTAGAAGCATTATATAACTCTGCTTTGGTTCACAATGACAGGCGGGAACAATTTGGAATCCTGGAAAGAGGAGGATGAACATGGACACCACAAAAAGACATTTTATACAGAGAGCAAATGAACTAGGAGTCTTGCTTGTTAGGGAAAGAAACTCCAAAGAAGATCTCTCTGGTTGGGGAGCGCTCGAATTTATTCTGAGCAATGGAGAGATTTTTGTGGTATCTGCTCAACAGTTCGGGCAAGGAAATCACGAGGATGGATTATGGGTAGATATGAACAAACTCAATGCCGTTACACTTAGCAGGATCAAGCAGAAAGCGTCAAGGCCCAGGAGAAAACAAAAGGAAGATACTATATCGGCTTGGCTGAAGCACCAAGCAGTGTCAGACCCAGAGGATATTCTGGGGCATACTACCTGATTTGTGATAGGCTTGATTATTATTGTGCCTCTGGAATTCATTTAATCTATTTGCGCATATATGCATTGCGAGTAAGAAATAAGTCATTGCATTAGGGACATTGCTGTAAAGAAACTTATTTACGTTCGTTCCGTCTCTGTTCCAAGACTTGTCTTAGGTATTCCTCGCCTCTTGCGAGTGTACCGCTGAAATGTTGACTCACCACCACTTCGAATGCTGGGCAGACAGAGGTCTCAATATCCTTGATGCGGTATGCGCGCAATCGGCTAAGTGGAAGAGAGCCTGGTCTGAGATTACCCAGCGGTATATTGGCAAATACCCAATCTTCAAACATCTGTATCCGAACTGCAGCTATCACAGGCAGATAGCCATCCTTGGTGCGATCTTTTAGGGCCTCTATATTCTCTCTAGATATAGGAATGCTCTCACCATCCGTTGTCTTGACTTCCAAGGCATACTTCTTCCCCATCATATTTGCAGCGTCGATGTCAGCGCCTTGCACTTCACGTTCAACTATGTCAAAGAAACCAGCTTCATAGAGGGCAAGAGCCAGTAGCTTCTGTGCAATCTTGCCGAAGATCCCTGGGCCGAATTTGGCACGAATCTGTTTTAGACGTTGGTATGTGTCCACCTTCATGGGCTACGCATTCCTAGTAATCTGTGGTCCGTTCTTTTCCGTCCAGTCAAGAAAATCATACACACCTTTGTTTTTGGTAATGTTAGTCATCAGGAGGTTTTTGAATCCTACGTATGGTGTGGAAATGATGAGTTGCCTCCGCTCAGCTATGTCCTCAAGCACAGTTACGAACTGTTGCTCCATTTCGGGTCCAAGACTCTGGGAGGGATCATCCAGCATCAGAAATGCGAAGGGCTGTGTCTCCTCTGCTGCCTCTGCTAAGCCAAAAAAGAGGGAAAGAGCTAGGCAATTAAGGTCTCCCTGGCTTAGAATAGGTGTTGGATCCAATCCATCCTTGCTCTTTATGTCATAGAAATTGAGTCCAGTTCGAGAATCCTCGGTTACTTCCATAACAAGCCCCCTTATAGTTGGATGGTTTGCTATGCGGCAGAAATATTTATCTAGGCTCGTTCCAGCAGCACCTATCTTAGCTTCAGCTTCCTCTCTTGAAGCAGTAGCTAAGGCACCTTTGATGGCCTGCACATCCTCCATAAACTGAGATGCTTTGTCTATCAACTTATCCAATTCTTTGTATTCCTTTGTGCTCCATATGCGCTCAACAATTTCTCTCTTCCGTTCCAGACTCAGGATCTCGTCTATTGTTCTCAATTTCGCCAATTGGTCAAAGATGGCAATTCTCTTTTCACCCTGCTTTTCTATGGCCTTTTGTTGCGACTCTAACTCTGAAGCTATGTCCTGAAGCTGTTTGTTTAGAAGGGCGAGGGGGTCCTCATGCTTACCAATTTCACGTTGCAAAGCAACAGTGACTTGAGTTCTACATTCCTCTAAGCTAGAGCGAGCCACCGCCAACGCCTTTTCTAGTTGCTCAAGCTGGTCCTTAAAAGACTTAAGTTGCTTGAGTTCAACTTGCCGTTCCTTCCTCTCGGCCTCTAGGGCTCTTACCTCTACCTCTATCTTGTCTTCCCATTCACTCTCTAGTTGATTTAGCAACTGTGGTGCCTTGGCGCCACATAACGGACAGTATTTTTTTTCGGTATCTGAGACCACTTCTCTAAAATATTGTACGGCCTCTCTGACCAGACTTGCCCTTGCATCTGATTTGTGTATGTCTTCCTCGACCCTTGTAATCTCTTCTTGTTGTGCCTCAAGAGCTTTAACTAGAGCAGTCTCGTCACCGTGCTGTTGAACGAATTTATCCCTTTCTGTTTGGGCTTCAGCCTCAGCTTTTTTGACATCTTCATATCTTCCTACAAGAGTGGCTAGTCCTCGTTGTTTTCTCTCTAGGGTTGTCTGCTTAACCATGTCTGGCGAGTGGAGCCAGACGGCGTCAATCTTGTCTTTTACGTCGTCTCGAAACTGCGCAACCTCCCCAAAACTCTGGGGCATGGTTATTGGCAGATCGCTTATCCCTAACTCCTGGGCAAGAGATATAACTGCCTCGCCAATGCCCTTTGCACGATGTAAAGCTTCCTTCTCGGTTATGTATTCTTCTCCCATACCCTCTACAATAGCCTTTTCCTTCTTCTCCCGTGCTTCTTTGTCGTATATGCGGATACTTTGCTCTGCACGTTGTCTGAAACTATCGAACTCATTCTTCATAGTCTTGTATAGATTCCCAATCTTTGCGTCGGTCATTCCTCGTACAAGTTCTCTATATTCAGAGAGGCCCAGAAGCCTATCAATGGCATCATTTCGATCTCGCGGCTCTTGTGTCAAGATAGCCCGAATAGCCTCTTGATGCTGGTAGACTGTAGTCATGAAGTTTTGAAATGATGAATGGAATAAAGTGTAAATTTGGCGCTCTGCGTCATCACCGTGTAGCTCAACCCCGTCTGGCAACTCGACCATTATTCTCTCTGAAGCGCGTCTGCCAGTCCCGCTTAGCTCACGTGTCACAACATAATTACCCTCCGGGCCCTTGAATTCGACTTCAACGAGTACGCCTTCTCCTGATACATAACGATTGGAGATTTCCCACCCGATACGCTCACGGATGCCTGTCTTTTTGCCAACACAGTTCTCTCCAAAGAGGCACCATTCTACAGCATTGAGGGTGCTACTTTTACCGCGGTGATTCTCACCGCAGAGGAGCACGACAGGCCGGTCAAAATTCAACTCCTGTGCATCAGCGAATCCTCGGAAATCGCGAATCTTAAGTCTCATAAGATGAAGCATATTCTCTACCCCCCCTACAGCATGTCATTGAGTTTGGCAAGCAAGACATCAAAAGTCTCTCGAAATTCATCCATTTCAACTGCCAATTCATTTGCGACACCTTCTGCTCCTTCCTTTTCGAAAGAATCCGAAATAGTGTGCCACAAAGCCTTTCTTTCGTCTGCTCGCTGTTCCATCATAGCAATTTTGTCTAGTACCTTTTCATTGTGACCCATGCTGACCTCCTCGTATCTCCTGAGTTAAGAGTAACATTACTACTTAGGTAAGAAAAATTCAAGGAATAACAGCGTTATGGGGCGTATTATCTTCAGCGGGGACATAATGCCTGACTTATAGTAGGCCTGATTAGTATGGTGTTCCTGGATTCCCGCTGAGATTGCCACGCCCCGACAAGTCGGGACTCGCAACGACAACAACGGGGAAATCGTGATGACGAATGGACGTTTGGGGGAGGGGGAATTGCGCTTGCGATGACGAGGGGAAGACAATGCAGTTGTCAGGCTTTCTTCACCCTCACCTTAATCCTCTCCCGTCAAGGGAGAGGGAATGCCACTTTTAGGAAAGTTTGTTTCTTGCTATAATTGCTGACCGCGCAATGGGTTACTATCTGGGCGTAGATATCGGCTCTGTCAATGCCAAGCTGGCACTCATAGAGGAGAATGGCAGGGTCGTTCAATTTGATACCGAGAAGGCCAGCTCCGGCCCCAGGGCCGCAGTCAGTTCCCTCATCGCCAGGCTGGGCGAGAGATTCAATCTCAAGGATATTTTGGCTGCCGGTGTATCCGGTTCCGGCAGGGCCTTCATCCCGCAAGAGATGGGCTGGACGCAATACAGCAGCTCGCTGTCCATTATCTCCGGGCTGCTCCACCACCATCCCGACGTTAAAACCGTTATACAAATCGGCGGCCAGAGCACCCTGGTGATAGAGCTGGAAGACGGCTTGAAGAAGCCGTGGAAGGTGGAATCCAATCCCCTTTGCGCCGCGGGTACAGGAAGGTTCCTGGAGCAGCAGGCCTACAGGCTCGGCATCAGCATGGAGGACTTCGCCAGCCTGGCGCTGCAATGCCAGGGCACTCCACCCAGGATAGCCGCCCGCTGTAGCGTATTTGCCAAGACCGACCTCATCCACCTCCAGCAGAAGGGGGTCCAGCTGGACGCCATGCTTTATGCACTGTGCGAAAGCGTGGCCCGTATGGTGGCGGCCCTGAAGAAAGGGCCCTTCCAGGAGCCGGTCTATTTTGTGGGCGGCGTTGCCGCCAACCCCGCCGTGGCCAAGTCCCTGAACGACATGATTTCCGACAGGAATGGTCATCCCGTTGAAGTAATCATCCCCGAGCACTACCTGCACATGGAATCCCTGGGTTCGGCATTGCTTTCCATAGGAAAAACCTCCCGGGACGTTGTGCTGCCGGGAACGGACGTCAAGCAGCACTACTTCGAAATGCCCAGGCTGGAAACTATCGCCGTGCCCGACAGCAAGGACGGCCGGAGGATAGAAGAGCAGCACACCGGCTACCTCGGTGTTGACGTCGGCTCCACCAGCACCAAGGCGGTGATAATGGATGAATCGGGGACGCGATTGCTGGCCAAGAACTACCTGATGACCGCGGGGAGGCCGGTTGAGGCCGTGAGGCAGGTGTTCAGGAACCTGCTCAGGGACGGCGCAGACAAGGTCAAGATAGCCGGCGTCGGCGTTACCGGCTCGGGCAGATACCTTGTGGGGGGCTTCATCGGGGCGGACTTGATTAAGAACGAAATAACGGCACAGACCAGGGCCGCTGCCGAGATAGACCCCGAAGCCGATATCATCGAGATCGGCGGACAGGACTCCAAGCTGGTCATCAAAAGAAACGGCGTGGTTGTGGACTATCACATGAACAAGGCCTGCGCTGCGGGAACGGGAAGCTTCATCGATGAGCTGGCCGAGATGCTCGGCGTGTCCGTGACCAACGGCCAGTTTGCCGACCTGGCCTTTGCCGCCCCCTACACCATCGACCTGGGAACGAGATGTGCCGCCTTTATGAGTCAGGCGGTGGCCTCGGCACAGCAGGAAGGCGTGCCGCTGGAAATAATCACGGCCAGCCTGGCCAATTCCATAGCTAAGAACTATCTCTCCAAGGTGGTGGAGCACAGAAAACTGGGCGATAAGGTTATCCTCACCGGAGCGGTCTTCTACAACAGGGCCGTGGTCTCCGCCTTTCATCATCAACTTGAAGGGAAAACACTGTCCGTGGCGGAGCACAAGGAGGTCAGCGGCGCCATAGGCGCAGCCCTCCTGGCCAAAGAGGCCATGGTCGGCCAGGAGTCCAAGTTCCTCGGCTTTCAGGAGGTTGTAGATAGAGAGTGTAAGCTTACTACGTTTGTGTGCAAAGGGTGCGACAACAACTGTACTATCACCCGCATGGAGATGCCGGGTGCCGAAGCCAGCTACTACGGCAGCAGGTGCGACAAGTACGACGCTGTGGCCAGTCATGCCAGGAGAGAGACCTTCTTCGATAAGCGGGAACAACTACTCTTTCGGGAATACAAGAAAGATTCCGGTACAGGGCCTGCGGTGGGCGTTCCCAGGGCATTGCTGGTCTATGACTATGCTCCACTAATGATCGGGTTTCTCAATGCCCTCGACGCCAGGGTTATCCTTTCCAGTCAGACCACCGGCGAAATTATGGAGCAGGCCATCGAGTTAAGCTACACCGACAGTTGTTTCCCCGTCAAACTTCTCCATGGACATGCCGCAATGCTCAAGGATGTGGATTACGTACTTTACCCCTGCGCTATTCGGCTGGGCAGCAAAAATAACGATGCCGACCAGAAATACTCCTGTCCCTTAGTCCAGGCCTCTCCATACATAATACGCAATGTGCTGGGCTTGGGGGAACGGCTGTTAATACCGATACTCGATTTCAGTCGAGGCGATGCCGATGCAATAAGCAACCTTGCCGATGTTGCTGTCAAGATGGGATTCAGCAGAAGGGAAGGCAAGAAAGCAGCCCTGGCCGGCATAGATTCTCAGCGGAGATTCGAGGCCGACCGGGCGGCATTAGGCAGAGAATTGTTGGAGCAACTGCGCCAGACCGGTCAGCTGGGTGTTGTCCTCCTCGCCCGGTCCTATATGTACCAGGACGCCGGGGCAAATCTGGGTATCGCGGAAAAGCTGGCCCAGCTCGGTGTCGTGCCCGTACCGCTGGACTTTCTACCCCTGGATTCGGTGAATCCCGGGGACTACTCCGACCGTCCCTACTGGTTCTATGAGACCAAATTCATAGCCACCGCTGCCATAACCGCCGCAGACCCACAGCTTTACGGGTTGTGGCTGACAAACTTCGGATGCGGCCCGAATTCGTTTATCCTGCACCTCGTGGAAGATATCATGGGGGGCAAGCCGATGGGGCAGCTGGAAATAGACGAGCATGCCGCTGAGGCTGGCATCGTCACCCGCCTGGAAGCGTTCGTCGACACCATTGCAGGATTTGCCCATTCCGCAGGAACGCCGGCACCTAGCACGCCGGGTGTCGGGCGAGAGGATATCTACCGCAGAGCATTGCCGCCCGTCATTGATATAAAGAAGACCTTTATTATTCCCAGGATGGCGCCGCATATTGAGCTTGTAGCTGCCCTTCTGGAGGGCAGCGGCTTTCGAGCAATGGTGCTTCCTGAAGCAAATGAACACAATCTATTCTATGCCGACCAGCTAACCTCGGGCACGGAATGCCTGCCCTATCGGGTAACCCTGGGCGATTTTCTGAGGTTCTATCACGAGAATGGCACCGACTTGAAAAATGTCGAGGCAGTTATGGCCGGGGCATACGGTCCCTGCCGCTTTGGAAAATATGCCCTGGAACAAATCAGCATACTTAAGGATGTAGGCATTGACCTCCCTATACGGACCACTGTGTCGAACAATGCATACCGCGATACAGAAATTAGCCCTCGTTTTGCCCGCCTGGCCTGGAAGGGATGCGTCGCTATCGACTATCTGCAAAGGTTGCTCTGGCGCACCCGGCCTTATGAGAAGCGGCCAGGCTCGGCAGATGAACTGTTCGACGGATATCTCGGCAGAATTATAGAGCACGTCCGTAACAGAGAGGGTCTTGACGATGTCCTGCACCAGGCAACTCCTGATTTCAAGTCCCTCATTGACCCCGAACTACCCCGCCACCCGCTGGTGGGCATCAACGGCGAAATCTTCCTGCGCTCCAACAGATTCAGCAACCAGGACCTGGTCAGGGAGTGCGAAAGGGCCGGGCTGGAGGTCGTCGTTTCTCCCATGGGGGAATGGATGAAATATATCTTCTACCGGCATGTTGAGGATGCCGTCAGGGAGCGGAAGTTCTTGAAGGCGCTGATTAGCTACATAATAAAGCGTGCCTGGGAGCACGACGACCACGTGGTAGCTAAACATTTCCAGGGGCTAATTGATGAGAGAGAGCCCTCAACGGAGGAGTTGCTGGCGCAGACAAGCCGCTGGCTTTCGCCAAGATGTGGCAGCGAGGCAGTTCTCAGTATAGGTGCGGGAATCGAATGGATGGAGAATCCTGAGTTTGCCGGTGTAATATCGGTAATGCCCCATGGCTGCATGCCCGGTGGAATTGTCGCTGCCATGTCGGAGAAGTTCAGTGCCTTGTACCATAAGCCCTGGATCAATCTCACCTATGACGGCTTTGCGGAAAGCGCCAACCTTACCAGAATCAACAACTTCGCTGAGGTCATCAGGTTTTGCAGCCAGGAAGGATAAGAGAACGGTTGGTCGCCCAGTTTGCCAGGCAACCGGGCCTGATAAATCAGGCAACTACAAAACAAGCAGGGTAGTCCTGTCTTCGCCTGAATCGTCCCCGTGCCAGAGGCAGCATACATAGGACACCGCCCTTGATGCATCCAATACGCAGGGCGGGGCTTCGTCCCCGCCCTGCGTATTTCATCCTCAGCTATACTCCGGACGTCTGCCTCGCCGTCTGGTTGCCCATACCGCCAGTGCCGCTGAAACCAGCACCAACAAGCCCAGTATGGCCGTCTTCTCCACCGGACTGGTATTGACAACTACTGCGCTCATCACGACGGCAGGTAACAGGGCGGTCCTCACTACCGGCTTCAGGCCGGGGTGCTCAGCAATGAACCGAGCTACCGGCGGGCTGCTCCTATAATAAAGGTCTACCAGGGCTTGCCCGGCCGGATTGGTGAGCAAATATTTATCTCTGAACTCACGCAGGATTTGTATTTCCTCTGCCATCGGTGTGCCATAGGCTGCGGTGGCAATGAAGCACAGCGAAGGCACCGTGATGGTAAAGGTAGCATCTCTACCGACATCGAAGTCGATGGTCAGCACTGCCTGGTGTCCGAAGTTCCTGAGCTTGCCCATCAGGTACGTACTCCACAGAATAGTCAAATCTGCGGACACTCCGGGGAGTATATCAGTCACCGTGTAGTCGATGCCTTCCTCCAGAGTGTACCCACCATCATCCACGATGGCATCGATTCTAGTGGCACTGCCCCAGCTGATGGTCGTTGTGACATCATGCCAATCAAGCAGGTCATAGGTGGCTGTTGGCGGAGAGATGCTGGGCTGAATTCCTGTTGCCGTGATGGTTAAGGTGGCATCGGCACCGAAATCGAAGTCGATGGTCACCACTACCTTGTCATCGATATCCGTGAGCTTGCCCTCAAGGTAAGTGGCATGGAGGATGGTCAGCGGCGCCTTCCCCCCGACGGTCGCACCCAGCGTGTAGTGAACTCCCGGGGTCAGAAGACTGCCATTGGCAGTGATGGCATCTACTTCGGTGGCAGTACCCCACGTGATGGTGGTTTCGACATTGGCCGGCGCGTCCAGGTCGTATATTTCTGCTGATGGAGAGACGGCGGGGTTTACTCCGGTGGCCGTGATAGTAAACGTGGCATCGTTGCCGAAATCGAAGTCGATGGTCAGTACCACCTTGTCCCCTATATCCGTGAGCTTGCCCTCAAGGTACGCACCGTTCAGAATGGTCAACTTGGCAGACACGCCGGGGTCTATATCAGTCACGGTGTAGTGGGTGTCCAAGGTCAAAGGATTGCCATTTTCCGTGATGGACACCACGTAAGCGGCAGTACCCCAATAAATGGTGGTTTCAACGTCAGCCGGACTGTCGAGATCGTAGTTAGCTGTTGTCGGAGAGACAGAGGGCTGAGTTCCAATTGCTGTGATGGTAAAGGTGGCATCGTTACCGACATCAAAGCCGATGGTCAGCACCACCTCGTCCCCGATATTTATGAGCTTGTCCTCAAGGTAACCATCCAGGACGGTTAAGGTCGTGCCCACCACCGTGTAGTCCTGCAGTGCTCCTTTGGTCAAAGGACCAACATCGTCAGTGACGGAAACCACCGATGCGGCGGAGCCCAACGTGATGGTTGTCGATACATCATCGGGGTCATCCAGGTCGTATTGGGCTGTTGTCGGAGAGATAGAGGGCTGCGTTCCAATTGCCGTGATGGTGAAGGTAGCATCGTTACCGACATCAAAGCCGATGGTCAGCACCACCTCGTCCCCGATATCCGTGAGCTTCCCTGCCAGGTACGTACCACTCCGGATGGTCAGCGGCGCCTTCCCCCCGACGGTGGAGCCCACGGTGTACTGAGCCGAAGTCAGAGGACTGCCATTTTCAGTGATGGACTGGACGCTACCGGCAATACCCCATGTGATGGTGGTCTCCACGTCAGCCGGATCATCGAGATCGTAGTTATCTGTTGTCGGAGAGATAGAAGGCTGAGTCCCAATTGCCGTGATGGTGAAGGTGGCAGCTCCGACATCGAATTCGATGAGCAGCTCTACCTCGTCTCCAATGTCCGTGAGCTTACCTTCGAGATAACTATTCAAGATAATCAGGGTCTTAACCAGCACTATGTAGTCCTTGCCCAGGCCCGGGCTTAAATCTCCGTCACCATCACTGATCCCGTCTATTTTGCTGGCGGCCCCCCAGGTGATGGTGGTCATGACTTCAGCCGGGTCATCGAGATCGTACTGGGCTGTTGTCGGCGAGATGCTGGGGAGTTCAACTGCCATCACCGGGACAAGAGGCACCAAGCTCAGACCCAATGCCAACAGCAGGGCGAGAGACACTTGTGTTATTGCTCTAAACTTTCCTTCCATGATTTCTTTAACCCCCTTCTCTAGCTTCATCCATTGCCCCGGTCAGTCACTTCTGCTCTCTTACCGTATTTATTTCCATACTCAGCACCTCCTCTGGCCAAGCCCCCAAATATAGCACCCTATGAGCTTGTCCCAAAAAGGACCCTAACAAGTTGCATTTTCCAAAAATATCCAGCTTATACTATGATTCTATCACCGCCGCATGGTTGTGGCAATAGGCTCTTTGTACCCCCAGCCTCCCCAAACAAACAGGGAACTACCTGGCCTTCAGTCTCCGGGATTACTCCACGTTCATAGACCTCTCCCATCTCTTTCCCCTCCCGTACGCGATAGAACTCGGCAACTTCGCGTACCGAGCGGTGGGATAGGGTTGGCAATATTGACAAAACAGTGCGGATTTACTACCATTATTTTAGAAGAGCCATCGACCCTCGGGCGGTGAGCTGGAAAACCAGGCCATTAAGAATTCCGCTTGGATCGACGATGACCGAGACGGACAAGAAGAGTTGCTTTCATGACCCTCTCGGTTAGACCGAGAGGGTTTTTGATTTGTGATTATGTTTGGCGCTGTGACGGACGTTCCGGGAATTAAGGTCGGGCATTATACCGATAGAGAGGCAGCTACCGGCTGCACGGTGATACTTTGTGAGCAAGGGGCTGTGGCCGGGGTCGATGTCAGTGGCTCATCACCGGGAACCAGAGAAACGGATGTGCTGCGCGCGGGTAATCTGGTGGAAAAAGTTCAAGGCATCCTCCTCAGTGGAGGGAGCGCTTTTGGCCTGGATGCTGCTGCCGGCGTCATGAGGTATCTGGAGGAACGGGGATTTGGTCACGAGACCAGCGCCGGGAAGGTGCCAATTGTGCCTGCTGCCATTATCTTCGACCTGAACGTAGGCGATTCTAAGGTCAGGCCCGGAGCCGACGAGGGCTATCAAGCTTGCCTGGCTGCTAATGATACCGAAGTGGCCGAGGGATGCGTTGGCGCTGGCACCGGGGCAACGGTGGGCAAGATTCTCGGCGTGAAGAGAGCTGTTAAGAGTGGTTTGGGGACTGCCAGTCAGAAAATAGCCGGAGACGTCGTGGTAGGTGCCCTGATAGTGGTAAATGCCGTTGGAGATGTGATTAAACTGGGAACGGGGGAAATTCTGGCCGGACCTCGCAAGCCGGACGGAAGCGGATTCTTATCTACCTCCAGCCTGTTGAAAACCGGGGGCCGGGAAGTAGTGCCACCATTTAATACCGTGATCGGGGTAGTCGCTACCAATGCCAGGCTCAGCAAAGCTGTGCTGGGCAGATTGGCCCGCGTGGCCCAGGCTGGCATTGCTCGTGCCATTGACCCCTGTCATACGATGTACGACGGCGACACTTTGTTTGCTCTTTCTTCTGGTGAAAAGGAAGCCGACATTAGTGCTCTGGGGACAATGGCCGCCGAAGTCGTGGCCGAAGCCATAGTCAGAGCAATTCAGAAAGCAGAGACTCTGGCTGGTGTGCCAGCAGCTAAGGAGACAGGCCAATGCTGAAGACAGGCTTTATCGGCGCAGGAACGACGGGCACTGCTCTGGCAGCGAGGCTTTCTCAAAAGAATTGGCCTGTGGTGGCTGTATATAGTCGGACCTCATCCTCGGCCCAGAAACTGGCCGGACTGGTTACGGGTTGCCACGTTTGCAGTACAGCTCAGGAGCTGATCGATGCTGCTGAGATGGTCTTCATCACCACCCCCGATGATGTTATAAACCGGGTATGCAGTGAAGTCCGGTGGCGTGAAGGCCAGGGCGTGGTACATTGCAGCGGCGCTCATTCCGTGGATATTCTGGAACCAGCAAAGAAGTCTGGAGCTGCTGTCGGTTCCTTCCACCCCTTGCAGACTTTCGCCGATGTTGGCCAGGCCATGGAGAATTTGCCGGGCTCGACCTTCGGCCTGGAAGCTGAAGAGCCGCTATTGTCGACGCTCAAGCAGTTGACTATTCTCTTAAACGGCAGCTGGGTGGAACTCAAGCCGGGGGACAAAGTGCTGTACCACGCAGCAGCCGTGTTCGCCTGTAATTATCTGGTGACCCTGGTCAAGCTGGCTCTGGACCTGTGGCAGGATTTCGGAGTATCTTCAAGAGAGGCGACCCGGGCCTTGCTGCCCTTGCTCCAAGGAACGATAAACAATATTGGCAATATTGGCTTGCCCGGCTGCCTGACCGGTCCTGTTGCTCGCGGCGACCTGGGCACCATAGAGAGACACTTGAGCGCCATTGAGGCCCAAAGCCCCTCTGCACTCACTATCTATAAGGAATTAGCGCTTCAGACTATTCCGATTGCTTTAGCTAAAGGCAAAGTTGATGGACGGAAAGCAGAAGAAATGCGAGCACTGCTCTCTTCGAAAGAGAAGTAAGGAAGGAAGTTCCTAGATGCTGTTTGAAAATGTAGTGCCAGGCTTCAGCCTCGTGCTGCGCGACCCTGAAGGGTCGCACTACAGAAGCTGGAGGTGAAGAATCTTTTGGGATAGCAAACACGAATCTGGGTCCAGAGCTGGCGCAAAACTAAACAAGGTGTTCACACTTGAGGAGGTAGAAAATGAGAACTATGCTGAAAAGTAAAATCCACCGAGCCCGGGTTACTCAAGTCGATTTAGACTACGAGGGCAGTATCAGTATTGACAGGTCGCTCATGGATGCCAGCGACATCTTGCCCTTTGAAAAGGTGGAGGTGCTAAACATCAATAATGGCGCCAGGTTCAGCACTTATGCTATCGAAGGTGAAGCAGATTCGAGGATGATTGGCATCAACGGTGCCGCTGCCAGACTGGTGGCAAAGGGCGACCTGGTTATCATCCTCTCTTATTGCCAGGTTCCCGATGATGAGGCAATCGGCATGACGCCGTGCATAGTTCGGGTGGACAGTCAGAACAGAATCATTGAGTCCTCGCCGTTAGTCCCTCTGCGTACCCAAATCCCAATGACGTAAATGGTTTGAATTTGGAGATTTGAAATTCGGATTTGTTCCGGGTTTGGATATCAGTGTTCAGGATTTAAAGCGAAGGAGTAAGACAATGCGGATTACTATTACCGATATAAGAGAGATGAAGCAAAGGAAAGAGAAGATACCTATGCTTACGGCATATGACTATGTGACGGCCGGGATGGTGGATGAAGCTGGTGTGCCTTTGATACTGGTCGGCGATAGCCTGGGAATGGTTATGTTGGGCTATCAGTCAACCATCCCGGTAACCATGGATGAGATGCTCCATCACACCAAAGCTGTAGTGCGAGGTACCAAGAAGGCCTTAGTGCTAGGCGACATGCCCTTTATGAGCTACCATATCAGCGTCTCCGATGCTCTGTCCAATGCTGCAAGGTTTATTCAAGAAGGAGGGACCCAGGCGGTGAAGCTGGAGGGCGGCGAGGTCGTTGCCGAGAAAGTCAGACGTCTTGTTGATTGCGGCATCCCGGTAATGGGTCATATCGGGCTTACCCCGCAATCAATACATCAACTGGGAGGATTCAAGGTACGGGGTAAGGCGGTGGAGGAAGCCAGAAAGCTGCTCAACGATGCCGTTATTCTGGAGCAAGCAGGCGCTTTTGCCATCGTCCTGGAATGCACTCCGGCACCTCTTTCCCTGCTGATTACTCAGAAGCTAACTATCCCCACCATTGGCATCGGCGCCGGGCCTGGCTGTGATGGTCAAGTGCAGGTGATCAGTGATATCCTCGGCTTTTACACCGACTTCGTGCCCAAGCATGCCAAACAATATGCCTGGTTGGCCGGAGAAATCAAGAATGCTGTTGCCAGTTACATGTCCGAAGTCAAATCTCTTGCTTTCCCCACTGCAGAACATGGCTACACCATGGATGAAAGCATCGTCAAGCAGCTTCAGGCCTGAGGCGTCATCAGTGTCATTGCGGTGAGCCGAAGCCCTGAGCGTGGCGAAGGGGAAGCGAAGCAATCCAAATGCAGGTAATAGAAACAATCGCTGACCTGAGGGCGCTAAGGCAGCAGCTCAGCAGCACAGTCGGCTTTGTTCCCACTATGGGCTATCTCCACCGGGGTCACCTGGCTTTAGTACAGCGGGCCAGAACGGAGAATTCCGCCGTTGTTGTTAGCATCTACGTCAATCCGGCCCAATTTGGCCCCAGGGAGGACCTTGCCAGTTATCCCCAGGACCTCAATCGCGACCTGGAGCTGTTGCAGCGAGAGGGGGCCAATATCGTCTTTTCACCCTCCGATGATGAGATGTATCCACCACAATTCAGTAGCTGGATAGATGTGCAGAACGTAACGGAGCGACTCGAGGGAGCATCCCGCCCCGGGCATTTCAGGGGGGTGGCCACTATCGTGGCCAAGCTGTTCAACATTGTCCAGCCAGCCAGGGCTTACTTTGGACAGAAGGATGCGCAGCAGGTGACTGTCATCAAGCGCATGGTGGCCGACCTCAACATGGGGCTGGAAATCGTGGTTGTACCCACGGTAAGAGAGAGCGATGGTCTGGCCATGAGCAGTCGCAATGTTTACCTCAGCCCTGAAGAGCGCCGGGCAGCGACGGTGCTGTTCAAGGCCCTTACACTGGCCCGGCAGTTGGGGATACGTGGGGAGAAGGATGCGGAAGAAATCCGCCGGCAAATGACTTCGCTCATAGAAAAGGAACCTTTAGCCCGGATCGACTACGTCAGCGTTGCCGATGCCGAGACATTGGAGGAACTAAGCTCCATCGACCGGCCGGCGTTGGCTTCCCTGGCCGTCAGGATAGGCACGACCAGGTTGATAGATAACATGCCCCTGTCATAAACGCTGTTGACCGATTTTGTCCGGAAACTGGAAAACCGGTGCCCGCCGGATTCGAGTTCAATTTGACAACAAAAAAGCGGTATTGTATAATGTCCGTTCTCCTGTTGGAGAATAATTCTGCACGTTAACAATTGAATAGGTTTTGTGTTCTGCCTGGCGTGGGTCAAGGGAGAAAGAGCATAGGGTGGATGCCTTGGCATCAGTAGCCGAAGAAGGGCGCGGCAAGACTGCGAAAAGCCTCAGTCAGCTGTCTAGCTAGCTTAGCTGGGGATTCCCGAATGGGGCAACCCGCCTCGACGAAATCGAGGCACTCCGATTATGTCGGAGGGGGAACTGGGTGAACTGAAACATCTTAGTAGCCTGAGGAAGAGAAATCAACCGAGATTCCCTGAGTAGTGGCGAACGAAAGGGGAACAGCCCAAACCAGGGTAGCTCAGTGGACTTGGATCCTAAGCTATCCTGGGGTTGTAAGGCACAAGGGGCAGACTCCAAGGTCTGCCACAGAGTGACAAAACTTCTTCTTAGTCGAATGCTTCTGGAAAGGGCAACCGAAGAAGGTGATAGTCCCGTAGGCGAAAAGGAGAAGTCTCTGCTTGTGTTCTTGAGTACCACGGGACACGTGGAATCCTGTGGGAAGCAGGGGGGACCACCCTCCAAGGCTAAATACTGCTGATGACCGATAGTGAACCAGTACCGTGAGGGAAAGGTGAAAAGCACCCCGGGAGGGGAGTGAAATAGAATCTGAAACCCTGTGCTTACAAGCAGTCAGAGCCCCGATTTTATCGGGGTGATGGCGTGCCTATTGGAGAATGAACCGACGAGTTGATCTGTGCGGCTGGTTAAGCAACTCAGTTGCGGAGCCA